>JBKOYZ010000051.1:0-19587 GCA_046725655.1 Actinomycetota bacterium | reverse complement strand
CTTCAGCCGGAACTTCCGCATCCACTCCGGCTCGTCCTTGTGGTCGGAGATCGCCTCGACGACCTCGCGCGACAGCCCACGCCCGGACTTGAAGACGTAGTTCTCCTCGTCGCGGAAGCCGTACTTGTAGTCGTTGCCGATTCCGGCAACGATCTCGGTCTCTGGCGTGACTGCCATTACGCCTCACCTCCGGCGGTGGCCGTGACGGGAGCCGGGGCGAAGGCCTCGTAGCCCTCCGCCTCCAGCTTGTGCGCGAGCTCGGGCCCGCCTTCCTCGACGATACGCCCGTCGACGAAGACGTGCACGTGGTCCGGCTCGATGTAGTTGAGGATCCGTTGGTAGTGCGTGATCACGACTGCACCCATGTTAGGGCCGACCAGGTCCTTGACGCCGGCCGCCACGATCCTGAGCGCGTCGATGTCGAGGCCCGAGTCCGTCTCGTCGAGCACCGCAATTCGCGGCTTCAGCATCGCCATCTGCAGGATCTCGACCCGCTTCTTCTCCCCGCCCGAAAAGCCCTCGTTCAGGTAGCGGTTCGCCATCTCGCGCGGCACCTTCAGCCGCTCCATCGCCGCCATCAGCTCCTTGCGGAACTCGGGGATCGGAATCGGATTGTCCTCGCCGGCCTGGGCCTTGCGGATCGAGTTGATCGCGCTGCGGAGGAAGCTCGTCACGGTCACGCCGGGGACGGCGTGCGGGTACTGGAAGGCGAGGAAGAGGCCGTTCTGCGCTCGCTCGTCAGCCTCCATCTCGGTCACATCCCGGCCGTCGAGCAGGATCTCGCCCTCGGTGATCTCGTACCCGGGATGACCCATCAGCGCGTAGGCGAGCGTCGACTTGCCCGAGCCGTTCGGGCCCATGACCGCGTGCGTCTCGTCCATGTTCACGGACAGGTCGACGCCCTTGACGATCTCGGTGCCGTCCTCGAGCGCGACATGCAGATTTTTCAGTTCCAGTAGTGCCATTTCGCAAGGTTGCGGTCGCGGTTGGGCGATCGCCCGACCCATGCTAGCGGCTTCGCAGACACCCCCGGACGAGGGATCGAGAATCCGTGCGAGGTGGCCGATTCTCGTGACCTACTAATGCTTCGGCACCACCAATCGCAGCCTCGTCCATGCGGTCGACCGCTTCGACTGGTCGTCGAAACGCCCGTGCGCGCCGGGGTCGCCGGGCAGGGTCTCGAACAGGTTGTCGGGCGACCCGACGGGCTTGTCCTCGTCCGTGTGCTGGCGCTTCCAGCCGTTTCGGCGCAGCACCCAGTCGCCCGCCCTGGGTGACAGCTTCTGGCCCCAGAGGAGCTTCTGGGCGCCCCACGAGATCGGCAGCTCGCGAATCGGGCTCTCCGCGCAACGGAGGACGGCCTCCGCGAACGGCTCTGGCTGGTAGATCGGCGGCACCGGCTGCGGCTGCTTGCCGAGCTTCTGGCGGTCGCGGTCGAACTGCGGCGTGTTGATCGCCCCCGGGAGGACGAGCGAGATATCGACGCCGGTCGCGTGCTTCTGCTGCTCGACGCGCGCAGACTCGAGAAACGTGCGCGCCGCTGCCTTCGTCGAGCAGTACGCCGCCTGGAGCGGGATGCCCCGATAGGCGAGCGCGGACGAGACGTGTAGGAAGGTGCCGCGGCTCTCCTTCAGGGCCGGCAGGGCGGCCCAGAAGCCGTAGACGACGCCGAAGAAGTTGACGTCGAGCACGCGGCGCAGCTCGTCGGGCTCGAGCTGCTCGGCCTCTGCGTAGACGGTGACGATGGCGTTGGCGACGAAAGTGTCGATGCGGCCGAAGCGTTCGAGCGAGCGGCGAACCAGCTCCTGATTGTCGGCCTGCTCGGCGACATCCATCGGGACGGCGAGCGCCTGCGAACCGGCGTGCTCGATCTCGGCGACGGCCGCGTCCAGCCCGTCTTCGTTCCGGGAGGCGACGACAACCCTCGCGCCGCGCTCTCCCGCCAGGCGCACGATCGCGCGCCCGAGCCCGCTCGAGGCGCCTGTGACGACGAGAACCTGCTCTCGGAGCGCCTTCTTCCGCATCGGCGGGTGATACCCGGACGAAGACGCGCTACGCTTCGGTCATGCCGGAGATCGGAATCGCTGGAGTGATCGTGATTCTCATCGTGGCCCTGCTCGTGTTCGGGCCGAAGCGTCTGCCGGAGATCGGACGGTCTCTCGGGCGCGGCATGCGGGAGTTCAAGGACTCGATCACGGGTCAGGACGAGAAGCCAGAACTACCGCAGCGTTCGAGCGACGAGACCCCGCCCTCTTCGTCGTCTTAGGCCGATGAGCTTGCTCCCGCGGCGCCTTCGCCACGGTGAGGAGGCTACGCTCGTCGAGCACCTGGAGGAGCTGCGCGCGCGGCTGATCATCGCGCTCGCGGCGCTCGCGATCGCCTTCGTCGTCGCGTACGCCTTTCACGGTCACATCCTCGACTGGCTGAACCGGCCGCTGCCAGATCGGTTCAAGCAGCCCGCGACGTTCAGTCCGATCGAACCGTTCACGACTTCGGTCTGGGTCAGCCTCTACGCGGCCTTCCTGCTCGCGCTGCCAGTCGTGTTCTGGCAGACATGGGCGTTCCTGGCTCCTGCGTTCGAGGAGCACCGCCAGCGCTCGATGGCGGTGCTGGTCGGGTTCGCAACCGTGCTCGGCCTAGGAGGCGTGGCGTTCGGCTACTGGGTCGTGCTGCCGCCGGCGATCCACTTCCTCACGAACTACGACTCGAGCCACTACACGATCTTCATCCGGGCCCGCGACTACTACAAGTTCGCGTCGTTCGTCCTGCTCGGAGTGGCGATCGCGTTCGAAGTGCCGGTCTTCGTCCTCGCCCTCGTCCGCCTGCGGATCCTGTCCGCGGCGAAGTTGCGCAGCACCTGGCGTTTCGGGGTCTTCTTCATGACCGTGATCGGGGTCCTCCTACCCGGCGTCGATCCGGTCTCCACCCTCCTCTCCGTCGCGCCGCTCGTGGGGCTCTATCTGCTTTCGATCGGCCTCGCGACGATTCTCGAGCCTCGCTGGCGATCGGACGCGAGCGCCGCCCCAGTGCCCGAGTGACCTACCCGAAGATCGAGCTGCACGTGCACCTCGAGGGAACGGTGCGCCCCGAGACGCTGCTCGCGATCGCGCGCCGCAACGACTACCCGCTCCCGGCGGACACGGTCGAGGGCTTGCAGGCGCTGTACGAGTTCCGCGACTTCGCTCACTTCATCGAGGTGTGGATCCTGACCACGAACGCGCTTCAGCGCGCGGACGACTTCCGTCAGGTCGTCGTCGACTACGCCGGCGAGGCGGCCTCGCACGGAGCGGTGTACATCGAGGGCATCTTCTCGCCGGCCGAACGCGCGATGCGTGGCGTCGACTGGGACGAGATGTTCACCGGCTACTGCGACGGCGCGGACGAGGCAAGGGACCGCCACGGCGTGGAGGTCCGCCTGACGCCCGACATCCCACGCGGGTTCCCCCTCGACGATGCCGAGACGACCGTGCGATACGCCGCCAAGTACCGCTCGCGCGGCGTGCTCGGCGTAGGCCTCGGCGGTCTCGAGGCCGAGTTCCCGCCGGAGCCCTTTGAGCCCGCATTCGCGGTGGCGCGGGCGGCGGGGCTCGCTTCGGTACCGCACGCAGGCGAGGCGGCGGGCCCTCCATCCGTGCGCGGCGCGCTCGACGCACTGGGTGCGCAGCGCGTGCGCCACGGGGTTCGAGCGGCCGAGGACCCCGGGTTGCTCCGTGAGCTCGCCGACCGCCGGGTCGTTCTCGACGTCTGCCCGCTCTCGAATCTGCGGACGCGGGTCGTACGCTCGCTCGAGGAGCACCCGCTCCCCCAGCTCGTGGCAGCCGGCGCCCTCTGCTCGATCTCGACCGACGACCCGGCGATGTTCGGCACCGATCTCGGCCGCGACTACTCGGCGGCATGCTCGTTCGGCATCGAGCCGCGCACGTTCTACGAGGCCGGGCTGGAAGGCGCTCTTTGCGAGGAAGCCACCAAGACCCGCCTGCGTGAAATCGGCGAAAACTTCGACTGGCAAGCCGTCTCGCTCACCGGCTCCGAGGTACCCTAGGCGGCCGATGGCGAGAGGCGCGGCACAAGCGCGGCGGAAGGCCGCCAAGACTCAACCGCGGCGGCAGGCCTCGGCTCGCCGGCCGCCGAGCATCGAGCAGACGATGTTCTTCCCGCGCCTGCGCCGCCAGGCGAAGTGGGTCTTCGTCTTCCTCGCCTTCGTCTTCGCCGCGGGCTTCGTGTTCTTCGGCGTCGGGTCGGGCTCGACCGGGATCGGCGACCTCCTGCGCGGGAACTTCAACATCTTCGGCAGCAGCGGCTCGAACGTCAGCTCCGGCGTCAAGAGCGCGCTGAAGGAGACCAAGCAGCACCCGAACGACCCGAACGCCTGGAACGATCTCGCGACGGCCTACCAGACCGACGGGAAGCTCACGGAGGCGAACCAGGCGCTCGAGCACTACCTGAGGCTGCGCCCGAACGACGTCGACGCCCTCCAGCGCGCGGCCGGCTACTACGAGAACCGGGCGACCGAGAAGGACAACGAGGCGCGATCGCTGACGGCGGAGGCGCCGCTCGACTTCAGCACGGTCGTCGGCGTCTCGACCGCCAGCCAGCTCGGCCAGATGCTCGGGCAGGACCAGGTCGCGCAGCAACTGAGTCAGAAGGCGAATGCCGCCTTCACCGAGTCCAGAACGGCCCTGCAGCGGGACGAGCAGCTCTACAAGCGGATCGCCAAGCTGCAGCCCACCGATCCGAACACGCAGTTCCACCTGGCTCAGGTCGCCGACTTTCTGGGTGACTCGAAGGTCGCCCTGCCGGCCTACAGGAAGGTCGTGAAGCTCGCTCCCACGGATCCGACGGCGAGAGCGGCGCGGCAGCGAATCCGTCAGCTGTCGTCTGCCGCCGGCGCCTCGACCCCTCGCTAGACTCCTCGCGAAATCCACCGGGGGAGCGATGAACTTCGACATCAAGACGGAGCAGGTCGACGGCGGGCCGTACGTGATCTCGTTGACCGGTGAGGTGGACCTCTACACGGCACCCGAGTTCAAGCAGCAGCTGCTCGACGTCATCGCCCAGGGCAGCAAGGACGTCATCGTGGACTTCTCGGACACGACGTTCATCGACTCGACGACGCTGGGCGTGCTGGTGGGCGGCGTCAAGCGCCTGCGCACGAACGGGGGCCAGCTCTCGCTCGTCTGCAACGACCGGAACATCACGAAGATCTTCGAGATCACCGGTCTCGACCGCGTGTTCACGATCTACCCGACACGCGACGAGGCGGTCTCGAAGGCCGGAGCCTCGAGCCAGCCTCCCGCGTAGCGTTCGTGCGATTTCTGGCCGCCGGACTGCTCGCTGTCGCGGTGGCCGCTGTGGCGTCGGGCTGCGGCGGTCAGACGGGGATCGCCAAAGGCGGCGACATTTCGCAGGGCAAGCAGCTTTTCGTCAGCAAGTGCGGCGGCTGCCACCAGCTCGCCGACGCCGGGACGCAGGGCCAGCAGGGGCCCGACCTCGACGGCGCATTCGCGGGCGACCGTGCGCAGGGCTTCAAGCTCAGCACGATCAAGCAGGTCGTCTACGACCAGATCTACCACCCGGCACCCGCCGGCCTCATGCCGGCGAAGATCGTCACCGGCGCGGACGCTGCATCGGTCGCCGAGTACGTCGCCTCGGTCGCCGGCACCGGCGCGGGGAAGGAGGGCGCGCCGCCGACCATGACCGGCACGGTCGCCGCCGGCGGTGGCGGCGGAGCGGCGGCGCAGGGAGCGAAGCTCTTCCAGAACCTCGGCTGCTCAGGGTGCCACTCCCTGAATGGCGCGAAACTCACGGGGCCGCCCCTGAACGGCGTCGCCGGGTCGAAGGTGCAACTCTCCAACGGTCGGACGGTCACGGCCGACGACGCCTACCTGCTCGAGTCGATTCACGACCCCGACAAGGACATCGTGAAAGGCTTCCCGAAGGGAATCATGAGCGCGACGATCCGCCCGGGCTCCGTCTCCGAAACCCAGGCGAAGGCCCTCGTCGCATTCATCAAGAGCAAGCGATGAAGTCCGGCTCGCGCTGCGCGCGAGCCATGACGACTTCGTCGCTAAGAATTCACTCGAGGCGCAATTGTCGGGCCGGGCAAAGCCCGCCGCTCCGCAAGCGAACCTCAGCGCTGCAGTTCTTCTTTCTCGCGCTCTAAGTCGACGATTACATGCGTGATCGGAACCACGAAGCGCTCGCGGGCGCCGCTGACGACGCCCTTCTCCAGCCAGTTCGACCGGCCCTCGGGATGCGTGGAGATGATGATCTCGTCGGCACCGAAAGTCCGCAGCGCGTCCTCGATCGCCTGCAACGGCTCGCCGTCGCCGATCTCGCCGCGCGCGTCCACGCCGGCCTCGCGCAGCCGCGCCAGGCTTCGATTCAACCGCTCTTGCGCCTCGTTGCGAGCGCCGTCCTCGTCGGAGATCCAGTGCTTCAACGGTGTGTTCAGCGCCGGCGAGACGACCAGGACTTGTTCCCGGTAGCCCTCGCTGCGCTCGCGGATCGTGTCGCGCAGCGTCTCGCCGCCGACGGTCTCGTTCGCAACCACGAGGATGCGTCGCTCGTCCTCGGCGCTCCGCGAGCGCGGCGCCGTCACCGGCGGCGGTTGCCGCTCGCCCCGGCGGAAGTAGAAGTAGGCGACGATTGCCGTGAGAACGACGAAGACGGCCAGCCCGAGCCAGCGGTTGATCAGCGCGCCGGCGACGATCAGGCCGAAGTAGCCGATCGTGAGCCAGACGAAGCGATACGCCTCGGCCTCACTGCGAAACGGGTTGAGCACGGCGCCTCCTGGCAGCGAGCGATCTAAAGAATGTAGATCGTCGTAAAGACGACTATCCACATTACGTCCACGAAGTGCCAGTAGATCCCGCCGATCTCGACTCCGTGGTGCGCCTCGGGTGAGAAGTGGCCGCGATAGGCGCGGGTCGTCATCGCCGCGAGGATCGTCAGGCCGACGAAGACGTGCGCGCCGTGCAGGCCGGTCAGGCTGAAGAAGATCGTCCCGAAGGCCTGATCGTGCGGCGTGAAGCCGACGCGCGCGTACTCGAGGACCTGCGTCAGTAGGAAGGTCAGGCCCATCAGGAACGTAAGCGTCAAGCCGCCCTGCAGGGCGGCGCGGTTGCCGCGCTTGATCCCCTGCAGCGCCCAGTGCATCGTGAAGCTCGAGCTGACGAGGATGCACGTGTTCACGAACGCGATGAAAACCGGTAGGTGGAACGGCGCCGGCGGCCACGGCTGGTGGTTGACGACGCGGACGAAGAAGTAGGCGGTGAAGAACGAGCCGAACAGCATCACCTCGGAGGCGATGAAGAGGAACATCCCGAGCGTCCGCGCGTCGACGCGCGAGCTCTGGTGCGCCGCAGGCGGGTGCCCGGCGCGAGCGTGAGCCTCGGCGTGCGCGTTCACGTCACAGCCGCCTCTTCCTCGAGCGCGACGTGCTCGACCGGCAGCTTCGTCGCCTTCTGCAGCCGCTCGACGAGATCTCGCCGCAGCCAGCCCGACTTCGAGGGCGCGAAGGTCGAGACGATGATCTCGTCGATGCGCTCGTCCTCGACGGCGTGGGTCGCCGCCGTGTAGGGGTCGGGATGCGCAACCTGACCGTGGGCGTCGATGCCGTCGGCACGGAGCATCGTCAGCGCGCGTCGAAGCCGGCGCTCGGCGTCCGGATGCGCGGCCTGCGTCGGGTCGCTCTGGGGCGAGATGATCAGGAAGCTCGCATCGCCGCGCCGGGCCCGCTGACGGATCCGATCGAGCAGCGGCTCACCGATCACCGTCTCGTTGGCGATGACGAGCACGTTCTTCGGGCCGCCTTCGGCCTCGAGATCGACGACGATGTGCTCGACAGGCGTCTCCCCGGCGACCTCGCGGATCTTTTCGACGACGTGCTTGCGCATCCAGCCCGACTTCTCCGCGGGATGCGTCGAGACGACGATCCGGTCGGGACGCGGCTCGAGCTGCGCCAAGGCGTCGCGCACCGCATCGACCGGCGCCGTCTCCACGACGAGCCCGTGAGCCGAGATGCCGGCTTCGTGCAGCGCCGCCAGCGTCCGATCGAGGCGCCTTCCCGCGGCAGCCCGTCGCGTGTCCTCGTAGACGACGTAGCCGCCGGAGGGCGTGTTCACCGGAGCGAGCACGGTGACCAGATCGACGCCCGCCTCGGCCTCGCCGCGCACGGCGTTCAGCAGCTGGTGGCTGGCCACCGTTTCGTTCGCGACCACCAGGATGTGGCTCACACCCGCACCTCCTCGCTGTCCCGCACCGCCTCACGGTCGCCGTTGAAGACCGCGTGCCGGGCGCCGGGGACGCCGTACTCGTATGGGCCGCCCACTACCTGCGGCACCTCGTCGAAGTTGAAGACGGGAGGCGGAGAGGAGACCTGCCACTCGATCGTCAGCGCCCGCCAGGGATTCGAGGGCGCCGGCTCGCCGCGCGCCCACGAGATGATCATGTTGTAGAGGAAGACGAGCGTCGAGGCGCCGAGGAAGAACGACGCGATCGAGATGAAGAAGTTGAGGTCCGCGAACCGCGGCGCATAGTCCGAGACGCGGCGCGGCATGCCCTGGATCCCGAGGTAGTGCATCGGGAAGAAGGTCGCGTTGAAGCCGATGAACGTCAGCCAGAAGTGCAGCTTCCCGAGCCGCTCGTTGTACATCCGCCCGGTCATCTTCGGGAACCAGTAGTAGATGCCGGCGAAGATCGTGAACAGCGAGCCGCCGAAGAGCACGTAGTGGATGTGCGCGACGACGAAGTACGTGTCCGAGACGTGGATGTCGATCGGCACGGCCGCGAGGTAGATCCCGGAGAGCCCGCCGATCACGAACATCGAGACGAACCCGAGCGCGAAGAGCATCGGCGTCGCGAAGTTCAGCTTCCCCTCCCATAAGGTCGCGAGCCAGGAGAAGACCTTGATGCCGGTGGGGACGGCGATCACGACCGACGTCACCATCATCGGCACGCGCAGCCACGGGGCCATACCGGAGACGAACATGTGGTGGGCCCAGACGGAGAAGCCCAGCACGAGGATCGCCATCAGCGAGAGAGCCATCAGGCGGTATCCGAAGATCGGCTTGCGCGCGAAGGTCGAGATCACCTCCGAGGCGATCCCGAAGCCGGGCAGCATCATGATGTAGACGGCCGGGTGCGAGTAGAACCAGAAGATGTGCTGGTAGCCGAGGACATAGCCGTGCGCTTCGTAGTTGAAGAAGTTCGTGTGCATGATGTGGTCGAACATCGTCATGAACTGCGAGCCGGCGATGAAGGGCGTCGCGATCACGACCAGGAGCGAGGTGGTGAAGTTCGCCCAGACGAGCAGCGGCATGCGCCAGAAAGTCATCCCTGGCGCGCGCATCGTGATGATCGTGACCAGGAAGTTGAGGGCCGTCATGATCGACGACGCGCCCGCCCACTGGACGCCCATGTTGAAGAAGACGGCGCCGAGCTCCTGGTGGGTCGAGCAGAGTGGTGCATAGCCGGTCCAGCCGCAGCCGAAGCCCGGTACGAAGAAGCTCGAGAGCATCATGAAGCCGGCGATCGGCAGCAACCAGAACGAGAGCGCGTTCAGGCGCGGGAACGCCATGTCCGGCGCCCCGATCATGAGCGGGATGACGAAATTCCCGAGGCCTGCGAAGGCCGGGATGACGAAGAGGAAGATCATCAGCGCCGCGTGCACCGAGAACAGCTCGTTGAAGACCTGGTTGCCGACGAACTGCATCCCTGGGCGCGCGAGCTCGGCGCGCATGATCATCGCCAGCAGGCCGGCCGCGACGAAGAAGAAGATCGTCGTGACGACGTACTGGATTCCGATCACCTTGTGGTCGGTGTTGACCCGGAAGTAGTCGCGCCAGCTGTAGGCGCCGTGGCCCGAGTGGTCCTCCGGCCGCGTGGGCGAGCCGATCGCGTAGCGGCCCCAGTAGTCGAAGCCGCCGATGCCGACGAGGAAGCCGAGCGGCGCCGCTGCGAGCTCGACCGTGGTGATCACCTGGCCGTCCCAGATCGGGTGCCAGCCTTCGAGCCAGCGGATCAGCAGCGTGATCCCGAGGCCGATGCCGAAGAAGAGCGCCGTCACCCACGGCACGCGCAGCCACCCGGGTGCCAGGAGCCGGCGCCAGCCTCGCGGCGGCGGCGCCCGGCCGGCCTGCGGCTCGTCGTGCGGGCTGACGGCTACCGTCGTCACTTCGTCCCCTGGACGATGAACTGGACGAGCGCGTCGAGCTGCGACTTCGGCAGCGAGCTGAACGTGCCCGGCATGATGTTCGGCTGGTACCCCTTGGCGATGTAGGCGTTCGGGTCGACGATCGACTGGCGGACGAACGGCTCGAGGGGCTTCCCGGCCTGCTGCGCCGCGGCCTTCAGGTTATCCAGGTCCGGCCCGGTTGTCGCTGTTGAAGCCGCTGGCTGGAAGGTATGGCAGCCGGAGCAGCCGGCGCTCTTGAAGACGGCGAGCCCGGGGCCCGCTCCTGCCGGCGCCTGGCTCGCCTTGGCGGCCGCTGCCTGCTCAGCCTTCACCCAGCCCGCGAACGCGTGCGGCGTCATCACGACCGCAGTCGTCCGCATCACCGCATGTCCTTCGCCGCAGAGCTCGGTGCAGACGACGGGGTAGGTGCCGAGGCGCTTCGGCGTGATGACGAGGCGCGTGGTGATCCCCGGGACGGCGTCTTGCTTCTGACCGAACTGGGGCACCCAGAACGAGTGGATGACGTCCTTCGACCGCAGCTTCAGCTCGACCGCCTCGCGGATCGGCAGCCGCAGGATCGACGTGGTCAGCCCCTTGTACTTCGGATACGTGAACGACCAGGCGAACTGCTGTGCGGTGACGTCGACCTGCAGGTGCTTCTTCGGCAGCCGGTCGTTCTCCGCGAGCGCGACGGCGCTGACGACCGAGATCGCGGTGACGAGGATCGCCGGCACCGCCGTCCACGCGATCTCGAGGCCGGTATGGCCGTGGATCGGCGCGCCGTCGGAGTCGTCGTCCGGCCTCGCCCGGAAGCGGACGATCGCGTACAGGATCACCGCGGCGACGATGGCGAAGATGGCGATCGAGATCCCGGATACGAACCAGAAGACGAAGTCGATCCGATCGGCCTGCTTCGAGGCCGGCGTGGGGAGCCACGGAACGAAAAGGGCCACCGCGAGCGCCACTGCAGCGGCACCCAACCCGACGACCACGAGGCGCACCAGGATCCCCCTGCGCACGAGCGCGAGCCTACTCAATCCGTCGCCGGCGCGCCGCTTGCGAACAACCGTCACAAAGGTTTCTTACGGGGTGCTTACAGGCCTTTTGTTTCCGCGCGTTCGCAGCGGGGTACACGCTCGCGCACGGGCTGGTTGAAAGCCCTCAAGGAGGTCTGAATGGGAATTGGAGTGAGCTTGCTGCTGGTCGCCGCCGGCGCCATCCTCGTTTGGGGCGTCAACAGCGACATCGGCAGCGTCAACGAAGACGCAATCGGCTGGATCCTGATGATCGTCGGCCTCGTCGGCCTGGTGCTCTCGCTGATCTTCTGGTCGACGTGGGCGGGCCCTGGTTACTGGTCCCGGCGCCGCGGCCCTTACGCCGAGGAGCCCGAGCCGCCGCCGCCGTACTAGGCTCGGCCGGCATCGCCCAATTCGGACGGGACGGCTACAGCCGTCCCGTCCTTGTTGAGGGCCGACTTAGGACGTCGTAGGCAACTCGAACGCGGCCGTCGTGCCGCCACCGTCGCGCTGCTCGACCCAGATGCGGCCGTGCATGCGGCGAACGAGCTCGCGGCAAATGTAGAGACCGAGCCCCGTGCCGCCGACGCCACTCGTCATCTCTGGATCGAGGCGGTAGAACTTGTCGAAGATCCGCCGCTGCTCCGCGAGCGGTACTCCGAGTCCCTCGTCGCGGACGACGAAGCGGAGCACGCCGCCGTCCGGCTCCAACGCCACCTCGACACGACCGCCTTCCGGCGAGTACTTGACGGCGTTGTCGACGAGGTTGGCCAGCACCTGGCGGACCTTGTCTGGATCTGCTGCGACGTGCGGGGCATCAGGCGGCGCTGCGAGGTCGAGCTCGATGTTCGCGGGCAGGTGCGTCTGCGCCGAGGCGAGGACGTCGGTGGCGAGCGCGGCCGCATTGCAGCTCTCGATGGCGATGCGCAACGTGCCGGAGTCGAGGCGGCTCGTCCAGAGAATGTCGTCCACCGTTCTGGCGAGACGATCGGCCTCCTTGGCAACGATCGACAGCAGGCTGTCCCGATCGTCCTCCTCGAGCGCGAGGTCACCGCGGCGGAGCGTCAACGCCGAGCCGTAGATGGCGGCGAGGGGCGTCCTCAGCTCGTGCGACACGGTCGAGACGAAGTCGCTCTTCAGCTCCTCCAGCGCCCGTTCCTCGGTCAGGTCGCGGAAGGCGTACACCGTGCCCTCGAGGAAGCTGACCCCCGAGATCGAGATCCAGAGCTCGCGGTCCGGCAGCCCGAGCGGGAGCGTCTGGGCGTGGGTGCCGATGCTCGGCGCCGGCGCGACCGGAACGCTGTCCGCAATCGCAGACCAGCCGGGCACCGCTTCCTTGACCGGCCGGCCGACGACGCTGCCTGCAGCCAAACCCGTGATCGTCTCCGCGGCGCGGTTCCAGAGCCGCACGACGCCGTCGGAATCGAGAAGGAAGACGCCGTCACCGACATATGCCAGCACCCGCGCCGCATCGGCGCGCCGTTCCGCCTCGTGGAACAAGCGCGCGTTGTCAACTGCGATCGCGGCTCGGCGCGCCAGTTCTTCCGCCTCGGCGAGGTCGACCTCCGTCAGGCGCCGGTCGGGGGTGCCGGAGACAAACGTGATCCCGCCCAGGACTCGTCCGCGAGCAATCAACGGCACACACATCAGCGACGTCAGGCCAAGCCCGCGCAGCTTCTCCAGCAGCCCGTCGTCACCCTTCGCCGAGTCGGCGAGGAGCTCGTCGGGGATCTGAGCCAGGAGGTCCGAGCGGCCCGTGCGGATGACGTTCGCCACGCCGTAGGGTGCCTCCGGATCCGCCGGCAGCCGCTGGAAGAGCTCCTCGGCGAGCGCGACCTTCGCGGGGTCGACGTGCGCGATCGTCAACCGTTCGAGCTCGCCGGCGTCGTCGAGCAGGTCGATCGCGCACCAATCCGCCAGGCGGGGCACGGCGAGCTTGGCGACGCGCTTTAGCGTCTTCTCGTAGTCGAGTGACGAGCCGAGGATCCGGCCGGCCTCCGCCAGGAACGCGACACGCCCGCCGGCTTCCTGCTCAGCGCGGTAGAGGCGCGCGTTGTCGATCGCGAGCGCAGCGCGGCGCGCGAGCTCCTCGGCGAGCTCGACGTCCCTGTCGGTGTACCTGCGCTTCGATTCGGCCCACGCCAGCGTGACAGCGCCGATGATGTGGCCGCGCGCGACGAGCGGAACCGCGATCGCGGTCGAAGGATCGAGCTCGCTGATCAACCTGAAGTGCTCGTCGTCGCGAGTGGTCGCGCGGAGCACCTCCGGCGTGAACTCCGGGAAGAACTGCGTCGCGCCAGCCTGCAGCGCACGCGCCGCCGGCTGAGGGGAGTCGAGCGTCGGGCGGTAGCGGTCGCGCATCTCGCGCAGGAGCTCCTCCTTGCGCGGATCGGCCGCCGCGACCATCACTTGCCGCAACGTCTTTCCGTCGTCGTCGGCGACATCGACGATGCACCAGTCCGCGAGCATCGGGATGGCGACCCGTGCGAGCTCTCTCAGCGTGTCCTCCCAGTCGAGCGACGCCGCGCCGAGCCGCTCGCTCGCCTCCGCCAGAAAGGCCAGTCGGCGCTCGGCAAGGACGCGCGGAGTGATGTCGTGGAAGGTGTTGATTGCGAGCTCGACCTCGCCGTCGGCACCGGCGATCGGGGCCGCTCGCACGATCGACCAGCGCTCCTCGCCGGTCTGGCGGACGCGGTAGTGCACCGTCTGTTCGGGGGCCGGCTCGCCGGCGAGGACACGCCGGCCCGGCAGGCTCTCGAGCGAGCGGGGGTCACCCGCATCGTCGAGGATCTCGAATGCCGCCAGCCGCTCTTCCGTCGTCGCGGCGAGCAGCGCGTCGGTCGACGGAAAGCCCAGCATCTGCGCCGCTGCGTCGTTCGCGAACACGAGGCGTCCCGCGCGGTCCTGGACGGTGATCGCCTCCGCGACGCCCCGCAGGACCGCTTCGAGCTGCGTCTCGCTGTCAGATCTCGTGACCATCGGTAATTACGCTCAACCTGGTTAGCTTCGCACGGACAAACGCAGTCAACCATCCGTCGGCCGCGGCCGACATGCGCGGCCGCGGCTCACAAACGTCTGGCCGGAAGCCAATACCGACGGAAGTCGTCATGGCCGCGAAGCGGCCGGACTTCCGTCGGTGAGTGGGCCGTGAAGGATTCGAACCTTCGACCTTGGGATTAAGAGTCCCCTGCTCTACCAGCTGAGCTAACGGCCCGGCAGCGGCAAATACGGTACCAACGAAAGTCCGGGGGAAACCCAGTTTCCCCCGGAAGCCCCCTCCCTCGGCTTCGCCTTCGTCGACGACCCCGACCGCCCCGGCTCCGCCGGGCGAAGCCCGGCGCCGCGGCCGAGGCCTTTGCAACGCTTCGCAGCGTGAGAGTCATCTCAGTGGTCGGGAACCGGCCGCAATTCGTCAAGTCGGCGCCGATGTCGGTCGCGCTCCGCGATAGGGGAATCGAGGAGGTCGTGGTCCATACGGGCCAGCACTACGACCCCGACCTCTCGCAGGTCTTCTTCGACGAGCTCGGGCTTCCGGATCCCGACTACGGGCTCGACCTGCACACGCCGGAGATCGCACCGATGCGGGCTGGGATCCGTCGCGCCGTCGGGGAGCAGCGGCCCGATTTTGTCGTCGTCTACGGCGACACCAACTCGACACTCGCGGGGGCGCTCGCGGCCAACGACACCGGCGTGCCGCAGGCGCATGTGGAGGCGGGCCTTCGCAGCGGCGATCTGGAGATGCCGGAGGAGCGGACCCGCATCGAAGTCGACCGGCTGGCAGCGGTGCTGTTCTGCCCGGATCGGCGCGCGGCCGAGACGCTTGCCGCCGAGGGCGTGCCCGGACGGCGAGAGGTGGTCGGGGACGTGATGGCGGACGCGACGATTCGGCTGGCACCCGTCGCGCGCGAGCGCTCGCGAATCCTCGCACGGGCCGGGCTCGAGCCAGGCGGCTATCTCGTGGCGACGGTGCACCGCGAGTCGAACACCGCGCAGCCTCGCCTCGGCCGGATCGTCGAGGGGCTGAACCTCCTCGACGAGCCGGTCGTCTTCCCGGTCCACCCGCGGACGCGTGCCGCACTCGCGCGAGAGGGGCTCCAGCTCGCGCCTTATGTCCACGCCACCCAGCCGCTCGGCTACCTCGACTTCGCCGCCCTTGCCTCTCAGGCGCGGGTGATCGTCACGGATTCGGGCGGGCTCCAGAAGGAGGCGTACTGGTACGGCGTCCCGTGCGTGACGCTGCGACCGTCGACCGAGTGGGTCGACACGGTCGAGCTGGGCGCAAACGTGCTCGTCGACGACGAGCCCGAGCGCATCGCAGCCGCCGTCGGCGAAGCGAACATGCCGAACGACCGCCCCCAGCTCTACGGCGGCGGCGAAGCGTCAGGACGTATCGCCGAGGTGCTCGTTACCCTCTCGCCGTGACGAAAGTCGGCCTTGCGGGCCTCGGCTACTGGGGCCCGAACCTCGCGCGGAACTTCGACGAGCTCGCGGAGCTCACCTGGCTCTGCGATCTCGACGAGCAGAACCTAACCCGGTTCCGCTCCCGTTTTCCGACGGCTCGGCTGACGGCGGACTTCGACGACCTGCTCGCGGACACGTCGCTCGAGGCAGTGGTCATCGCGACGCCCGTGCCGACGCATTTCGACCTCGCGCGGCGAACGCTCGACGCCGGCAAGCACGTGCTCGTCGAGAAACCGCCGGCGCTGACGGCGCCCGAGGCCGAGGAGCTCGTCACGACGGCCGAGGAACAGCGGCGCGTGCTGCTGCCGGGGCACCTGCTGCTCTACCACCCGGGCGTCGTCCGCCTGAAAGAGCTGATCCGCTCCGGCGAGCTCGGGGACGTGCTCTACGTGTACGGCAACCGTCAAAACCTCGGGCAGATCCGCAAGGACGAGAACGCGCTCTGGTCGCTCGGCGTCCATGACCTCTCGGTCATCCTCCACCTGGTCGAGGAGGAGCCCGCCGAGGCGTGGGCGCGCGGCGAGTCGTTTCTCACCGACGGCGTCGAGGACGTCGTCTTCTGCTACCTCCGCTTCCCGAGCGGCAAGGTCGCCCACATGCATCTCTCCTGGCTCGACCCGCACAAGATGCGGCGGATCACGGTCGTCGGGCGGGACAAGATGGCCGTCTTCGATGACATGGAGCTCGACCGCAAGCTGACCGTCTACGACAAGGGCCCGGTCGAGCGCGCCGAGACCTACGGCGAGTGGGTGACGCGAACGGGCGACATCTACAGCCCCAAGATCCCGAACGACGAGCCGCTGCGGCTGGAGTGCGAGCACTTCCTCCGCCTCGTCGCCGGCGACGGCGATCCGCTCGCGGCCGCGCGCGACGGGCTCGCGGTCGTGCGGACGCTGGAGCAGCTTCAGGCTTCGTTGGAGCGAGCGCCCGCGTGAGCTACGAAGTCGCCGCGAGGCGTCGCTTGCGATGCCGATTAAGAGGCCGTGGCGGCTTCGCCGCTGCGGCCGTCTCGTCCCGGGCACTGGGGACGCCGACGGTCCCGTTTTGAGCTACGAAGTCGCCGCGAGGCGTCGCTTGCGATGCCGATTAAGAGGCCGTGGCGGCTTCGCCGCTGCGGACGTCTCGTCCCGGGCACTGCAGACGCCGACGGTCCCGTTTTGAGCTACGAGGTCGCGGAGACCGCCGTCGTGTACCCCGGAACGGTGATCGGCGACGGGTGCAAGATCCTCGACGGCGCGGTCGTCGGCAAGCAGCCTTCGCTCTCGCCACGCTCGACGGCGAAGAAGGAGCCGCTGCCGCCGCTCGAGCTCGGCACGGGGACGATCGTCTCGACCGGCGCGGTCGTGTTCGCGGGGACGCGTGTCGGTCAGCGCGTGATCGTCGGCGACCAGGCGTGCGTGCGCGAGCGCTGCGAGATTGGCGACGACGTCGTCATCGGCCGCGGGTCGTTGGTCGAGAACGACACCACGGTCGGCCCGCTGACGAAGATCCAGGCGCACGCGTACATCACGGCCTACTCCACGCTCGAGGACAACGTCTTCATCGCGCCGTGCGTCGCGACGACGAACGACAACTTCATGGGCCGGACCGAAAGGCGGCACGAGCTCATCAAGGGCCCGACGATCCGGCGAGGAGCCCGCGTCGGCGGCGCTGCGGTGCTCCTTCCCGGGATCGAGGTCGGCGAGGAGGCCTTCGTCGGCGCGGGCGCGGTCGTCACCCGCGACGTTCCGCCGCGGATGCTCGTGGTCGGCAACCCGGCGCGCGCGATCCGCGAGGTCGCCGAAGAGGAACTGCTCGAGAATCAGTAACGGGTTAGCGCGTGACCGGCTGAGAGACGCCCGGCACGAACCCGTTGCCGGCCGGAACCCGGGCCCGGTACGTCCCGGGCGTGACGGCACGCGCGATCGTGAAGCGGCCGCGCGCAGTCGTCTTCGCCGTCGCGATCGTTCGCCACGCGGTCCCGGCCTGCCGCTGAACCTGAACGGTCGCTCCCGCGCCGACCGGCCTCACGGCACCCCAGAACCCGCTCAGGTCGTACGGCGCGTGCAGGCTGACCGACCGCGCGACATTGACGGCGACCGGTGCGCTCGAGATCTCGCCGACGGCGAGCCGGAAGCGACTCGAGGTCGTCGGCTTCACTCGCGGCGCGATGCTGCCCCCGCGGGGTTTCAGGGTCGCCAACATCTCCCAACCGCCGCCGGGGACACGTTGCTGCAGCCCAACGGCGCCGACACCCCGCGCGGTTCCGCTGAGTGCCGTTCCGGAACCGTAGGTGATCGGCTCGGTCGGCGCCCCGAGGGCGAGCACGCCTACCTGGAACCACGTCGAGCGGAGACCGAGCGCCGTCCGGACCTTGCGGCCGTCGACGGTCACGTCTCCGCGTGAGCCGCTCGCGAGCAGGGAGCGGACGCGCCCCGACGAGCTCGCGACCGTCCGAACGTCGAGCAGCCGGCCCGGAACCTTCAGCCGACGGGCCAGCTTGCGCTGCGTGAACTCGTAGGGGCCCCAGTCGTGGTAGGGCGAGATCGAGTCGTACGGATCCGGGACCGAGACGAGGTACGGGATCGGCGGCGAGTTCGGATAGAGATCCTGTACCGAAGCCGTCCGGCCGCCCGAGGTCGAGAAGAAGTACGTGCTCGCGACCTTGCCCTGGTAGAGGACGACCTTGCCGGCGGTCGCATTCACCGCGGCGGTCGTGGCCGGCGCTTCGTGCGGGATCCCGAGGTAGACCTGGTCGCGCGTGTCGTCGTAGAGGTCGAAGCCGCCGCCCGGATGGAGGTGGGAGAGAGCGTAGGACCGGGCAGCGACCGCCTGCGCCTTCAGTGCCTCCGGCGCCCAATCCTTGGGCATCTCCGAGGGGACCACGCCGCGCAGATAGAGGTCGAGGTCGACGACGTTGACGACCCGGAGTTTCGCCCCCACCTTGAGAACGCGAAGCGACCCGCGGTACCCGCGGCCGTTCAACGCGAGCGCGGTCGATCCCGCCTTGAACTCGATCGGATACACAAGCGGTACAGGCTTTGCGTCCGGCTTGTCGGGATCCTTGGCCTTGAAGGCCGGGCCGACGGTGTAGGCGCCGGCGTCGAGCGGATACTTCTTCCCGTCTGCGCCCACGACCTGGAAGCCCAGCTTGGAGCTGATCGTCACGCGCTTCGCGCCCTCGCCGACGAGGACGCGGACCCGCTTCACCGGCGCCTGGCCCAGCGTCGTCCCCGTGTAGTAGTGCTTGACGATCTGGTCGTACTTCCAGCCGTGCTGTGCGTAGCCGTAGGCGCCGTACTGGCTGAGGCCGAGGCCGTGACCCCAACCATGGCCGGTGATGAAGAACGTCGGCGACGTCAGCACCGCGGGCGGGCCGGCTGCCGGGCCGGCCGGAACCGCGCCGACCGTCAGACCGAACGTGACGAGCAGAGCTGTTACGAAAAGGCGGATCGGCATCGCGCGAGGCCCGGAAGCGATCGAGGGTACCGCATTCACCTGCGCCGCTTTGCCATCCTTTACAGCTTCCTCATCTCGTTCTGAGCAGCCGTTTTCGGGTGCGCCCGCAGGGGAACGTAAGGCCACGCCCACGCTTCGCATGCCTGTCGAAACCGACATCCTGCCGCCCCGCTACCGCTCGCCGAAGCGGATAGCGCGCGGCGGCATGGGCGAGATCTTCCGCGCCACCGACGCGACGCTCGGCCGCGCCGTTGCCGTGAAGCTCCTCGCGGAGCGGTACTCGCGCGACCAGGCGGTGCGCAAGCGCTTCACCCGCGAGGCCCTCGCCGCTGCGCGCCTTTCGGGCGAGCCGAACATCGTCACGATCTTCGACGTCGGCGAGTACGGGGAGCGGCCGTTCATCGTCATGGAGTACCTGCCTGGGGGCTCGCTCGAGCAACGGCTTCGAAGCCAGGGCGCCCAGGAGCCGGGCCGGGCGCTCGAATGGCTCGAGCA
>JBKOYZ010000137.1:0-18626 GCA_046725655.1 Actinomycetota bacterium | reverse complement strand
CGCGTCCTTCCTGACGCAGATCGTCTCGCAGCGATACAAGCTCGGGCTGCGGCTGAGCCAGGCAATCGGGCTCGCACTACTCGCTGTGGGACTGCTCGCACTGGTTCTGGCGTCGCCCCTCGGCTCGCTCGCGCTCCTCGTGGCCGGAGCGGTTGCCGCCGGCGTCGGGCACGGGCTTGGCTTTCTGAACGCGCAGGAGGAGCTGAACGATCTAGCGCCCCAGGAGCGTCGAGGCGAGGTGACCGCAGCTTTCATCGCTTGCATCTACTTCCTCGTTGCGACCTCGGTGATCGCCACCGGCCTGCTGGACCTTCGTCTCTCGCTCACGCTGTCGGTCGGCGCCGTCGCGCTCGTCCTCTGCTGCTGTGCGTTCGCCACGGCCGGTTGGCAGCTGCAGAATCGCGCACATCGGACGGCGCGTCGCGGCGTTTGAAGGCTGCGCGCTACCGGGCCAGCTACCAGGCGTCGGGCGAAAGCACGAGCCAGTAACCGTCCGGATCGACGAAGCACACCGCGCCGTTGCGCGCCCAGTACGGGTTCGGAGACTCGGCAGGCTCGAATCCGGCGGCTCGAATGCGAGCCGCGTCCTCGCTCACACGCGCAGCTGAGCCGAGATACAAGACGAGCTGATCTTCCGCCGTCGGCGAGGGCACAACTCCCTGGCCAGACACGAGTTCGAGCTGCCGCGACGCGTCAGGGAGCCCGAAGACGACGCCGCTGTAGCCGTCGTGATTTTCGAAAGACGCCAGCTCGGCCAGGCCGACCACCTCGCCGTAGAACGAGACAACCGCGGCGAAATCTCCCGCCGGCCTCGCTACACGCACCTGCATGAGGACGTTCTAACGCAGATGCCCGCCCGCTAACGCCGGTGTCCGCTTGGGCGAACGCCCGATGGCGAGGCCCCCGCGCGGGGGCCTCGCCACGGGCCACGTCGCCTAGATGCCGGTGCCGGTGCCGGTGCCGGAGCTGCCGGTGCCGCGGCCGGTGTAGTACTGGCCGAGCTCGTCCCGGTAGCTCTGGTCGCGGTACGTCTTCTCGTCGAACTCCGGAGCGTTCTTGATCTCGTCCTTCGTCAGGTCGACGAAGATCGTCTCCGTGTCCGGATCGATGTCGCGGATCACGCCGGCGGGAAGCATCACCTTCTTGCCGAAGATCAATGGCCCCGTGTCGACGACGATGAAGCTCCCGCCCGCTTCGTGGGTCGCCTCATCCACTTTTCCGAGGCTGCCGTCAAGGGCCTCGACCTTGAAACCGGTCAGGTCGACGTTCGGTGGTGCTGCGACTGTGAAGGTCCAAATCTCGAGAGTCGCCATAACCAAACCTCCTTCGTAGGAGTCGACGTTCGCCTACCCCTCAGGTGTCGACCCAAACTCGGCTCGCACGAGCGGGAGTCAGGCCCTTAACTCGCGGGAAGCGCCGAACGCCGAAAGACGTTGGTGTGGAAACCCGTCTTGTGTCGAAATGCGAACAAACGGGCCGACCGAGGAGGACCGAATGATGGCGACCGCAACGCCGGCAGAGCTCCGCGAGCAGGTGCGGGGAGAGACGATCACCGCCGAGGACGCGGGGTACGAGGAGGCACGCAGGGTCTACAACGCGATGATCGACCGGCGGCCGCGCGTGATCGTGCGGGCTTCCGACACCGACGACGTCGTCGCAGCAGTGAATTTCGCGCGCCGGAACGACCTTCCCGTCGCGATCCGCGGCGGCGGCCACAGCGTCCCGGGGTTTGGGACGGCAGACGACGCTGTCGTGATCGACCTCGTCGGGATGCAGGACGTCGACGTCGATGCCGGCGCGAGGACCGCCCGGGCACAGGGCGGCGCGACCTGGGGGGTCTTCAACGATGCGACTCACAAGCACGGGTTGGCGACGACCGGCGGGGTCGTCTCGACGACCGGGATCGGTGGCCTGACGCTCGGCGGCGGGATCGGATACCTCACGCGCGGCGTCGGCCTCTCCGCCGACAACCTCGTCTCGGCCGAGGTCGTCACGGCGGACGGCAGGAAGCTGACGGCGAGTGAGGGCGAGAACGAGGACCTGTTCTGGCGCTCCGAGGCGGCGGCGGCAACTTCGGCGTCGTCACTTCGTTCGAGTACCGGCTGCATCCGGTCGGCGACGTCTACGGCGGGCCGATCCTCTTCGAGGTCGGCGACGCGCCCGAGGTGCTGAGGTTCTATCGCAACTACATCGAGGACGCACCCGAGGAGCTCGGCGGCTTCCCGGCGTGGCAGATCGCACCGCCGCTGCCGTTCATCCCGGAGGACCGGCACGGTGAGCCGTTCCTCATCTTCATCGCCTGCTGGGCCGGCCCGATCGAGGACGGCGAAGCAGCGCTCGCGCCCTTCCGCGAGGTCGCGCCGGTCGTCGCGGAACAGGTCGGGGCGATCCCGTACCCGGCGCTCAACAGCGCGTTCGACGCCCTGGTCCCGGCGGGCCTACAGCACTACTGGAAGGCGAACTTCGTCAAGGAGTTGACAGACGAGGCGATCGAGGCGCACCTCGAGCACGGGCCGAACGTGCCGGCCGTGAACTCCACCGTCCACATCTATCCGATCAACGGCGCCGCCCACCGTGTGGCGCCGGACGCGACCGCCTTTGCCTACCGCGACGCGAACTTCGCGACCGTCGTCGCCGGCATGTGGCCCGATCCTGCCGAGAACGAGGCGAACATCGACTGGGTCCGCGGCTTCTACGACGCCACGGCTCCGCTCTCCGAGGAGGGCGGCTACATCAACTTCATGGCGGACGACGACCAGGGCCGGATCCGCGCCAACTACAAGGGCAACTACGACCGCCTCGTCGACGTCAAGCGCAAGTACGACCCGGAGAACGTCTTCCGGCTGAACCAGAACATCAAGCCCTAGCGAGGGCTAAGCGAATACTTGCTCGAGGATGTCGAGTCCCCGCTCTAGCTCCTCGTCGGTGGCCGTCAGCGGCGGCAGCAGGCGGATGACGTTGCCGTAGAGCCCGCACGAGAGGAGCAGGAGACCGTTCTCCCGTGCCTTCGTCGTCACGGCCTTGGTGGCCTCTCCCGACTTCTCAGCGAACTCGATCGCCAGCATCGGGCCCAGGCCCCGGACCTCGCCGATCTCCCGATGCTTCTCGGCGAGCGCCTCCAGCCGGCCGCGGATAAGCCGGCCGACCGTCCCTGCGCGCTCGCGGAAGACGGACTCGGCCAGCGCGTCAAGCACCGTGCAGGCGGCGACGCACGAGACGGGGTTGCCGCCGAACGTGCCTCCCAGGCCGCCTGGATGCGGCGCGTCCATGAGCTCCGAGCGGCCCGTCACCGCGGCGAGCGGGAGCCCGCCGCCGAGGGTCTTGCCCGAGACGATCATGTCGGGCTCGACGTTCAGGTGCTCGATCGCCCAGGGCGCCCCGGTCCGTCCGCACCCGGACTGCACCTCGTCCGCCACGTAGAGGATTCCGTGCCGCACGCAGATCTGCTTCAGCTCCTGGACGAACTCGGAGGGCATCGGGATGAAGCCGCCCTCGCCCTGCACGGTCTCGAGCACGACGCAGGCGACCTCGCTCGGGCTCACGTCTTGCGCGAAGAGCAGCTCGAGCCCGTCGAGGGCGTCTGCAGTCGCGACGCCGCGGTACGGGTAGGGCGCGGGCGCGCGGTAGACGTCCGGCGCGAGCGGCCCGAAGCCCTGCTTGTAGACGAGCTTCGACGTCATCGCCATCGTCAGGTTCGTCCGGCCGTGGAACGCTCGGTCGAAGACGACGACACCGGGCCGGCCGGTCGCGTGACGTGCGATCTTGACGGCATTCTCGACCGCCTCGGCGCCGGAGTTGACGAGGATCGACTTGGTCTCCGCGTCGCCCGGCCAGAGCTCGTCGAGCCGCCGGCAGACCTCGATGTACGGGTCGTACATCCCGACCATGAAGCACTGGTGCAGGTACCTGTCGACCTGCTCGTGCACGGCCGCGACGACCGCCTCGGGGTTGTGGCCGAGGTTCTGGCAGGCGATCCCACCGGCGAAGTCGAGGTACTCGTTGCCGTCGACGTCCCAGACGGTCGCGCCTTCAGCGCGCGAGACCGTGAAGTCGGTCGTCGCGATCCCGCGCGGCACGTACCGCTCGCGTCCGGCGCGGACGTCTGCCGCGCCCCGGACCTGCTCGCTCGCCATCGCTCAAACCTTAACGCGCGCGATCACGCACATACCGCGAGTGAGCCGGATGTCTGCGCGCGTGGCCTGCGACCAGACCGCGCGTCTCTCCTGCTGGGGTCAGGTCTTGCATTAGCGCATCATGCTTCATTGCAAGACCTGACCCCCTACGAGTCACAGCGGCGCCACGAACCTCGTCGGGACCGGATCGCATGGAAGGCCACGCTTTACCGCCCGAGCGCGCCGAGGGCGGCGAGCAGCTCCTGGTGCCGGCGCTCCTCGTCTGGCATGTCCTCCTCGGCAGGCGAGCCGAGCCGTTCTAGCACCGCGTTCACCGGCTTGACGATGAAGAAGAACACGGCCGCAGCGATGGCGACGAACTGGATCAGGTCGGTCAGAAAGGCGCCGTAGCGGAACACCGCGTCGTTGATCGTGAACGTCAGGTCGTTGAAGTTCGGCTTGCCGATGATCATCGCGATCACGGGCGTGAGCAGATTGTTCACGAGCGAGTTGATGAGCGCTGCGAACGCGAGGCCCATGACGAACGCGACGGCGAGCTCGACGATGTTGCCGCGGAACAGAAAGTCGCGGAACTCCTTGATCATCCTCTCTCCTCTCGGCGGGCGGGTCGATGCTAATTCGCTGCGACTCCACGGAAGGTCCCGGCTCCTGCCCCCGTCTTGCAATCAGCGGCCCCGAAGCAGTCGTCAGAAGGAGGCCCAAGATGGAGTTCAACCTTTGCAGCGAGAGAAGCCGCGACATCCGCAAGCGCGAGATCTGCCTATCCGCGCTCTCGAAGAACCTCAAGGGGGAGCTGAGACCGCTCCACCACGAGCGCGAGCGCTGCGCCAGGCTCCGCTGCATCACGCTGAAGACGATCCACTTCGTCCGGTTCAGGGTGACCACGAACAAGCCGTGCGACTCGCGCTCCGGGCAGCTGCTCGACGGCGACCTCACCATCGAGAACCTTGTCAGTGCCTTCGAGGCCGGCGACGGAACGCGCCGCGGCATCCACCAGGGCGACTTCGTCTGGAAGGGCAGAGGGCTGGTCGCGTTCGGGACGCTCTCGGGGATCACGAACGCCGGCACCCACCGCAAGCCGATCTTCGAGCCGTGCCAGACCTGCGATGCCAAGGGCTTCATGGAAGGTCGCTTCTGCGGGACGATCCGCCAGTCCGACCGGCCGCAGCTCCTCGGCTGCCAGGTGATCGGGACCTATCGCTTCGAGTTCAAGCCAACCAGGACGGAAGGCGGCCAGGGCGGCATCCGCGGAACGATGGAAGGCGAGATCGTCTGCGCCTGCCCGCAGTAGGCGGCAGCGCGTTTCCCCGGGGTCAGGTCTTGCATTGCCGCGCGATGCGTGATTGCAAGACCTGACCCATGTTCGCACTCGCGGTTACGAACCGGCCGCAGTGATGTTTCGGTCTGGCCACCAGGCGCCGACAACTCGTCGCTCGTAGCGAACCTGAGAGCAGATGCCCGGACAGCTGCTCTGCGAGCTGCACGCTCACACGACCTGGAGCGACGGAGCGCTCACGGTTCCGGAGCTCGTCGACCTCTACGGCCGCTCCGGGTTCGACGTGCTCGCGATCACCGACCACGTCGTCCGGGCGGACGACCCGGTGCGACGCACAGGCTCGACCGTTGTCGCGGCGACGTATGCCGACTACGTCGCGGAAATCGAGGCCGAAGCCGAGCGCGCGGCCGCGAGATACGGCCTCCTCGTCGTTCCGGGGCTCGAGCTGACCTACGACGATGCGGATCCATGCCGAGCGGCACACGCGGTGGCCCTCGGGCTTCGGCGGTTCGTAGGCCTCGACCGCGGCCTCGAGCCTGCGCTGGCCGACGCGCGCGCTCGAGGTGCCGCCCTGGTCGCCGCCCATCCCCACACGCTCGCCGCGACGGCCACGGCGCCGAGGACGACGGCGTGGTTCGCCGAGGAGCCAGAATGGGCGGCCGGCGCGGTCGACCGCTTCGAGGTCTGCAACCGCTAGACGTTCTTCAACTGGGTAGCCGAACGCCGCTTGCCAGTAGTGGCGACGGGCGACTTCTACCGACGCGAGCACCTCGGGAGCTGGAAGACACTGCTGGCCGCCGAGAAGACCGAGGCGGCCGTCGTCGAGTACCTGCGCTCGAGCCGCCCCCGTCGCGCTGACCCTCGTCGACCCGGAGGCCGAGCCGCTCGGACGGGCCGCGTGAGGAGGCAACCGTACCGCTCCGGTGGACGTCCGGTAACGGTCCGGAGTCCGCGCCCGCCAAGCTCGGAAAGGAGAGCGACGTGTCCGAGTACTCCGACACGGAAGCAGTGGTCGCAAAGGACGAGACCGAGGCGTCGATGTCGCCTGCCGAACCGGAGGCAGAGAGTCGAAGCGAGCGGCGACGACCTCGAGGACTGACCGAACCGCAGCGCCGCCGAGAGCCGCCCAGGCCGCTCGAGGTAGCGATTGCGCGGCGGGTGGCGATTCGCGGGTCGCCACCCGCCGGACGTTTCCGCCATTCCTAGCCCTGCCGGCGACGGCGATGACTCTTCGCTGACGGCGCCGTCCTATCTTCAGGCACACCGACCCGGAAAGGACGCGCCGTGGGAAAAGTCACAGCGGAGATCTCGGCATCGCTCGACGGTTTCGTGGCCGGGCCCAACCCTTCGCTCGAGCAGCCGCTCGGTGCCGGCGGCGAGAAGCTGCACGAGTGGGTGGTCCGCCTCAAGACCTGGCGCGAGATGCACGGCATGGAGGGCGGAGAGACCGGGCCAGACGGCGAGATGGTCGCGGAGTCGCTGCGCGCGACGGGCGCCGTCGTCATGGGCCGGCGGATGTTCAGCGGCGGCGAGGGTCCGTGGGAAGACGACCCGAACGCCGACGGCTGGTGGGGCGAAGAGCCGCCGTTCCACGTGCCGGTGTTCGTCGTGACCCACCACACCCGCGAGCCGCTCCCCATGCAAGGAGGCACGACCTTCACGTTCGTCACGGACGGAGTCGAGAGCGCCGTCGAGCAAGCGCTGGCGGCGGCGGGCGACAAGAACGTCTCGGTGGGAGGCGGCGCGAGCGTGATCCAGCAGCTCATGGACGCCGGCCTGCTCGACGAGATCCAGATTCACCTCGTCCCAGTCCTGCTCGGCGGCGGTGTTCGCCTGTTTGAGAACGTCGGGGTGGCCGACCTCGAGCGGACACAATTCACCTCGTCGCCGACAGGCGTGACGCACGTGCGGTTCCGCGTCCCGAAGTAGCGCAGACGCGTCCGCTTCACGCGCCGACCGTTCGCGGCGGTTCGTTACGCTGCGCGCCGCCCAGTCGAGGAAAGGAGCCTGCCGATGCCGGCTACGAAGCTCGTGGCCCTCGTGTCGTGTGCAGTCGGGGCGATTCTTCTCAGCTCCGTCCCCGCAGCCGCCGGCAACGAGGTCAACTACCAGGATCCGCTGACGGCCGCTCCACCGATCGTGCGTCCACCGACGCCGTCGTGCACGACAACGGTCATGCAGGACTTCGCGTTCAACTCTTCCGTCGGGCAGGGCGTCTTCAACGGCACCCTGACGCCGCCTGCGGCGTGCCCGGGACCGTGGTCGAAGATCGTGCTCGACTTCACTGGCAAGGTCGCCGGCCGGCAGTTCGACCGGCTGATGAACGTCTGGGTAGGCGGCGCCCAGGTGTTCCAGTCGAGTACGCCTGAGCCCGACCCCGACGGCATCACCTGGCACGTGGAGCACGACGCGACCGCGTACAGCGCGCTGTTCGCGCAGTCGGAGCCGATCAAGGTCGAGCTCCAGAACTACGTCACCGACATCTACACGGGCGTCATCTACGGGACGCTTAAGGTGACTTACTACCGGTCGGCAGCGGCGTACCCCGCGCCCGCGCACGCCGACGAGGTGATCGGCTTTCCGAACGCCGACTCTGCGTACTTCTACGGCCCGAACGACGTCAGTAGCACTCCCGTCACCTTCCCGCGCAACCTCACGCGCGCCTATCTCGAGCTGTACCTGAAGGGGAACTCCTGCGACGAGTTCTGGTTCGGGAGCCAGCCCGACGACTTCGCCGGCCCGAACGGCCTCTGCGGTGGCGGCGCCTTTCGCGAGGTGCAGGTCTCGATCGACGGACAGCTCGCGGGGGTCGCGTGGCCGTTCCCGTTCATCTTCACCGGCGGCGTGAACCCGTGGCTGTGGCGGCCGATGCCTGCCGTGAACGCCTTCGACATGCCGCCGCAGGTGGTCGACCTGACCCCGTACGTCGGCCTGCTCACCGACGGACAGCCGCACACGATCAGCCTGCGCGTCGCCCACGACGGTTTCTACTGGGGGATCGGCAGCGACCTGCTCTTGTACCGCGACCCGGTGCTCTCCCAGACGAGCGGCGCCCTCGTCTCACGCTCGATCACTCCCGACGCGGGCGAGCAGTACGGCGAGAAGACCGGTTCCAACGGCGGTGTCTTCACGACGAGCGCATCGCGACACCTCGCGGTCAGCGGCTACGTCGACACGTCGGCGGGCCGAATCACGACCACGGTCGAGCAGACGTTCGGGTTCAGCAACCGGCAGGAGCTCAATCTGACGAACTTCCTCGAGAACCTGACGCACGACGAAACGATCGACACAACGACGACGACGTCCGGCCCGAGCGGAACGACTGTGCGGAGCGTGGCGGACTCGTACCCGATCCGCATGCGGTCGCTCTTCCAGACGCCGGAGCAGGGACAGAAGGACTTCTGGAAGCTCCCAGCCGGGGTCGAGCAGTCGCTCCAGCGCGAGACGACCATCACCATCAACGGCGTGCAGACGTTCTCGAGCTCGCTCGACGACACCGTCAACGCGTCGGCGCTCCTCAGCCGCACGAACGGCGTCACGACGGAGTCCGGTGGTCGCGACAGCGAGGACTACATCGCCTCGGATTCCACGGGCGCCTGCTACCACCACAAGCTGGTCGCGGCGCAGGGCTGGGTGACGAGCGACCAGCTCATCCCGTCCTGCTGACCCAAGTACGTCGCGTCGGGCCGTCGGCAACGGCGGCCCGACGCGGCGGCGTAGTGCGATGATCGGAAGGTGGCCTCCCGCTGCGCGTTGGTGCTCGTCATGCTGGCCCTGGTGACCGCCGCTTGCGGGTCTGGGCATCCGGACCGGTCTGCGCCGCCCGCGTCGACCGGACCCGTTTGGACGTCGCCCGCGGAGCCGTCGCCGCCGGGCCGCTAGCCCTGCTCGATCGGCCGCCCGACCGTCAGCGCCTCGCGTAGGCGCGGCCCCAGATCGGTACGCCGCGTCAGGCGCAGTCCGTCGAGCGCGCCGACGGTCTTGCCGAAGAAGCACCGGCGGCCCGCGGCGACAGCCGAAGGCCTCCCGATAATCCAGGCCCGATAAAGAAAGGAGTCCTATGAACACGATCGCTGCGGCCCGCCCGAGCGCAGGGCTTGCCCGCTGGGGAGCGCTGGGCGGAATCGTCTACGTCGTCCTCTTCATCATCGGCACAATCCTCCTCTACTCCGGCGCGCCGGCTTCGGATTCGTCGCCGGCGAAGATCATCCGCTACTACTCGGACTCGGGGCACCGCGACCGGATCTCGATCGGCTGGATCGTCGGCGGCCTCGGCGTTTTCGCGTTCCTCTGGTTCCTGAGCAGCCTGCGCCGAAGCGTCCGGCGCCTTGAAGGGGAGGACGGCTTCCTGACCGCCGCCACGACGATCGGCGGCATCGTCTACGCCACGCTCGCGTTCGCGGCGCTCGCCGTGAACATGGGGATCAGGACGATGAGCGACGACACCTTCCACCACACGGTCTACCCGGGGCTGATCCATGCCGCCGACGACGCGAGCTACATCCTCCACGCGACGGGCGGGGCCGGCGCCGCGGCGATGATCATGGCAGCCTCGCTGGCGGCAATGCGCGCCGGCGCAGTCCGGGCGTGGGCGGGCTGGCTCGGCATCGCCGCGGGAGTCATCGCGCTCGCTTCGATCCTGTTCTTCACCCAGGCGGCGATCGCCATCTGGATCCTCGTGGTCAGCGGGATGCTGTTCGTCCGCAGCGGCCGCGACGAGACGGTCACGGCGATGTAGGCCACCACGGCGGCCCGGAGAGCCACACCGCGGCGCTCGAACCGCTACCGCGCGCTGAGCTCCAGCTCGCGAGCCTGGCCACGCCTACACCGGCCGGCTAGATCGCTGAGTCGAGAATCTCGGCGTGCTCGCTCTCGGGCGGCGTGCCGTACGCGTAGACGAGGAGCTCCTCGTCGCCGTGGTTCGCCGACTGCAGCGGCGTCCCCGGCTTGACGTGGATGAGGCTGCCCGCCGGCAGGTCGACGCGCTCCGCCGGGTCGCCGAGGTACATCGACAGCGTCCCCGAGAGGACGACGAAGGTCTCCTCCTGCTGCTTGTGCGTGTGACGGCGTCCCTTGGCGCCGGGCTCGTAGCGCCAGACGTTCGCACGGGTGTGGGCGAAGCGCGCCGTCTCGCTCAGCTCAGCGACATGGCGCGCAGGCTCGTCCGGCTCGTGAGGGCGCGTGATCCACTCGAGCTCGTCGGGACGGATAACGCGGAAGCCCATCAGACCGCCGAGTCGAGGAACTCCACGTCATTCGGTTCCGCCGGCGCGCCGTAGGCGTAGACCAGAAGCGCTTCGTCGCCGTGATTCACCGACTGCAGGACCGTCCCCGACTCGACGTGGAGGACACCGCCTGTCGGAACGTCGACTCGCTCAGGCGGATCGCCGAGGTACATCGAGAGCGTTCCCGACAGCACGACGAACGTCTCCTCCTGAACGAGATCCCGGTGGCGCCGCCCCGTCGCGCCCGCCTCGAAGCGCCAGAGGTTCCCGCGCGTGTGCGTGAATCCGGCCGGCTCGCTCAGCCGTGCCACGTAGCGAGCTGCCTCATCCGACTCGTGCGGGCGCTCGACCCACTCGAGCTCGTCCGGACGGATAACGCGGAAGCCCACCCGCCTACGTGCCCAGCGCGCGCAACTTCTGGTGCCGGCGATTCATCAGCGCGATGCTATCCGCCGGCGCGTGGCGTTCTACGCGTCCTTCAGCCGCCGGCGAAGCGCCGACGGCGGCATCCCGACCGCTGTGTCGGCGATCAGCTCAGGGTGTCGCAGAGGTTCTCGACGGGGCCGCTGTGCGCCACGAGCGTTTTCTCGCCGCTCGGCGCGCCGTGCAGCACCGTGCGGCCGGTCAGGAGCAGCAGCTGATTCGCCGGGTCGTCCTGCGCGAGGAAGAAGACGAGGAAGTTGCCCTCGACCACTGCGTCGTACGAGCCGTCCGGGTTGAACGTGACAGTGCCCGGGCCGGACAGGTTCCGGACGACGCTTGCCCCCGTCTCCGTGTTCGTGATCCGGGCGATGAGCAAGCCCTTGGCCTGGTAGCCGTCGACATTTCCGGCTGCGTCGTAGTGGTAGCGGACGCGCAAGTCTTCGCGCACGGGCTCGGCCGTCACCTCGAACGAGCAGACGGCTCCGGCCGGCGCCGTGATCGGCCCCTGGTACGTCGGCTCCCACGGCCCATAGGAACCGCTGCCGGTCGCCGCTGTGGCGACGCCGCCGAGCGGGAGCGCGAGAACGCTCACCACGAGTGCAGCAAGTCGCGTCATCGAGTGCCTCCCTCCTCGGGTCGACCGTCTCGGAGCTACGACGGTGACGCCGGAGGCAGGCGGTGCGCTTGGATATTCGTGCTCAGTTCATCAACGGCTCGTCGCCGCGAAGAGCTGCCACGTCCCCGGTATTCCCTTCAGCTCGTGGGAGCCGCGCTCGTTGAACGCTAGGCCCGAACCCGCAACGAGGTCGCGGACGGTCTGGGAGACGAGGACCTCGTTGGCGCCGGCGTTGGCGGCTACGCGTGCGCCGATGTTCACGGCGATCCCGGCGACCTTCTCGTCGTGAAGCTCGCATTCGCCGACGTGGATGCCGATCCGCGCTTCCAGCCCGAGCTCCTTGACGCCGCTGACGATCGCCTGGCCTGCGCGGATCGCCCTTGCCGGGCCGTCGAACGTCGCGAAGAAGCCGTCACCCGCGCTGTCGCGCTCCGTCCCGCGGTAGCGGCCGAGCTCCGGGCGGACGAGCGCGTGGTGCCGAGCGAGCAGGTCGCGCCAGGCGCGGTCGCCGAGCGCCGCGGCGCGCTCGGTTGACCCGACGAGATCGGTGAACATGACCGTGGCGAGAACGCTGTCCGGAACGGCGGCCGCGTCCTCGCCTGCAACGAACCGCTGGACCTCGTCGACGACGTCGGGGGACAGGAAGATTCCGAAGTAGTCATCACCAGAGACACGCATTGCTCGCGAGCCCGGGATACGCGACGCGACGTCGAGTGAAGAGCTCTCCAGCGGAGCGCGGTAGAGGACGAGCGTCGGAACGCGCAAGGCCGGTAGCACGTCTCGGAGATCGGTCTCGAAAAAGGCGCGGTTCAGCGCATAGGCGACCTCTGGGCTCGCACCGACTCGGAGGAAGTTCGCGAACCATTCGCGGTGGGCTTCGTTGGCTGCGAGAGTCGGACACCTCTGCTCGAGCAGCCGGTCCGAGTATTCCTGCGTGCCCCAGCCATCGCGCAGCTCGCGCAGTTCTCGGAGGGCCTCTTCATCGGGGAATGGGCCCTGCCACCCGGGGTGGAAGAGAACGAGTATCCGGGTTCGGTCGGGATAGGTAGCCGCGAAGAGCGTCGCCATTCCACATCCCTCGTGCGCCGCAAGAACAACGGGGCTCGAAGCGCCCACGGCATCGAGCACCGCATGCAGATCCTCCATGCGCGTCTCGAGGCTTGCGAACTGGCCGCCGTGGTCGGAGAGCCCGGTCCCTCGCTTGTCGAAGAGAATCAGCCGAAACGACTGCGCGAGCCGCTCGTAGAAGTCGCGCCACGGCGGGTACTCCCAGTCGTAGACGAGGTTGGACACGTAGTCCGGCACGTAGACGAGGTCGACGTCGCCCTCGCCGACCACCTTGTAGGCGATCGCCACCCCCCGCTGCGGACGTACTGAATGTCGCTTGTCACGGGATGATTCTGCCGCGCCCGCTCCGCGAGACGTCAGCCGGCACCGGCCCGGGAGGCGTCAGCCTGCGTTGGCCGCTTCGAGCACGGACGCGATCAGCCCGGGGAACCGCTCTTCGAGCTCGGCGCGCCGAAGCCAGACGTACTTGGAAGTGCCCTGCTCGCGCTCGGCGGTGATGCCCGCCTCGGTCAGCGTCTTCAGATGGTGGCTCCCGGTGGACTTACCAACCGGCAACACGAGCTGATTGCACCTGAGCCCCTCGGTGCCGGCCGCCGCGTCGAGCTGGCGGACGATCTCGAGTCGCACAGGATCGGAAAGCGCTTGGAGCACCGTGAGCAAGTCGACGTCGCCGACGTCTGGACATCGCTCGCTTATCGGTTCGGAGACATGTGGTGGAAACATTGTTTGACGTCAATCGAACAATTATGTACGATCGCGATCGAACAATAGCTGAACGTCCGGTAAACGCAAGCGCAAAGGAGCCTCATGTCCTCCTCTCCACCGCAACAGCACATCTCCGAGATCGGCGCAGAGCGGCTCAGCAAGCGTGCCTGGGGCATGCTGCTGGTGCTGTGCGGCGCTCTCTTCCTCGACGCCCTGGACGTCTCGATGATGGGCGTCGCCCTTCCTTCCATCCGCACCGACCTGGACATGTCTACGAGCTCGCTGCAGTGGGTCGTGAGCGGCTACGTCCTCGGCTACGGCGGCTTCCTGCTGCTGGGTGGCCGCGCGGCGGACCTGCTCGGCCGGCGGCGCGTGTTCCTGATCGCGCTCGGAATCTTTCTCGTGGCGTCCGCGCTCGGCGGCCTCGCAACTGACGGCTCGCTGCTGATCGCCACCCGCTTCATCAAGGGCGTCAGCGCCGCCTTCACGGCGCCCGCTGGACTGTCGATCATCACGACGAGCTTCGCCGAAGGCCAGGCGCGCAACAAGGCGCTGGCGGTCTACACGGCCACGGGCGCAACGGGCTTCTCGCTCGGGCTCGTATTCGGCGGCCTGCTGACCGAGATCGGCTGGCGCTGGGTCTTCTTCCTGCCGGTGCCGGTCGCTCTGGTGACGCTGCTCGCGGGCATTAGGCTCGTGCCCCGTGACACGGCGCCGCAGCGCTCGTCCCGCGCGTTCGACGTGACCGGCGCTGTCACCCTGACCGCGGCGATGCTGCTTCTCGTCTTCACGCTCGTCGAGGCGCCCGACGTCGGCTGGGGCTCTGCCCGCACGCTTGGCTCCTTCGCCGCCGTGACCGCGATCCTCACCGCGTTCGTCTGGCAGGAGCGGCGGACCGCCTTCCCGCTCGTGCGGCTCGGGATCCTGCGTTCCGGTTCGCTCGTGCGCGCGAACCTCGCGGCGATGTCGCTGTTCGGCGGCTGGGTCGGCTTCCAGTTCGTCGTGACCCTGTACCTGCAGCAGCTGCGGGGCTGGTCGGCCCTCGAGACCGGGCTGGCGATCTTCCCCGGCGGGCTGCTCGTCGCGGTCGTCTCGCCCCGGATCGCGCCGCTGATCATGCGCTTCGGGTTGACGAAGCTGATCCTGGCCGGGACGGCGTCGACCGTGGGCGCATACGCCCTCTTCCTGCCGATCGGGCTCGACTCGGGCTACGTGGCCGCGATGCTGCCGACCTTCCTGCTGGCCGGCGTCGGCTTCGCCCTCGCCTTCGGGCCGCTCAACGTCGCGGCGACGAGCGGCGTCGCGCCGCAGGAGCAGGGGCTCGCCGGGGGCCTGCTGAACACGTCGTTCCAGTTCGGGGGAGCCCTCACGCTCGCCGTGGTGACCGCCGTCTTCAACGCCAACCGCGGAGTCGGTGGTTCGCCGCAGGCGCTTCTCGACGGGTTCCACGCGGCGCTCTACGTTTCCGTGATCGCGGCGATCCTCGGCGTCGCCGCGGTGGCTTCGGGCATCCGCCGCAGGGCCGCCGTCACCGCTCCGCAGCCCCTCCGCCCCGAGGCGGAGGAGCCCGAACCCCAAGCTGAGGCCGCGTAACGCAACTGGGGTCAGGTCTTGCATTGACGCATCTGCCGGATTGCAAGACCTGACCCCGATCTAGCCGGCCGGCGCACCTGCGGGCGGAGCCGGAGCCGCCGGCTCGCTCGGACCTTGGTCGAGACGGAACGGCGGATACTGATCGGTCATCAGCGTCACATACGCCGCGACGCGGAGACACCACCGGTTCATCCCGACCACGAAGTCGAAGATCGCGCGCGGGTAGCGGCCGGTGAAGAGAAGCACGACGACCCCGAACAGGACGAGCAGGAAGACGAGCCCGGCGCCGTGGGGCACGTCCCAGCCGCCGTAGTCGTTCGAGTTGCCCGCGTGCCAGCCGGCCCATCCGCCACCGCCCACGAAGAAGCTGATGACGACGTAGTGCGGGATCGCGAGCAGCCACCACTTCACGAGCACGAGGCCCCGCGAGAGCCTCTCCGGATACTCGACCTCGTACGAGGCGGGGTAGTCGGCGGGCCCAAGCGTGAACGGCGGATAGCGGTCGGTGCCGTTCGCATCGAAGGTGTAAAAGCCGACCCGCCACGTCCACTGCAGCACACCGACGTTGAAGTCGAAGAGCGAGCGCGGATAGCGGCCGGTGAAAAGGATCGCGAAGAAGGCGATCAGGGTGATGAAGAAAAAGGCAATCCAGAGGAAGAACAAGACGAAGTAGTGGGGAATCGCGAGAAGCCACTTGACGAGCCAGAGCCAGCGGCTCAAGTCGGGATCGAGCCTGCCCTCGACACGGGCTGGGTAGGCGGGGACGGCAGCCATGAGAGCCTCCTTTCGGCGGGTCGAGGCTCATCATCCCCCACGCAAGACCTGACCCCGCAGCGGATCTTGGCTAGCGAAGGCGAGACGCTGAGTGCCGCGCCGTCATCAGTAGGACGGCTAGCGGCGAGCGAAGGGTCCCGCCGAGCTGCTCGATCAAGCGCCTCGCGTCCTCGTCGAGAGGCGCCCGACGGGAAGGCTCGATCCGCTGGTAGAGCGACGTCGTCCGGAAAAGGGCGAGCCATTCGTCGGCCGTCTCCTCGACCGTGTAGGCCACGCTGGTCACCTCGACCTCTTCGAACAGGGCAGCAGCCTCTGCCACGGCCAGCGTCGGGCGCTTCAGACCACCTTGCAGCAACCAATCCCACATTTCAGACGCGTTGCGGCGGCGTCCTCGAGCGCCTGCGAGTAGGTCATCGAGCCCAAGGAACGGTCGCCACTCCCCGGCGATCTCGGGCACATGCTTGCGGAGTACTCCCGCGAACTCGTCTTGGATCGCACGCGAGTGCTCGTCGCGGATGTCGACGTGCGAGAGCAGCGCGAGCAGTCCGCCCACCTCGAGCAACCTCGCTGCTTTCGCCCAGCCGACCGATGGATCGACCCAATGGAACGCGGTCGCTGAGAACACTGCGTCGAACGGCTGGCCACCTAGGTCGACGTCCTCGAACCGACCCAGGTGGAACGTGACGGCCTCGGTCTGTCCCAACCGGCGTCGAGCCATCGCGATCATGTTGGGACCGGGGTCAACAGCATCGACGCGAAGGCCGCGCTTGACGAGCAACTCGGTGAGCTTCCCGGTCCCGCATCCCACTTCGAGGACACGCGAGCCCGAATCCAGGTTGCCGCGCTCGATCGCGTGATCGACGAGCGACGCCGGATAGCCGGAGCGAACGGCGTCGTACGCCGCCGCAATGCGGTCGAACGTCTGACCTAAGTCCCTACGCAACCCGTCCCAGTCAGGACCAGAGCCTAGGTAAAGCGGAGAGCCGAACCTGGGGCTCCGGCTTTCGCAGGCGGAGCGATGGGGGTCAGGTTTTGCAGTCGCGCATTTACTGCATTGCAAGACCTGACCCCACGGGTCGCGCCGCGGATTAGCCGACGGGCCTATTGCTTGCCGAGGCGCTGCGCGAGATTCCGCATCTCTCGCTCGTGTTGCTGCTCGGCGTCGAGGAGCGCGTCGACCGCCTCGCCCAGCAACGTCTCGAGCTCGGGTCGACTCCGCTCGGCCAGCTCTTCCTCGAAACCTTCTTCGCCACCCTCGACCCGGATGTCGCAGAGCAACGCGAGGCGTTCGCTGACCTCGAGGTTCATCGCCGCTCGACTCCACGCTTGAGGTGCTCGACCCCGTCGGCGAAGGACTTGTCGAGCGCCTTCTGAAGCGGCCGCCCCCCGAGCCGGGCGAGCGTCCCGAAGAAAGATTCTTCAGTTCTGACGTGCGTGCCGCCGTCGCGTGGCTCGAGCCACCATTCGTGGTACGCGTCGATCGTCAGCGTCCGCCCGAACCAGGAGATGTAGCGAGGCGGCTCGATGCGGTCCAGCGTCGAGACGATCTTCCCGGGCCCGGCCTTCCAGCGGAACTGCGTGCCCGGCACGAGAGGGCCCTCGTACGACATCGACTTCACGTCCGGGTTCCACTCCGGCCACTTCTCGAACTGCGTCAGCACGTCCCAGACGCGCTCGGGCGGCGCCTCGATGTTGATCTCAGCACTGCTCGTCACGTGGGCTTTCCGGTCCGCCGCCGCCACGGTCCGATGCTAGTCGAGGCTCGGGGCGGCCGGGGCCCACCGTGAAGGGCAGGCCCCGGTCACTCGAGACGAGCCTAAGTAGCCGCGATGCCCTCGATGCCAGCCGGAAGGCCGGTGACCGTCCCGATCCGTACGAGCGTGCCGTCCTCGCGGACGAAGAACTCGTCGACGGTGCTCGTCAACCCCGTCTCGGCGTACAGGAAGTTGTCGCTCGAAGCGAGGTCGATCGGGCCCGGGCTCGTGGCAGCGGCGACGCCGTTCAGCAGCGCCGGCTGACCGTCAGAGCCGACCCTGAAGCTGCTCAGCGTGTTGCTGCCCGTGTTCGAGACGTAGTAGTAGCCGCGGACGCCCAGGATCCAGCAAAGCGCGACCTGGCCGTCGGACTGTGACTTCGGATCGGCGAGCGTGCCGTCCGACCCGATGCGGTAGGTCGTCACCGAGCTCGCGCCCGCCTCTCCCGAGACGAGCTGCCCGGACGGGCCGAACGTGAATGCGAAGGGAACTGGCGTAGCCGACGGGTTCGCGACCGGCGCGGTCGACAGGGTGCCGTCGCCTCGGACCTGGAACACGTCGATCGTGCTGCCGCTCGCCTTGGTGGTGACGATTAGCCGGCGGCCGTCCGGCGTGAAGCCGACCTGGCCGGGCGCCATCAGGAAGTTCGGCGGATCGGTGTTGGCTAGACCGAGCGACCGCGCCGAGCCCGCAATCGGCTCGAGCCCGTGCGTGTCGACCCGGAAGCCGTGCACGACCCCGGTACCCCCGGAGTTGAGCACGTAGGCAAGGTCGTCGTGAACCGTGACGCTGGCGGGGAACTGGCCGCCCGAGGGCAGCACGTCTTCGAGCCTCAGGCGGTCGCCGCGGACGCGGAAGGTCGAAACCGTGTCGCTGCCCGCGTTGACGGCAATCAGCAGCTTGTGCTCGCGGTCGTACGCGAGCGAGCCCTGAGACGCCAGCCGGTCCGATTCCGTTCCCGGCGCAGCTGTACCGCCGTTCCCGCCGGTCGCGTACGTGCCGGCAGGCGCGAGCTGCCCGTCGCGACCCCGGTCGTAGACGGCGATCTGGTTGCCGTCA
>JBKOYZ010000207.1:0-7528 GCA_046725655.1 Actinomycetota bacterium | reverse complement strand
CATTTGCTCGCGAATCCCGACTATCGCCGGCAGCTCGGCGACGCGGGGCGCGCACGCGCCGAGACGCGGTTCGATCTCGCGCCCTTCCGGCGCGCGCATGTCGACCTCTATCGGCGCGAGCTTGCCGCGATCGGGCTCGGGTCGTCCGCGCCGAACCTGAAGCGGCGGTAGGCGCCGCGAAACGGAGGCGGGGAGTCGTGGCCGCCGCCGACCTTGGCCCTGAAGTCGAGGAGGCGATCCCGCGCGTCGATCTGACGGCGGCGAAGCGCGAGCCGGTCGGTCCCTGGCTCGTTCACTCCCGGCTCGCAGGAAACCGCGACGCGGAAACCGGCTTCGGCCACGAGCTTTTGATCGCGGGGCCCGAAGAGGCCGGCGGGATACGAAAACGCCGTGACTGCTCGACCGAGCCGCTCCTCGAGGGCCAGCTTCGAGCCGGAGATCTCGCGGCGTGCGTCTTCATGGCTGAGCTCGAGCAGATTCGGGTGCGTGAGCGAATGCGCCTCGAAGCCGAGCGCCGAGTCGGCGTCGAGCGCCTTGATCTCGTCCCAGCCGAGAAGTGGGGGCTGTTGCCGGTACCAGGCGAACGAGGCCAACCCGTCGGTCACGCCCGGGGCGACGAAGACCGTCGCCCTGAAGCCGTGTTGGGCGAGGAGCGCCGCGGCATGCTCGGCGACGTCCCGGTAGCCGTCGTCGAAGCTCAGCGCAACCGTCTTCTCCGGGGGATGGCCCGCGTCGAGGAGCGTGGCGGCCTCGAGCACGTCGACGACGCGATACCCCTCGTCGGCGAGGTAGTCCATCTGCAGGCGGAAGTTGCGCCGCGTAACGGCGAGCTCGTCGCGGTCGTCGGAGACACGGTGGTAGAAGAGGATCCGGATCCCGTCCCCGGCGTGGCGGCGACGCGAGCGCAGCAACCAGACCGTCGACTGCGCCCGCGTGACGCCGGCCTTCAGGACGTAGAAGGGCAAAGGCGGGAGGGCAAGCCCACGTGACCGAGACCCCCGAGGCGCGCTCACCGGCGAGCCGCCTGCGTCGGTCACGTCGGCTCGGCCGGCGAGCCTGACGCCTGAGCTTCCGCGGGCCTTCCGCGTCCCACGGCGCGGCTGAGGGCCCGCCGAGCGGGGGCCAGGCCCTCGTAGTAGAAGCGGTGCAGTCTCGGCGACTGCTTGAGGCGCTTTCGGACCCGGATGCCTCCCGTGAGGCCCGCGACCGCCGCGCGCCCCTGGAGAGTCCGGGCCAGCCCGATTGCCTCGTAGAGCGGCTCGAACCGGTCCGCGAGCTGGACCTTGTACCGCTCCGCGCCGCCGAGGAACTCGACGAAGGTCGCCCCCTCCTCGGCCGCGTTCCGGATCGTCTCGAGCGTCGTCAGCAGTCCGGGCGACTGGCGCGCGTACTCGGGGTCGAACGCCAGCCGGTGGACGTACAGCCGTCCCTCCAGCAGGAAGTCGTAGTGGAAGGCGATCGGCCGCCCGTCGAGCCTCATCGTCACGATGCGGAGGACGTCAAAGGGGGCGAGGTTGCGAAGCGCGGCGCGATGGAAGCGCCGACCAGCCGGTGTCGCGAACTGCGAGCCGTCGGGCCGCCCACTCCAGCGGACCTCGTGGAGCGCGAAGCACTCCTCGAGAGCCGGCTCCAGCTCGTCGAGCGTGCGGGCGACGGTGAACTCGAGACTGCCGAGCCGCTCGAGCTGCCGGCGCCTGCGCCCGTGGAGGCTCCGCGACTTCTGCGACACCTTCGCGCGATAGACTGCTTCCCAGCCGGCGCCCAGGTCGAGAACAGGCGCCTCGGAGCGTTGCAGAAGGCGCAACCGACCGGGGCCGAGCGCCTCGACGAGGCGGCTTTCGGCGGGCAGCCCGTAGAGATTGGCGAAGTCGTGCTTCGAGGCGGCAATGCGCTCCGCCAGCGGACGCGCCACGGAGCTGTCTCCGTCGACGAGGAGATCGGCCAGCGCCGACTGCCTGCCGCCCTGGAACGAGAGCACTCGGAGCCCGGCCCGCCTCGTCACGCAGAGCGGCATGGCGCCTGCGAGCTCGCCGTCCCGGTAGGCGACGTGAATCACGGGCTCGATTCGATCCTCGTTGTTTCGCCACCACTCCCGAACCCAGCCGTGGAGGAGAAAAGGGCTCGGCCGCGGCATCGCGCGGACGAGCTCGTCCCAGCGTGTTGCGAGCGGGGCGAACTCCGCCTCCGTCGTGATCGTGCCGAATGTTAGCCCGCCCGCAGCCACAGCAATTCAGTCGTTCAGCTCGAGAAGAGGAGGCCAACCATCAAGATGATCATACGACCGGCACGAGCCGGTGGTTCAGGCTGGATCGCGCTGCGCGCGCCGCGCGGGCAGGGTCTGGAGGAATGCCTGGGTCTCCCTCGCGTCGCGGAGGACGACGATCGACGCCTCGCCGCGGCGGCGCTCGAGCTGCGCGACGATCTTGGCCCGGATCCTCGTCTCGTACTCCCACTGGAAGAACAGGAACTTCGCGAGCGCACGGTGGGGCGATGCGGGCACGCAGCCGGTCGGGAGATCGGAGTCGTTGTTCGAAGCGAGGCGACGGCGAGTCACGCGCCAGAGCGAGACGATCGGCGAGACGTCGAGAAAGATCACGGTGTCCGCGGCATCTAGCCAGAGATGCATCGTGCTTTCGTGCAACCCCTCGACGATCCAGGTCTCGGCAAGCGATTCGCGGCGCTGGAACTCCTCCCATTCGGTTGCGGGAGTCGGGATCCAGCCCGGTTTCCAGAAGAGTTGATCGAGTTGGATCAACCTGATTCCGAGCGTCCGCTCAAGCTGGCGCGCGAGCCGCGACTTGCCCGCTCCGCCCGGTCCGATGACGGCAATCCGGTTCAGCGGCGATTCGACATCTAGCTTAGAACGTGCTTCCCTTTGCCGGAAGAGAAACGAAATGGCAGTCTAGACTCGCCGCTGCAAATGAGTCAGAGGGGTGCTCAGGGAGGAGGGGCGTGAGCCAGGGCGTGCATCTCGGGCGCATCGAAGGTCGTGGTCTGCCCGGCATCGACGAGCTCGTTCCCGCTGGCGCCGAGCGGGGTACACACGTGCGCGACGTCAGGCTCGTGGCCGGGGTCGGCCGCGCAGTCTTGATCTGGCTGCCGCTCTTCCTTCTCGCCGCCCACGTCCTCGATTCGCTGACGACGGCGGCCGGCGTGGCGTTCCTGTTCGCGGCCGTGTGGCTGATTGCGCTTCGGAGCGCCGTCTCTGCCGTGCACTTCGCCTTCGGCTCTGCGATCCGAGCCGGAGTCGGCACTCTGACCGGCTTCGTCGCGGTTTCGGCGCTCAACTTCTGGCTTCCCGGGAACCGGTTGCCCCAGGCGACGCTCCTCGCGATGGCCGTCTCGGTCTTCGCGCTGTCCGCCGCGTGGGAGTCGGTTTGCCTGCGGGTCCTCGCTCGCAGGCAGCGCGTGCTGATCGTGGGCACGGGCCACTGCGCTTCCGACGTGATCGAGGCGGTCGAGCGGTCCGAGTGCGGCGCGCCCTTCAGCGTCGTCGGCACCGTCGCCGACGAGCCGCCGACCGACGTCGCGCGCGGCGCGCGAGTGCTCGGCCCCGTCGGCGACCTCTCCCAGATCGTCGAGGGCGTCCGCCCCGACGTGATCGTGCTTGCCGACGTCGAGGGCTACGAGCTGGCGTTGAACCGACTCCTCGACGCGCCGTTCGGCGGGTTCAAGGTGGCGGACATGGCGCACTTCTTCGAGTACGCATTTGCCCGCGTGCCGCTGCGGCACCTCGCGCCGTCTTGGTTCATGAGCATCCTCCACCTCCGCCAGCGCCCGTACACGCGATTCGCGAAGCGAACGTTCGACCTGCTCGTCGCCGGCGTCACCCTTGTCCTGGCAGCGCCGCTGATGGCCGTGCTCGCGGTACTCGTCCGGCTGACGGGCCCGGTCATCTACCGCCAGACGCGCGTCGGCCAGGCTGGCCGCCCGTTCACGATGTACAAGTTCCGGACGATGCGGGCGGATGCCGAGGAGGACGGGCGCCCGATCTTCGCTTCCTTGCGTGACCCGCGGACGACGTCCGTCGGCCGGTGGCTTCGCATGACGCATCTCGACGAGCTGCCCCAGCTCTGGAACGTCGTCAAAGGCGACATGTCGATCGTCGGGCCGCGACCGGAGCGGCCCGAGTTCGTGCCGATGCTCGCAGAGGCCGTGCCGTTCTTCTCGCGGCGCCTTCTGATCAAGCCGGGCATCACGGGCTGGGCGCAGCTGCGCTCCGACTACGCGTGGGACCACGAAAGCGCGGCCGACAAGCTCTCGTACGATCTCTGGTACCTGCGTCACCGAAACGTGATGCTGGACCTCGCCATCTGCGCAAAGACCGTCACGTCGATTCTGCTGCGCCCCGGGCGTTGATCGCGCGCGCGGCGAGCGCGCGCGATCCGAAAGGGAGGGTTAGACTGCGATTGACGGCATGGGCGAGACGACGGACCTGAAGACCGGCGACGGCGCGTTTCTCGTCGACGCAGAGGGAAACCGCACCGACGATCCATCGAAGGCGGTCCGCGGCGAGGTGGTCAGCCAGGACGCGCAGGGCCGCGCCCGGCGGACGTGGTTCCTCTTCGAAGAGGTCGAGATCAGGTGGCTGCCGGTCAGCGAGTCGGCGTTCCTGCTGTGGGTGCTCGCGGCGCTGTTCGGCGTCTGGCTCGTGATCGGCGTTTTGCTCGGACTGATCTAGATCTGTCAGCCCGTCTCGGGGGTCAGACCCCGGCCGCGCCAGAACGGACACTGCTCGCCGGTGATCGTTAGGGTTCCGCGCCGTGTTCGCCTTGCTCCTGGCGCTGGCCGTCGCCTCCGCGACCCCGCCGGCCCCGACGCAGCGTCCGGCGCCGACGCACTTCCTCTGGCCGGCGGACGGAACGGTCACGACTCCATTCGCCCCCGGCGGCCATCCCGGGCTCGACATCGGCATCCTGCAATCGCTGACGGTCCGCGCGTCAGCGGCCGGCCGGGTCAGGCTCGTCGGCGAGCAGCCCGGCTACGAAGGCTACGGCCGCATCGTCCTCGTGGCCGTGGGCGGCGGCTACTCGACGCTGTACGCGCACCTTTCCCGCTTCTCCGTCCAACCTGGTGACGAGGTGGCCGCGGGTCAGCCGCTCGGCGTCGCCGGGTGCACCGGCTGGTGCACCGGGACGCACCTGCACTACGAGCTGCGGCTGAACGGCGTCGCCGTCCCGCCGCGGCTCTCACCATGACGTACGTTCCGGCTCCCGACCGCTACGAGCAAATGCAGTACAGGCGCTCCGGCCGCAGCGGCTTGCAGCTGCCGGCGATCTCCTTCGGCCTCTGGAACAACTTCGGCTCCGACCACCCGCTCGAGAACAGCCGCGCGATCATCCGGCGGGCCTTCGATCTCGGGATCACGCATTTCGACCTGGCGAACAACTACGGCCCGCCGTACGGCTCGGCCGAGGAGACGTTCGGATCGCTTCTCCGTCAGGATCTGCGGCCGTTCCGGGACGAGCTGGTTATCTCCACCAAGGCCGGCTACGACATGTGGCTCGGGCCCTACGGCGAGTGGGGCTCGCGAAAGTACCTCCTCGCGAGCCTCGACCAGAGCCTGCGCCGGATGGGGCTCGAGTACGTGGACATCTTCTACTCGCATCGATTCGATCCCGAGACCCCGCTCGAGGAGACGATGGGCGCGCTCGCGACCGCTGTCCAGCAGGGCAAGGCGCTGTACATCGGGATCTCGTCCTACTCGGCGGGCAAGACGCGCGAGGCCGCGGCGATCCTGCGCGATCTGAACACGCCGCTTCTGATCCACCAGCCGTCGTATTCGATGCTGAACCGCTGGATCGAGGGGGAGCTGCTCGACACGCTCGAGGAGGAAGGGATCGGCTGCATCGGCTTCTCGCCGCTTGCGCAGGGGATGCTCACCGACCGATACCTCGAGGGCATCCCAGACGGATCGCGCGCGAGCCGCAACGACACGCTCTCCCCAGAATTGATCACCGAGGAGACGATGGCAAAGATCCGCGCGTTGGACGAGCTCGCCGCAAGGCGGGGCCAGACGCTCGCCCAGATGGCGCTGGCCTGGACGCTTCGCGACCCGCGGATGACCTCGACTCTCGCCGGCGCGAGCAGCGTCGAACAGCTGGAAGCAAACGTCGGCGCCCTCGAGCACCTCGACTTCAGCGCGGACGAGCTCGCAGAGATCGATCGTTACGCGACCGAGAGCGACATCAACCTCTGGGCCAAGTCGAGCGCCGGCTAAGCGCGCCGCCCACGAAATCTCTGCTGGGGCTCGGCTAAACTCTGCCGACCGGGCGGTTAGCTCAGTTGGGAGAGCACCAGCTCGACAAGCTGGGGGTCACTGGTTCGAGCCCAGTACCGCCCATTCGACACATTGGAGGGATGCGGGAACCCGCATTCCTCCATCGATCAGGTGTGTCGGAGAGGGCCTGAAAGCGCAAAACGGTGCTGTCCCGGTGCTGTCTCAGGATCTCGCCTACCTGGACAACAACACCAGTCACACAAGAGGACGCAATGGGCCGGGCGGCGAGCCGAACGCTCGGGGCGCTGCAATGCGACCCGCGCGTCCAGTTACTTCTGGTAGGGCCAGTGGCGGCGAGCCGTGAAGCCCGCCGCCGCTGTCCATCTGCCACCTCCGCGCGCTAGCCGTGCCCCAGAATCTACGGCGTCAACGGGTGCGTCCCCCATTCCACGTTGAACTCCTCGATGTCGGGCGTGTCGGTGACGCGGAAGACGCCGCTCCCGTCCGCGTTGACCGTGTAGATGTCGCGCGGCTGGCTGTCGACCTGGCGGCCGAAGACGATCTTCTGGCCGTCCGGTGACCAGCTTGGATTGAAGCAGCCGACGCCCTCTGGGTCGGCGTTGAGGCCGCCGCAGTCGGGCGCCGGGATTCGTCGCAAGCCGGTGCCATTAGCGTGCAGCACCCACATCGAGCTGTGGTAGTCGAAGTTCGGCTGGTGGGCCGAGAGGAGGATCTCGTTCCCCTGCGGCGACCAGCTCCCATTGCAGAGGTTGATGTTGAGCCCCTCCGGCGAGATCTGGCGCAGGCCACTGCCGTCGGGCCTGACCGTGTAGAGGGTGCGGGGTGTGGTGTCGCTTTCGCGCGTGAAGACGATCCGGTTCCCCGAGGGCGAGTAGTCGCTCGGGCAATCGTCGCCTCCCGGGTTGACCGTCACCCGCTGCAGGTCACCGCCGTCCGAGGAGCGGACGGTGTAGATGCCGTTCAGGCTCGGATCGGTGAGCCCGAAGCCCTCGCAGCCGAGCCGGGCGTCGTCCGGTGACCAGAGGGCGCAGCCGAGAAACATGTCCGGGTACTGAGTTTCGAGATTGAGCGAGGTGACGACCCCGCTGTCGAAGTCGAGGACCCATCGAACATCGCGATCCTCGTCCCGTCCCATGACCACTGGCACGCCTCGGAATTGTTGGCGAGCAGAGTGAAGTCGGTTCCGTCGGGGTCGACGGTGAAGGTCTGCTCCTCGCCGGTCGCCGAGTTGTCGGCGCGGTTGATGAGGATCTTGCCGTTGGTGCCGCGCGGCCTCGCTGACGCCGG
>JBKOYZ010000106.1:0-6516 GCA_046725655.1 Actinomycetota bacterium | reverse complement strand
TCTATGTGGCGTTCGAGGCCGTGCTGCCGATCTCGCTCGTGGGCTCGCACGGCTACTCCAAGTCGACCTGGGGCTTCCTCGTGATCATCAACCCTGCGCTCGTCACCTTCGCGCAGTTGAGGTTGACCGAGCGGCTGCGCGGGGTGCCGGCGGCCGTCAAGCTGGCGGTCGGCCTGCCCCTGATGGGGCTGCCGTTCCTTCTCCTCTCCGTCAACGACTCGGTGCCCGTCGTCCTGCTTCTCCTTTTCCTGTTCGTCATCGGCGAGATGCTCTGGGTGCCGACCTCGCAGACGATCGTCGCCGGCCTCGCTCCGCCCGACATCCGCGGCGCGTACATGGGCGCGTTCGGCGCCATGGGCGCGATCGGGTTCGCGCTCGCGCCGCTCCTCGGCCTCCAGGTGCGCAAGAGCTTCGGCGACGACGCGCTCTGGCTCTTCGAGGCGACGCTGTCCTTGATCGCAGCCGCCGCGGGCGCAGCCGCCTGCCGGATCGCGCTCGGTCGCCGCCCGGACGAGCCGGAAACCGCCTCGGCGCCTGCGTAGACTCGCGGAGATGGAGACGATCTCGTTCGCGCGCGGCGTGCCGACGCCCGAAGCCTTGCCGGTGGAGGAGCTGGCCGACTGCGCGAAGGCCGCGCTCGATCGGGACGGGGCCGCTGCGCTTTCCTACGGCGGCGGCGGCGGGTACGAGCCGCTGCGGCGCTGGGTTGCCGAGCGGCACGACGTCGAGCCCGCGCGCGTGCTGCTGACGAACGGCTCGCTCCAGGGGTTCGTGTTCCTGGCGACGCACTTCCTCGCGGTCGGCCCGCGCCGCGTCGCCGTCGAGGCGCCGACCTACGACCGGCCGCTGAAGATCCTCGCCGGCCTCGGGGCCGAGATCCTCGCGATCCCGCAAGACGATCAGGGCCTCGACGTCGACGCGCTCGAGCGGGTGCTGGAGGACGGCGAGCCGCCCGCGTTCCTGTACACGATCCCGACCTTCCAGAATCCGAGCGGCCGCACGCTGCCGACGGTTCGGCGCCGGCGTCTGGTCGAGCTCGCCCGCGAGCGGCATCTGCTCGTGCTGGAGGACGATCCGTACGGCCTCGTCCGCTTCGAAGGAGAGCCTCCGCCGACGTTGTTCGAGCTGGACGACGGCGGGCGGATCGCCTATTCGTCCTCCTTCTCGAAGACGATCGCGCCGGGAATCCGGGTCGGCTACCTGATCCTGCCCGACGAGCTCGCCGGCGCGATCGAGGCACTCGCGGTCTCCACGTACATCTCGCCGGGCTTCCTTTCGCAGGCGACGGTCTGGGAGTTCGTTCGCCGCGGGAACTTCGAGCCGAACCTGAAGCGCGTGCGGAAGCTGATCGGCGCCCGGCGGGATGCGATGCTCGCGGCGCTCGAGCGCCACTTCCCGGCGGAGGTGCGTTGGAGCCGGCCCGAGGGCGGCTATTTCCTCTGGCTCGATCTGCCGGTCGACGGCGGCGAACTGCTCGCCGAGGCGACCGCCCGCGGCGTCACCTTCGTCAAGGGATCGGACTTCTTTCCCCCCGGTGCGGGTGGCGAACGGTCGGCGCGGCTCGCCTACAGCTACGTGTCGCCGGGCGAGATCGAGGCAGGGATCGCCCGGCTCGCCGCGCTAGTTCCGACGGCGGCGTCGCTGTAGCTGCGCGAGGAGCGCGCCGCCGACGGCGCCGATCACGAGCCCGAGCACGATCAGCCAGATCAGGGACACCGTCGCCGTGAACAGGACGAAGTGCACGGGGACGCGCTTGCGGTTCTCGAGGATGAACGCGAGCACGTAGGCCCCGATCAGGATCAGCGCGATCAGCTTCGCCCAGAAGCGCGGCTCCCACTCGCGGATCTGCTCCTCGCTCAGTCCGCGCTGACGCGGCATCCGGCGATTTTAGGCGGCTTCGCGGCCCGCGACCTCGGCCAGCGGGCGCGGCACCAGCCGAGGCTGGCGAGGCGGCATCAGCGAGCCGCGGCTCTCGGCGCGAAAGGTCGGGCACGGCGTCTCGAGCGGGAGGGCGCAGAGCCCCGCGCGACGGAAGTAGCAGTCATCGCAGGTAGCTTTACCTCGCTTGCTCATACTTCTCCTCGCTCTAGAAGGCCGCAGTCCCGAACGATGGCGATGATAAAACCGTTCCCGCTCCGATGGTAGGAGCTTCTGGCTGAACTTACCGCTCTTTGCGGGGGTTTTGGATCCGCGCTCTCAGGCGCTCGCGCGCTCCTTCGGCGGCAGTGTTGCCAGAGCGTGCAACGCCTGTGGAAAGGTCTTCACAGGGATGATCCGGAGGCCGTCGGCGTACTTCCGGGCCTCGCGGGCGTTCCCGCCGGCCGGCACGATGAAGACATCCACACCCGCCTGCCGCGCGCCGATCGTCTTTTGCTTCACGGCGCCGATCGGATCGACCCAGCCGTCCAGCTCGAGCTCGCCGGTGGCTGCGACCTTGTAGCCGTGGTCGACGTCGCGGCCGAGCTCCTCCATCAGGTCGAGGGCGAATGCGAGCCCGGCCGAAGGGCCGCCGACCCCGCGCGTGTCGATGCGGACGTTGACCGGGAGCTTCCCCGTCGATCCCCCGACCTCCTGGACGAGGATGCCGATCACGGCCCTCGACTTGTCTGTCGGGTCGGCGATCGTCCTGAGGGCTGTGGTCTTGACACGGCCCCGTCGGGCAAGGCGGACCCGCACCAAGTCGCCCGCCTTGTGCGCCCCCAAGACGTCACGCAGGTGGCCGACACTGTGAACGGCGACGCCGTCGACCGCGAGCAGTCGGTCGCGCGGCCGCAGCACCTTTGCGGCGGGGGCCATCGGGTCCACGCCGCTGATGACGAGGTCGGGTAGCCGGATCCGAACGTGGTGGCCGGCGCGGTTGAGCGCGAGCGCGGCGGCGATCTTCTGCGACTGCGCCATCTCGTTCAGGTCGATCTTCCGCTGCTGTGATTCGCTGGCGCCGCCGAGAACGGCGGACGCGGGCACCAGGGTGGCTCCGCTGCCCAGCGGCCGGTTGAGCAGGTCCTCGAGCAGGCGCGCCTTGCGGAAGCGGACGTCCACGAAATAGAAGCCGCCCCTGTCGTCCCTCGAGCGCTCGCCCGGCACCTTGACGAGCGGCGCCAGCGCGTGGGCGCGATCGGGGACGAAGACGTAGTACCCGTTCGACGGGACGAGGTAGAGGACGACGAGGGCAACCGCGACGAGCAGAGCCGCCGCTCCGGCGGTCCGCGCGGGCGTGAGGTAGCGCATCGGTCTTTCGAGGATACTCGCGGAGTAGTAGGTGGGTTTGGCGGAACAGAGTCTGTGCCGTCGGGACGAACGACCATCACGCCCACGACGAGCGCCGCTCCGCCAGACCCTCCTAAAGGAGAGAGCGGGTCAAGCCGCCGTCGACCGGAATGACGGCGCCGTTGACGTAGCTCGCCCGGTCCGAGGCGAGGAAGCAGATCACGTCGGCGACCTCCTCGGCGCGGCCGAAGCGGCGGAGCGGAATCTGCTCGATCTCGGGCGCACGGGAGCGCTCGGCGTAGAGCTCGGCAAGCCGCGCCGTGTCGATCCGGCCGGGAGCGATCGAGTTCACGGTGATTTTTCGCGGGCCGAGCTCCCGTGCCAGCGTGTCGGCCCAGCCGATCACCCCGGGCCGGACGGCGTTCGAGAGCGCGAGGTTGTCCGCGGGCTCGCGCACCGAGCTCGACGTGATGTTGATGATCCGGCCGCGGCCACTGCGCTCGAGCTGTGGCAGGCAGAGGTTGGTCAGGCGGACGACAGACAGGAGCAGCAGCTCGACCGCACTCTCGACCGCGTCGTCCTCGAGCCCCGCGGCGGGCCCTTGCGGCGGGCCACCGCTGTTGTTGACCAGGATGTCGATGCTGCCGAACGCCTCGACAGTCCGCTCGACGAGCCGCTGGAGGTCGGCCGGGTTCGTGAGGTCGCCGCGGACGGCGAGAGCGCCGAGCCGCTCTGCCTCCCGATCGAGCACGTCGCGCCGCCGCGCGAACATCGCCACGTTCGCCCCCTCGCGTGAGAGCGCCTCAGCGGTCGCGAGGCCCATTCCGGAGGAAGCACCGCAAACGATCGAGGTGCGGCCGTTCAGGCCTAGGTCCAAAACGAGCCCCTCCCGTCCATCACCCCACCCTGGGTGGGGATGAAAGTCCACCCGCCACCCGTGGTGAGCTTACGCCGAAAGGACATACGCGTCCGTGACGAGACGGCGCCAAAAGCGTGACGATTCGTCCCCTGGGCCGCGCCAGGACGAGGAGCGGGCTCGCAACTCAACTCGTCAGGACGCCGACAACCTCGCGTACCGCGTCGGCGGACTCGTTCAGCATCGTCTGCTCGTCGTCGCTCAGCTCGAGCTCGACGATCTCCTCGATCCCGCCGCGCCCGAGCTTGACCGGCACACCCATGTAGAGGCCGTCGATCCCGTACTCGCCCTCGAGGTAGACGGTGCAGGGAAGGACGCGGTGCTCGTCGAGCATGATTGCGTCCACCATCTGCGCGGCCGCGGCGCCCGGCGCGTACCAGGCCGAGGTGCCGAGCAGCTCGACGATCTCGCCGCCACCCTTGGCAGTCCGCTCGACCATCTGCTGGACGTCGTCTTCGGCCACCAGCTTCCGCAGCGGAACGCCGCCGACCGTCGTCGCGGAGACGACCGGAACCATCTGGTCGCCGTGGCCCCCGAGCACCATCGCCGTCACGTCTTTGACCGAGGACTGCGTCTTCCAGGCGATGAAGGTCGAGAAACGCGAGGTGTCGAGAATTCCGGCCATCCCGAAGACGCGCTCCTTGGGCAGGCCACTGACGTTCTTGGCGACGTGGCACATCGCGTCGAGCGGGTTCGAGACGACGATCAGGACCGTGTCCGGGGACTGCGCGATCGCCTGCTGTGCAACCTGGCCGACGATCTTCTCGTTCGTCGTCACGAGGTCGTCTCGGCTCATGCCGGGCTTCCGCGGCACGCCTGCGGTGATCACGACGACGTCCGAGCCGGCCGTCTCTTCGTAGCCGTTCGTGCCGACGACGTTCGGCTCATAGCCGAGCACGGCGCCCATCTGGTTGATGTCGAGCGCCTTTCCCTGCGGCAGGTTCTCGACGATGTCGACGAGGACGACATCGGCGTAATCGCGCGTCGCGAGCACCTGGGCGCAGGTTGCGCCGACATTGCCGGCGCCGACGACGGTGACCTTGCGCCGCTGGCTCACTGGGTCAAACCCTCGCTCCCATCTTGTCGATGATCGCGTCGGCGACGTCGCTCGTGCCCACGGCCGTCGGGTCGTCGCGCGAAAGCTTCATGTCGTAGGTGACCTTCTCGCCCTCGCGGATCACCTCCGCGATCGCGTCCTCGAGCCGGCCGGCAGCGTCGGTCTCGTCGAGGTGCCGCAGCATCAGCATCCCCGAGAGCATCATCGCCATCGGGTTGACCTTGTTCTGGCCCGCGTACTTCGGCGCCGAGCCGTGCGTGGGCTCGAAGATGGCGACCTCCTCGCCGAAGTTCGCGCCCGGCGCCATCCCGAGCCCGCCGATCATTCCGGCCGCGAGGTCGGAAACGATGTCCCCGTAGAGGTTCGGCAGCACGAGCACGTCGTACTCCTCCGGCCGCTGCACGAGCTGCATGCACATGTTGTCGACGATCCGGTCGTCGAACTCGACATCGGCGTTTTCCGCGGCGACCTCGCGGGCGACGCGCAGGTAGAGGCCGTCGGTGAATTTCATGATGTTCGCCTTGTGGACGGCCGTGACCTTGCGGCGGCCGTTCCGGCGCGCGTAGTCGAACGCGAACTGGACGATCCGCGTGGTTCCACTGATCGAAATCGGCTTGATGGAGATCCCCGCGTCCTCGTGGCGCAGGCGGCCGCCGTGCTGCTCGATCCAGTGGATGAGCTCACGCGCCGCCTCGGTGCCCTCCTCGTACTCGATCCCGGCGTACAGGTCCTCCGTGTTCTCGCGCACCACGACGAGATCGACGTCGTCGAAGCGGGTGCGGACACCCTCGTACGTCTTGCAGGGCCGCACCTGCGCGTAGAGGTCGAGCGATTTCCGCAGGCCTACGTTGACCGACCGGAAGCCGCCGCCGACGGGTGTCGTGATCGGGCCCTTGAGTGCCGTGCCGGTGCGTCGAATCGAGTCGAGGGTTTGCTCGGGAAGCGGATTACCGCCGTAGCGGTCCATCACGTCGGCGCCCGCTTGCTGGACGTCCCAGTCGAACTCCACGCCGGTCGCCTCGAGCACGCGGCGCGTCGCTTCCGTCAGCTCTGGACCGGTTCCATCGCCCGGAATCAGCGTCACTTCGTGAGCCACGGCCCGGCAGCCTATCCGAGGTCCTGTTCCGGGCCGGTCCGGTTACAGTCCAGGACGATGAACGATTTCAAACCAGGCCTCGAAGGCGTCGTCGCCGTAGAGACCGAGATCGCCGAGCCGGATCGCGAGGGCGGCGCGCTCCGCTACCGCGGCATCGACATCGAGGATCTCGTCGGCCGCTATCCGTACGAGAACGTCTGGGGCCTCCTCGTCGACGACGACCTCGACTCGAAGATGCCG
>JBKOYZ010000094.1:0-5422 GCA_046725655.1 Actinomycetota bacterium | reverse complement strand
TCGTCGTCTTCGACACGCGAGAGCGCAGCACGATCGCCAGCTCTTCACCGCGCGCGGGTATCGCGAACCCGCTCAGGTTCGAGCGGGACGTCCTGGTGTACCGGCACTGGCATCACATGGCAGGCGAACAAGAGTTGCGACTGACCATCGATGCCACCACCACGTAGAGCGTCGCCTAAGCGAGCGTCCTCTCACTCGAGCTCTGTTCGGCCCGATTTGTCCTACCTATCAGAGACTAGGCGGTTGCGTGTCGTGGAGCTGCCTGCCCGTCGAGTGTGCGTTGCCGGGCCAGACAAACTCGCGCACGGCCGCTCCCAGCAAAGGCCGGTGCGCGCTCTACGACAGCGCGGCGCACCAGTCCTCGCTCATGTACGCCTCCGCGAAATCGGGATACTTGCCGCTCAGCGAGATCGGCGTGCCGTCGGGCCCGATCACCACTCGCCCGACGTGCTGAACGACCACGCCCCTTCCGGGCCCGGTCGAGAGGTTCCGCACGCCGGTGAGCGAGGTTGTTCCAGCCACGAAGTCGACGTGGACGTTGAGGCTGGTCACGGCCTCGATCGCTTTCCCCGTGGCGGTGTTGACGTCGGTCTCAGTCGCTCGGATATGACCTTCCTGCATGATCGGGTCGCCGTTGGCGTCGAACCAGGTGACGACGTGACCGCGATCCTGACCCGAGAACGTCGCCGTGAACGTCCCGCAGTCGAAGCTGCCGGAGAACGGATCGCTAAATTCGAATCTCTCTTGCGTGCGTGGCCCTGCCCCGGCTCCCGCGCTAAGAGCCAAGGACGTCACCCCTGCCACCAACATGAGAATCAGACGTCGCCGCATACCTCTCCCCTCCCCGTGTTCGAGGACGCAGAGAGAGAGAGCCGTCTGCCGCCTGCCGCGTCCGCCGATGAGTGTGCAGTCATTCTTGTACGGGGGTCGACGGTTGTCTAGCGATGCGCGGGTTGAAGGCCGGCTCGCACGCGGCTGAAAGCGCCGCGGCGAGGAGATTCTCGTCGCCGCGCGCCGGACGCCCAGCTCAGAGACGACCGTTGGCGCGGAGGGTGCGGAGAGCGTCCACGGTGCGCGACCCGCGCCACTCGCTCGCGGCGACCGGCGACCAAGCCAGCCAGTTGAACGTCCAGCCTCCGTCGTCTGCCTGACTCCCGGCGAGGTGGTCGAGGTGCGCCTCGATCGTGGCCTCGTCGAAAAGACGACGGGCGATCGAGTCGGGGTTCGGGGCGAAGTCGAGCGGAGTGTGGACCTCGCCCTCGGCGTCGGGGTCGAGCGCGACCGCGTCCCGGTCGAACAGCAGCCTGCCGACGCGCTCGAAGGCCCGCTCGGCTCGGGCGCGATCCGGCACGTGCTGGAGGAACTTCAGCACGCCGCGGAACGCGTACGGCCCTGGGTCGTCGAGATCGTCGATTCGCCGCCAGAGCAGGGCCGTCGCGTCGTCGAGCCACCGATGCTCGACGTGGCGCGCGTACAGCGTCGCCGCGATATCCCCGGTGGTCGTGAGCGATGCCGGCCGCCCTTCCTCAGCCTCCCACCAGGGAGCGCGCGGCCACCCCTCGACCGTCGGCTCCACGAACGGCGCGCCGCCCTCGGGCGCCGCGTTGGCCGCGAGCCACTCGCATGTGCCTGCGACAAGCTCTTCGTCCCATGCGTCGGCCTCGTCGAGCGTGCGCAGAGCCATCGCGACCGCGGCCGGCTGGCTGGCCGGCGTGCGCCCGTCCGGCTCGAGCGCATGACCGAATCCGCCGTCGGGGTTGCGGAAGGCGGCCACCGCGTCGCGGACAGATCGAGCGTCTCCGTCGGAGAAGAGCCGCTCGAAGCGGCGACGGTCGAGAACCCGAGCGTTGCCGGCGAGAAACTGGGCGGCAGCGTCGACGTCGGGAGTCGTCACCGGCGCGCATCTTAAATCGACGCCGTTCTGGCCTTTTGATCCTTCCTACTCAGGATTCCCGGCTTTGGTGCCGGGAGCTGCACTCGCTTGCGGCCCGTGCGAGGATCGGAGTCGTGACGGTCGCGATGACTCGCGGCGCATTCGTCGTTGTCGCGGCGATCGTCGTTGGCGGCTGCGGTGGAGGCCGGGAGCAGGAGCAGGTATTCGCGTCCGCTGACGCCACGCGGATCGCAAATGTCCGGCCGGTGATGCCTGGCTGGACGTGGCCACAGAATCCGGAGAAGCACGGCTCCTCGGGCTCGGAGACAAAGGCCCAGTCCACCGACCCTCTTGACGTCGAGCTGAGGAGGCAGACGGCGAAGATCGTCTCCCTCGGAGATGCAGCGAACGAGTGGCAGGACGCCGACAAGATGGCCAACCTCTATGCCCAGGTCTTCGCGAGCGCCGCCGAGGCGCACGAGCTGATGGCTCCGTTCAACGCCTACTCCCGCGGGTGGGGCGAGAGATTTGGACGCATCACCAAAGACGAGGAGATCGACGACCTCGGTGACGAGGCCTGGCTTCTCAGGGCGGAGACCAACGGCACCGAGGTGACATACCACTGGCGCCGAGGCAACCTCGTTGTCGAAGCCCACGTTCACTGCTTCGGGTTCTGCCCAGGTGACGTCGGCGCCGCCGCGCGCGCCTGGGTCGACGCGATCGACCAGGCTGCGAAAGCGGGCTCGTAGCCGGGCGCAGCAGCGTCGAGGATTGGGCACCTCAGATGGGCCAGTGTTCGAAAATGTCCCCCGATCACGCCTCGGGATACAGTCGTATTGGAGGGTTACACCAAGTCCGACAGGGTCAGCCTAGGCGCCATGCGCAAATCGGAGGTGGTCGTCATGTTCAAGTGGATTCGGTTGCGTCGCCCTCGCCGCGAGCGTGACCTCGAGCCTGAGTCGGCCGAAGACAAACAGGATTCGGGCGAAGAGGAGTACGCCTCACAAGAGGAGGACGACCGCGAAGTCGCGCCCTCGGGTCTGACGAGGGTGAAGACCGACGACATCTGAAAAAAGGGAGTTCCGGGTTCGAATATCGCGTCGCCTACGCTGCCGCAGTGTCCGCCGAAGGAGGCCTGAGCCAGCGTTGCGGAATGTCGCCCGAGCAGGCTAGGGAAGCGGATAGCCGGTTGTAACGAGGTGATCGGCCTCGGGCCGCACCCGCTTGCGCCGCACGGTCCGCCAGCCCTTCGCCCCCCAACGCATAAACGTTTGCAGGCGGTAGGCGGGGCAGCAGACGGACGTACCGCCACGCGGCTCGTCGAACCAGACGAGTCCGTGCCGAGCGCCCCACGCCGTCTCGGAGATCACGCGGCCGCGGACCACGGCATCTCGCCCCGTCCCCTTGGCGACACCAAAGACGCCGGAGCCGAGAATCCGCCGCACTGCGTTGCCGAACGTCGCGTAGAGCGAGACGACGGCGGTCGAGTGGTTACAGTCACTGCACATGATCGTGACGAGCAGATCGTCGTGGCCGTCGCGTGTGACATCGGCGAGCCTGACCGCCCGGCCGACGAGCTCGAACGGAGAAGCGCGAATCAGCATGTGAGGCACCCATCGCGCCGACCCAGGGGTCTGCTTCTCCGGATGCCAGAGCGTGAGCACGTACCGCCGCGGGTCGTTCCAGCCGCGAACGGGGCGGCGGTCGAAAAAGTGCCATGCGACAGCCACCTGGGGTCGACTCCGGCCCGAGGGGACGTACCAGACCGCGTCGATCCTCCCGGCACGCGGGACGAGGTAGTTCAGATCGATATCCCTCGGGTTTGGCGGCCCCTCGAACGCCCGCAAGGCCGGTCTCACCGGCCGCCCAGTGGCCGTCACCGTGCTGACGGACACGAGCGCCATCATTGCGGCAATCAGGAGCGCCGACCGCACGACCTTTTATCTACCACTAGACGGACGGTGCCACGCCCTCGCTTGGGCCGAGTAAGTTTGCGAATGGCACCCGGACTCCCGTCGGCTACCTGCGAACCCGGCGCTTGCCGCCGGGATAGATCGAGACGAGCACTTGTGCTTCATCGCCACTCGTAAGAGAGCCTCGTGGCGGCATCGTTGAACTGGGTGGCCGCGCGGGTGGCCGCGCGGGTCCGCATCGCGTTCGAGGTCGGCCTCCTGGCTGTGCTTGCCCTATGGGGCGCCCTCGCGTGCGGAGGCTCGTCGGCCAAGGTGGCAAAGGCGAACGGGGGCCTCGTCACCTTCTCAAGGAGCGGCGAGATCTACGTCATCAACGCCGACGGCAGCGGGCAGCGGAGGCTGACACGGAACCGAGCGAAGGACATCGCGCCTGTCGGGTCTCCCGACGGTCGGAGGATCGCTTTCGCGAGCGATCGCGACGGCAACTTCGAGCTCTACGTGATGAATGCCGACGGCAGTGCGCAGCGAAGGCTGACGCGGAGGCCGGCGAACGCCTTCCCGGCATGGTCGCCGGACGGACGGAAGATCGCCTTCGCAAGCGACCGGGACAGGAACCTGGAGCTCTACGTGATGAACGCCGACGGCAGCGGTCAGCGGAGATTGACGCGGAACCCGGGAGTCGACGGCTCCCCGGCATGGTCGCCGGACGGGCAGAGGGTCGCCTGTGGATGCGAGCGCAACGGCAACTTCGACATCTACGTGATGACCGCCGACGGCAGCCGACCGCGGAGGCTGACCTGGAACGCAGGGGTTGACGCCGATCCGACCTGGTCGTCCGACGGGCGGAGGATCGCCTTCGAGAGCAAGCGCGGTGAGAGCTCGGAGATCTACGTGATGAACGCCGACGGCGGCGGGCAGCGGAGATTGACACGAGAGGGCGAGGACGGCGGCGATCCGGCTTGGGCACCGGACGGTCGGAGGATCGCCTTCGTAGGGGATAACGGCGTCTATGTCATCCGGGCCGACGGTTTGGGACTGCGGAGGCTGACGCGGAGTCGTGACGATCGCTTCCCCGGTTGGGTGCCCGCGGGCCGGAATAGCCCCTGAGCAACCTTCGTAGGTCCTGATCCTTCGCTGCGACGTGTCGGGCTCGGGTGGGACAGCGCTCGGGAATGTCCCCCGAGGAGCCGCGATGAGTTTTTAGTTAGCCCAGGGAAGTTGGTCCCAGTACGAGGGAAGCTCCGGACGTGACGGCTCGAACCGCGCGTACACCTGCTCGAAGTCGGATGTTTCCTCCTCCACGCTTGCCCCGTAACTCGCCGCGAGCTCCGACACCGGATAGTGCAGCTCTTCGTTCTTCAACCGTGCGCCGGCCATCAGGATCACGCAGGGCGCGTCGCCTGCCCCCACGAAGATGTGCTCGGTTCCCGGCGGACTGTGAAAGAAGTCCCACGGCCCAAGGAGCCGTTCCTCACCCTCGACGAGCAGCCTGCATTCGCCGGAGAGCACGAGGAACGCCTCCTGCTGATTCTCGGAGTGGTAGAGGCCGTTCGGCTGGCCCGGCTCCAGGACGCGGAGCTTGATGCCCAACTGTGGGAAAGAGAAATCCCGGCTTTCGAAACGGCAGTCCGAACCG
>JBKOYZ010000149.1:0-7106 GCA_046725655.1 Actinomycetota bacterium | reverse complement strand
TCGATGCAAACCACGGCGCCGAACGACCCCCGAGGCTCGTCTGTTAACCGGAGGGTTATTGGTTCGCCGGACGGTGGTTGGTTCGCGTCCAACCGGGGAGCTTTCGCCTGGCGGCAGCCGGTAACCGCACCCAAGGAGGAGTCTTTGCGTGGCATCAGGCACTTCTTGCGGAACTTCACCGCAATGGCCGTGACTCAGCATCTGCGCTCGGAGGTCGAGGAGACCGCCGGCTCGCCAAAGCTGACCGCAAACGAAATCGAACTCGTGCGCTTCATCCGTCGCGCGCCGTTCGACTGGGACGCCTTTCTGGCGGGTGACAGGGCGTCAGATCAACCGGGGCGCCGCGACTGAGTTGAGAGAATCGTCAGGTCCGCTTGCACGAGCAGACCGGCTCGCCGAGGTCCCGGCGCTCGTAGCGGCGTCCGCAGCGGGCGCACGTTGGCGGCAGGATGTCCGCTCGGACGAGCAGCGCGCGCATCATCGCCGCCCACAGAACGAAGAACGGGATGACGAGCGCAGGATCCTTCATGACCCGATTATCGGACACTGCGGCCGGTTCTTAAAGCCCGTCAAGCGCTCTCGCGGCCACCGGTAGAATTCCGCCCGTGAGCTGGCTGTCGATCGCGCTCCTCGTGTGCGCGGTCCTCGCCGTCGTCGGCGCCGAGTGGCCGCGGCTCGCGCAGAGCATCGGCCTCGAAGCGAGGCGGCGGCGCAGCCGTGAGCGTCGCAAGGCGCAGTTCCGGGTTCTCCGAGGCGATCAGGAGCTCGACGAGAGCGACGAGTTCGCAGCCAGCGTCGAGCGCGACCTTTCGCAGCTGCCGACGATCGACGAACGCGACCGCCGCTAGCGGCTCAACCGACCGCGACGCGCGCCCGCAGCACCGACGTGTTCGGGAGGATGGGCCCGCTGTTCTCCATGTTCTTCGCCTCCTGCCGGTCGGAGGCCCGAAGAACGAGCGTGTGCCGCCCGCTCGCCAAGAATTCGGCAGCAATCGTCCCGCGGCCCGAGCGGTAGTGGATCGGCACGTCGCGGCCGTCGATCGTTGCGTGCAGAGACGCCGGGTCGATTCCGGACCCGGCGTCCGTCATCCGAACGACGATCGCCCGGCCGTTCGCGACGCGGCGGGTCAGCAGTCGCAGCCGCGGCGGTTTGGTGTCGCCGATCCAGAAGCGGAACGTGAACTTGCCGGCGGCGCGGCGGCTCGGTGTGTCGAAGACGACGTCGTAGGCGCCTGGATCAGGCCTGATCGCACCTGCGATGAGCGTCGGCCGGTCGAGGCTCGAGCGGTAGGGGTTGAGGTCTAGCGGGAGCCCCGCGTATCCCGTGAGGCGGTTCTCGTCCCCGGCGCGGACGACGCGCGGCTGCACGCGCACGCCCGGGGCCCGCGAGACGACCGCGACGCCGAAGTTTGCGGTCCGTCCGCGGAGGACGACGCGAAAGACCTGCTCCGGCCCGCGGAGGCACGGGGCGACCCCGAGCGGCGACGGGTTGCTCGGGTACAGGTAGCACGAGACGCGCGCCGCGCGTCCCCTCGTGTTGCCCCTGTAGGTGCCTGGGCGCTTGAGGAGCCGGTGCGGGTCGCCGCGGAGGCGCGGCGAGGTCACGCGCAGCCAGAAGGGAATCCGGCGCACTGTGGTGCCGCGTGTCAGGACGACGAAGCCGGTGACCTCGCCCTGTCGCGCGCCGGTCGCACGCGCCGTGAGGCGCAGCGGGCCGGGCACGTTGACGGTGCGGTCGCTCGTGAGCGCTACGCCGCGCAGGCCGCGCTGGACTCGCACGCCCACGTTCCAGGCGCCGGCACCGCCGCCGGCGTCCGTGAGCAAGATCGCCTTCGTCGCCGTGGCCCGGGGGCGGATGAACCCGAACGACGCAGAGCTCGGCGCGGCGAAGATGGCCGGCGCGTTCGCCGCCGCCAGGTCGATCAGGCCGCCGCCCTCGCGCGTCGCAGGCACCTCGTTCCGATGGGCGCTGTCGGCCCACACCGGGCGGCCGGTCAGCACCAGCGCCGACTTCACCTGAGCCGGCGTCCAAGACGGATGCCGCTGGAGGAGGAGCGCCGCGCCGCCGGCGACGTGCGGCGCCGCCATGCTCGTGCCGCTGAAGGAGTCCCAGCCGGACGGGACCGACGAGTAGACGTTCACGCCCGGGGCGCTCACGTCCGGCTTGAAGCCGAGATCGACGCCGCTCGGCCCCGCGGACGAGAAGTCGGCGATCTCGTCGCCCTTCGTCACCGCGGCGGCCGTGATCGCCCTCGTCGCGTTCCCGGGCGACGAGATCGAGCCGAAGCCGAACTCGTCGAAGTCGTTCCCGGCGGCCACGACCGGGACGACGCCCTTGGCGGCCGCTGCGTTGAGCGCGTTGACGACGATGTCACGGTCGACGTCGATCTCCGGCTCGCCGAGGGACAGGTTGATGACGTTCATGCCGTCACCCACGGCCGCGTCGATTCCCTTGACGATCTCGGGCGAGTTGCCGTCGAGCCCGACGCCGGGGGTCGGCACCGTCAGCACCTTGTAGTTGCCGAGATATGCCCGCGGTGCGACTCCAGACACCGCCCGTCCGTTCAACTGCGTCGCGCCGAAGTTGCCGGCGGCGATGCCCGCGACGTGGGTGGCGTGCTCGGATTCCTGGGGATCGAACGGGAGAGCGGCGTACTTCCATTTCGCGCCCGGCGGCGGGAATGCGCGCGCGACGATCACCTTCGCCGTCGTAAAGCGCGTGTTGCCCTTCGGGAACCCTCGCGGTGCCGTGTATCCGGACGGACTGAAGAACCGATGCGCCTGGTCGACGCCGTCGTCGATGATCCCGATCTTGATCCCCTGGCCTGCGGTCGCGAGGCCGGGCCCCCAGAGCGCCGGCGCGTTGATCATCTCGGGCGTCTCGTCGAGGCTCGCGTGGTAGCGAACGCTGGCGTAGACGTCCGCGACCCCGGACACCCTGGCCAGCCGGTCGACCGAGCTCCTGGGAAGCACGACCGCGAGGCCGTGCAGGACGTGGCTGTATCGCCAGCGAATGCGCGCCCCGGGGATCGAGCGCTCGATCCGCCGCTCGAGCGCGTTGGTCCGTGGCTGTTTGGACGTCACCACGACCTCGGTCAGCGCGCCGGATGCTGGACGCGCGACGGCACCGCCTAGACAGCATGCGGCAGCCAAAGCCGCAAGAAAGACAAGACCCCGTGTCAAGACCGAAATCGTACGCGAGCCCCTGTCCCAGTCGATGACCCAACTGGGGGAGACATGAAGCGCGGGTGAACCCATGGTTCCCCCGCGAGCCCCTCCTTCAGCAGCTGAACCGAGAGTCGCGGCGTGCCGAGCCGGGCACAGCCCGCCTCGGCTTCGAAACCGCCCGGCTAAACTTGTCCTCCGCGCGGATGTGGCGGAATTGGTAGACGCGCACGGTTCAGGTCCGTGTGGGGGAAACCCCGTGGAGGTTCAAGTCCTCTCATCCGCATACGGCCTCTGAGCAGGGGATTTCCCGTTGAACGCTGAAGACGAGGTCCACGGTGAGTCCACAGACGTGGGGCCGAGCGGCCCAGCTGCAATGAGGCTGAGCGGCGGTGCGCCACGCGTCGTCTTAACGCTGCCGCTCGGCTGCATGATCCGCGGGTACGTCCAGGCCGTTCGCCGCTTCGAGGCGGCGGCCTCCGAATCGCCAGAGGCGGCTTGGGACGTATACGCCGCGCTCTTCGAGGCTTCTCACTGGATCGACAGCCTCGCCTCTCGAACCGACCTCGCCAGCGACGCCCAGGTCCAGGCGTTCCGGTTCGTACGCCACCGGACGCATCACCACTTCTCGGCGGCGGTCTTCTTCGACGAGGCGAGCACGGAATGGACGTGGGGTCCGGCGGCGAACATGCCGCTCCCCGAGGACCCAAAGTACCGGCAGGAGAAGCTGGAGCGGCCATACGAGCAGCTCCTCGCCGGGCGACCGGTCCGGGAGGTGATGCACCACATCGAGAAGCTCGTCGTCGCGCTCGACCTCGCGGAAGACTTCAGGTAGCCGAAGCAGCCGGGCGCTCGTCGTACGCGTCGAGCAGCCCGCGCAGGTACTCCTCGCTGTCGGGCAGCAGGTGGCCGTACGTGGCGTCGATCTGCGCGACGCTCGTCCCCATGATCCGAGCCAGGTAAAACAGCTGCACGCCGCCGGCGATCGCCCAGGAGGCGAACGTGTGCCGGCAGTCGTAGACGCGCCGGTGCTCGATGTCCGCGCCGCGAAGCGCCGGCGTCCATTCGCGGTAGCGGAACTTCTCGCCGTCGATGTAGCCGCCTCTCGCCGCCGGGAACAGCAGCGGCGTATCGAGCCGCGGCGGAAGCGACCGCAACGCACACACAACGCGCTCACGGAGCGGTACGCGCCTTCGCTGGCGGCTCGACTTCGCGCAGTCCTTCAAACGTCCCTGCGAATAGACCCGCTCGACGCTGAGGACACCCGTTTCCAGGTCCACGTCACGCCGTTCAAGCGCCCATAGCTCTTCGGGCCGAAGGCCGGTGCCGACGAGGACAATCGGGATCGCCGCGAAGCGCGGATCCATTTCGGTGGCGATCGCCTCCACCTGTGCCCAAGACTCAAACGGGCGCTGCCCGCGCTTGACCTCGACCGCGGCCCGGACGTTCCTGATTCGCGCGGTCGGGTTCTGCTTGAGCAGCCCCATGTCGACCGCGTACTCGAGTACCTGGCGAAAGGCGCGGAAGATGTAGTGCGCCGAGAGCGGGGGCAATTGCGACCGCCAGACATCGAGCTCGATCGTCTGCAACGTGTCCAACGGGCGGTCGCCAAACGCTGCCCTTGCATGCCGTAGCTGCGAGCGCAGTTTTCGCAGCGTCGCCTCGTCGACGCGGTGACGGGTGAGGAACGCGTCCACGAGCTCGCTGACGGTCGCGAGTGTCGGCGACGGCGTGCCGGCGTCGCCGAAGCGGAGTGCGTTCCTTCGCGCGACGGCCTCGTCCGCCTTGCCATTCGCATAGTCGAGCGCGGCGGTCTTCGTCTCGAAGCCGCCGCGAGTGCGCTGGCGACTGTCCTCGTACCAGCCGGCCAACCACGCGGTGCCGCGCTTGCGCGCGAATCCTCTCTGTCGGGCAGGCATCTGCTCCTCCCTATGGGGTCGGTGACATGGGCGAGACTACTTGGCTGGCTGGGCGTCCGTGAGGGGTCGGTGACACTTCTCCTCCCGCGGCGCCCGGCCGGTTCACACGCCAGTGCTCGAGCACGGCCTCGACCTCGGCGAGGCGAAAGCGGACCGGGCCACCCTTTCGGCCACCGAGGCGAAACCCCGGCGCAGTCGGCCACATTCGAACCAATCGAGCACCGTTGCATTCGAGAGGCCGAGGTAGTCGGCGACCTCGCGGGCGTTGAGGAGGCGGTCCACGCTCACGCCTCGGCGCCTTCGCGCAGCGCCAGTAGGTCGCGGTCAGCGAGCGGCCGGCGAAGCATCTTGAGCACGCTGCGCGCCGGGGCGGCGACACCCTCGCGGGTGACTAGTTCGGACACGGCACGGGCGACGAGTGATCGCTCCTCGGCGTTCAGGGGGAGGACGACGATGCGACCATTGGTCGTCACGCCGGTCCCTGACCGCCGGTGGGTGACAGACACCGCAGATCGCCCGCCCGCCCGCGCCGAACCAAACCCAATGGACGAACGTCGGGTAGCGGCAGGGGCGCTCGAGGACGCCCATGACCATCAGGGCGACCAACTCGATGTAGAGGACGTCGTCGGGGCTCACGACAGCCGCACAACCCGCTTGTGGAGGAGGAACCGGGAGGTGGCCTCATCGATCGTGATGTGGCCGTACTTGACCGCCGCGGCGATCACCGCCGGGTAAATCTGGTCACCGAGCATCGGGCCTCCGGTGCGCCGTGTAGCCCCCTCCGACGTTTTGGCCAAAGCCCCGGCAGGCGCATCTTCCGGGGGGTTGTCCGGACGAACCGGACGACCGGACCAACCCTCTCCAGCCCGCACGGCTGAGCCAAAGTCTTGTCCGGATGGCGCGCCGGACATCGAGCGGACGACGTCGGCGGAAGAGGGCAGGAAGTCCGCGTCGGTAGTCGGCAGCTCGGCGCCGAGCGAGAGCCTCATTCCCCGCTCGTTCTTGCCCGCCTCGTTGACGAGGTAGCCGCGCAGGAGCGCGTCCCGGATCCGGTCGTAAGTGGCCGAGCGCCCGATCTCGAGCCGGTCGGCGATCGCCTTCCGGCTCGGATGCGTCGTGCCCTGGTCGATCAGTCCGCGTACGACCTCGACCGTCTCGCGTGTCTTCTCCGGCACGCTCGCCTCAACGCCCTCGGCGATCAGCTGGCCGATCAGCTCGCGGACGACGTCGTAGTCCTCGATCGTCGCGACGATCCGTCCGTGCTGGTCGCGCTCGCGCTGGGCCTGGTAGAGGATCGCGTGCGCGCGGACCAGGCAGAGCAGGGAGACGAAGTCGCGGCGCAGGCGGGTCGCGCCCGTCGGCATCAACTCGCTCAGCGCCCGCACGAAGGGGATCAAGGCCCGCGTCTCGCCGCGGGCGGCGATCCACTCCTGTAGCTCGTGCCAGGCGTCGAAGTCGACGGGCGTCTCGAGCTCCTCTTCCTGGTCGGCGTAGACGCCGTAGACGCGGCGGGTCTGCTCGGGCGTATCGTCGGTGGAGAGCGAGAGGCAGCGGGTCTCCATCTCGGCGTCGACGAAGCCCCTCGGTCGTCGTCACGATCAGCCCGGTCGGACCCTGCGCGCGCTCCGCTTCCCTTCGCCCTCGACGCTCCGCTTCCCTTCGGTCTCGACGGTGCCGTGAAGGATCCGACCCTCGGAGAGCAGCGTCCGCAGTAGGGCCACGAGCTCGTTGTCCTCGCAGATCGAGGCCCACTCGGGCACGACGAGGAAGCGGTGCGAGTAGTTCTCCTCGTCGTAGAAGAGGAAGCGCCGGCTCATCGAGCCGAGGTCGAGGTAGGCGCTCGAGGGGAAGAACTGCAACACCGTCCGCGTCGTGTGCGATTTGCCGGTAGAGGTCGTCCCCTTGGCGATCAACGAGACCGGGCGCTCGGCCGCGCGGCAGTAGGGCAGGACGCGGCTCGTCAAGGCGAGGTAGGTCAGCGAGGCAAGACGCGCCTCTCCCGCAACTCCGGCGCGGCGCAGA
>JBKOYZ010000105.1:0-20713 GCA_046725655.1 Actinomycetota bacterium | reverse complement strand
TCGCCTACCGCTCACATCGACAACGCAACCAAGCGCTGCCACACTGGCTCGACCACTACAACACGCGAAGGCCGCACAGCTCGCTCGGCGGCCGGCCACCGATCAGCCGCGTTCACAACCTCCGTGGGTAGGACAACTAGTCACACAGCACGGCTTGGCGACAAGGACCGGGGCCGGCGGACGCCGGCCCCGTCTTCGTTCTGCGGACCCGTCGGTGGCATCCTCAGGCGCGTGATCGAGCGCGCGACACTGCTCGTCAACCCGTTCGCGAGCGGCGTGACGGAGAAAAGCCTGGCGGCGGTCGAGCTGGAGCTCAGGCGCCGCGTCGAGCTGAGCGTCTCGCTGACGCAGGAGCGTGGGCATGCGACCGAGCTCGCGCGGAGCGTTCGCGACGTGGATGCGCTCCTGATCTACGGCGGCGACGGGCTTCTGAACGAGGTCCTGAACGGGTCCGACGGACGCTTGCCGGTGGGCGTTCTGCCGGGCGGCCGGACGAACGTCTTCGCGCGCGCGATCGGCGTCTCGCGTGATCCCGTTGAGGCGGCTCGACGGGTGCTCGACGCGCGCGCGCAGCGGATCTCGCTGGGGCGGGCAAACGGCCGGCGCTTCTCGTTCGCGGGCGGCATCGGCTTCGACGCGGAGCTCATCCGCCGCATCGACGCACTAGGGCATCGCGGTGACGGCCGCCGGCCTGGCGACCTCCGCTTCACCTGGGAGGCTGCGAGGTTGCTCGGCGGGCACCGCGGACGATACGAGCCAGCGCTGGAGATCGAGGGCTTCGGCCGGGCGGCGCTCGTGTTCGTCGCGAACGGCGATCCGTACTCGTACGTAGGCGCCCGGCCGCTGCGCGTGGCGCCGGAGGCCCGGTTCGAGCTCGGGCTCGATCTCGTGGCGCCGACACGGCTTTCTCCGGGCTCGATCCCGCGGTTCCTCGCCTACGCCGCTCGCGGCCGGGGACAGGCCGGCGCCGAGGACATCCTCTACGGCCACGACCTCGACCGCATCGCGGTTCGGGCCGACAGGCCGCTGCCGCTGCAGGTCGACGGCGAGGATCTCGGAGACGTGGCGGAGGCGGTCTTCGAGGCCGAGCGGGACGCAGTCTCCGTGCTCTTCCCGCGCCAGGCCGGCTAACCAACCCCGGCTGGGCCGCGTCGGACCAGGCGTGGGTACGCTCCGGCCGTGACGGAGAGCCCGCTGACGCGGCTGCTCCGAGCGCTGCTCCTCGCGACGGCGGCGGTCGTTCTGCTCGGGCTCGTGGCGGTTGCTGCGGGCGGGTACCGGCTCAGCGGTGCGGGGTCGGGCGAGGCGTCTCCGTACGCCGTCGACACCATCCTGACCGTCGCCCTGGCTATGTACGCGGTCGGCGCCGTGGTGCTGCTCGCCGGGATCGTTTGGGCGGGATTGGACGTGCGAAGGAGCCCGACCACGATCGTGCACAAGCGCCGGCGCTCGGCGGCCGGCGTGTTCGTGCTGCTCGGTCTCCTGGCGCTGCTCGTGACGGCGCACCGCTTCGGCTGGCGCCTCGATCTCTCGCGCCTGCACGGCAGGCCGGCGGCCAGCACGGTGGCACCGACGGTGCCCTCGCCGGCCGGTGGGAAGACAAAGGCGGCGCCGTCGCACCAGCACGAGCCGCACTTCCGTCTCGCCCCGTTCCTCGTCGTGCTCGGGGGCGCCGCAGCCGCCTTCGGTGCCCTGTACGTTGCCGAAACGCGGCGGAGGCGGCGTCTGCCTCGCGAGCCGCTCGTCGCAGACGAGCTCGTCGAAGCGCTCGACGAGACGCTCGAGGATCTCCGCGCGGAGACGGATCCTCGCCGCGCGGTGATCGCCGCCTACGCCAGGATGGAGCGCGTGCTCGCCAAACACGGCATCCCGCGCCGGCGGTTCGAAGCGCCGCACGAGTATCTCGAGCGCGTCCTCGCCGATCTGACCCACGGCGGCACGGCGGCGGTGCGGTTGACGGCGTTGTTCGAGCGGGCGCGGTTCAGCAGCCACCAGATCGCCGCAGCGACGAAGGACGAGGCGATAGAGGCAGTCGAGGATCTCCAGGCCGAGCTGGCCGCCGCCGAGGCGTCGCAGGCGGCGTGAAGACGATCGCTGTCCGAGTCGCCGCGGGCGGGTTTTTCGCCACCGCCCTGCTGCTGGGGCTCATGCTTGCGTTTCCAGGGCAGCGGTCGACGTTGGCGGGCGTGTACGAGCTCGTGATCGGCGCGCTCGCCGTCGCCGCGATCGTCGGAGGGATGCGGGCGCTCGAGCCGGCACGGTGGGAACGCTCGCCGTTCGACCGCCCGCCGGACAAGCCGCCGCGGCCGGAGCCGATCGCGGAGCTCGAGCGCACCGACCGAGCCCTCGTCCTCGGCGCAGCGAGCGCATTTGACCTGCACCACAGGTTGCGGCCCTTGCTCCGCGAGCTGGCCGCACAGCTGCTTTACGCGCATTACGGGGTCGAGCTCGACCGCGACCAGGAACGGGCGCGGGAGCTGCTCGGAGACGAGCTCTGGAAGGTCGTCGGCCCGGGGCGAAGGCTGCATGAGCGCTCGGCGCCGGGACTGTCGAAGAACGACGCGGCACGCATCGTGCGGGCGCTGGAGACGGTGTGAGCGTCGAGAACGTCGCTGCCACCGGGGAGCGAATCCTCGCCGAGGTCGAGCGCGCGATCGTCGGCAAGCGCGATGCGCTCGAGCTCGTCCTGCTGGGGCTCCTCGCCGACGGGCACGTCCTAATCGAAGACTTCCCGGGCCTCGCGAAGACGCTGATCGCGCGCTCGTTCGCGCAGGTGACGTCGATGCGGTTCACGCGCGTCCAGTTCACGCCCGACCTGATGCCGGGAGACGTCACGGGCTCCTCGATCTTCGACCAGCGCAGCTCGGACTTCGAGTTCCGCCCCGGCCCGATCTTCACCAACCTGCTGCTGGCCGACGAGATCAACCGCGCGCCGCCGAAGACGCAGGCTGCGCTCCTCGAGGCGATGCAGGAGCAGCAGGTGACGATCGAGGGGACGACGCGGTTCCTGGAGCGGCCGTTCCTCGTGCTCGCGACGCAGAACCCGATCGAGTACGAGGGGACGTATCCGCTGCCGGAGGCCCAGCTCGACCGGTTCCTGCTGCGCCTCAGGATCGGCTACCCGGGACGCGACGACGAGTGGCGCATTCTCGAGCGTCGTCTCGAGCGAGGCGTCGAGGAGATCGAGCTCTCGCCGGTGGTCGATCGCGAGACGCTGCTCGAGCTCCAGCGCGCCGTCGAGGACGTGCACGTCGCCGAGAGCCTCGGGTACTACATCGTCGACCTCGTCGCCGCGACCCGGGCCAGCAAGCGGCTCCAGGTCGGCGCGAGCCCGCGGGGGGCGCTGGCGTTGCTCAAGCTCGCGCGCTGCCGCGCCGCGCTGCGCGGGCGCGACTTCGCGACCCCGGACGACGTCAAGGAGGTGGCGGTCCCGGCGCTCGCGCACCGGCTGACGCTGAAGCCGGAGCTCTGGGTGCAGCGGATCAGTGCGGACGAGATCGTTCGCGAGACGCTCGAGCAGGTGCCGACGCCGTCGGCCGAGGAAGCGCTCCGGCTGCCGGAGTGAAGCGCGCCGGCACGGTCAAGCTGAGTACATATGTCGCGCTGACTGCGCTCGGCCTCGTCGCCGCGCTCGTGTTCGCGCGGCCCGAGCTCGCGGTGCTCGCGGCGCCGTTCGGGCTCCTGGTCACCGTCGGACTGAGGCTGGCGCGACCACCTGACGTCCGTGTCTCGCTCGAGCTCGACCGCGAGAGGGTGCTCGAGGAGGACGAGGTGGTGCTCGCGGTCGAGCTGTACGCGCGCGAGAGCGCCTCCCGACTCGAGCTCCTCGTCGAGCTGCCGGTGTGGCTCGAGCCGGTCGAGGGACGTAACCCGATCGCGCTCCGGCTCGAGACGGGGGAGGAGCGACGGCTCGAGCTGCGGCTGCGCTGCGCGCGTTGGGGCGGCTTCACCATCCGCGACGTCCACCTGCGGGTGAGCGACTCGGCGGGGCTCATCAGGTGGGAGCAGACGCTGGAGCGGCCCGTGCAGCTGCGCGTCTACCCACGACCCGAAGCGCTGCGCGAGCTCGTCCGGCCGCTCGAGACGCAGGTCTTCGCCGGCAACCGCGTTGCGAGGCAAAAGGGGGAGGGCCTCGAGTTCGCCGACATGAGGCCGTTCGCTCCCGGCGATCGGATCCGCCGGATCAACTGGCGCGCGAGCGCCCGCCGGGCCGAGCTCTGGGTCAACGAGCTCTACGCGGAACGCAACGCCGACGTGATCGTCTTCGTCGACAGCTTCGCCGAGGCGCGCAGCGGCCGCTCGGGCACGCTCGACCAGGCGATCCGAGCCGCGGTCTCGCTGACGGAGCGGTACCTGGCCCAGAAGGACCGCGTCGGATTGGTCAACTTCGGCGGCGTCCTCAACTGGCTGCAGCCCGGGACGGGGCTCGCGCAGCTGTACCGGATCGTCGAGGCCGTCCTGAACACCGAGGTGACGCTGAGCTACGCCTGGAAGGACATCGACGTCCTACCGCGGCGGACGCTGCCGCCGAAGGCGTTGATCCTTGCGCTGACGCCGCTGCTCGACGACCGGGCGGTCAGCGCCCTGCTCGACCTGCGGGCCCGCGGCTTCGACCTGGTCGTCGTCGAGGTCTCGCCACTGCCGTTCGCGGAGGCGCCGCCGGGCGAGTTCGGCGAGCTCGCGTTCCGGCTCTGGCGGCTGCGCAGGGATGCTCGGCGCCTCGAGTACGAGCGCGCTGGCGCGCCTGTGGTCGAGTGGCATGAGGGAGATCCGCTGACCGGGGTGCTGGAGGGGGTGAGCGAATTCCGGCGGCACGCACGCGCGCGCGTCTAGCGCTCGGGGCCGGTGCGGCCCTCGTGGGTGCGGCTGCCGTCGCGGCGGCGGTGCTCCAGGCCGAGCGTTTGATGCTCGTCGTCGGGGTGTTCGGAGCCGCCGCGCTCGTCGTGCTCGCGGTCGGGATCGCTGCCCGGCAGGCGGCCGGCATTGGCGTCGGCGTTGCCGGTCTCGGCGCCTGCTGGGCCGTCTCGGCGTGGACGCGCGGGGCCGAGGCGCCGGATCTGACCGTCGTCGTCGCGGTGGCGGTCTTCGTCGCGGCCGAGCTCGCGTTCATGTCGCTGGAGCAGAAGCCGGTGCCGGACGAGGGTGAGCTCGTCGCCCGTCGGCTGGCCGGCCTCGCCGGCCGCTCCGTGGTCGTGCTCGTCCTGGCCGCGATCCTGCTCGCGGCGCTGGGGCTACACGCAACGGGCGGACTGCTGCTCGAGGCCGTCGGCGTCGCCGCCGCGATCGGCGTCCTAGCGCTCGTGTTCGCGCTGGCCCGCAGGGAGCACGCGTCGGCCGAGCGGTAGATTTCCGCCGATGGCGGTTCTTCCAGCCGAGCACGATCTTCGTCGTGTCATCGGCGATGGCGACACCGTCCCGGACGGGGAGGTCGAGGGTCTCGAGGAGCGGGACCTGCTCGAGCTCTACCGCTCGATGGTCCTGTTGCGCACCTACGACGAGCGCTCGCTCGTCTTTCACCGCCAGGGCCGGATCGGGACATACGCGATCTTCTGGAACCACGAGGCGATGCAGGCGGGGTCCGTGTATGCCCTCGACCGCGAGGACTGGATCTTCCCGAGCTACCGCGAATCGGCGATCGGCCTCCTGCGTGGGATGCCGGTGTCGACGGTTCTGTCGTGGTGGCGCGGCCACCCGGCGGGGTGGTGGAACCCGGTCGATTACAACGTCGCCTCGATCTGCGTGCCGATCGGGACGCACGTGCCTCACGCCGCCGGTCTCGCGTGGGGGAAGAAGCTGCGCGGCGACACCGCTTCCGCAATCGTCTACTTCGGCGACGGCGCCACCTCCGAGGGGTCGTTCCACGAGGGCGCCAACCTCGCGGCGGTGATGCGCGCCCCGCTCGTCCTCTTCTGCAACAACAACCAGTGGGCGATCTCGACGCCGCTGTCGGCACAGACAGCGGCCGAGACCCTTGCGGACAAGGCCGCCGGCTACGGCATGCCAGGTGTCCGCGTCGACGGCGCGGATGTCCTTGCGGTCTTCGAGGCAACCCGTGACGCCGTCGCGCGGGCGCGTGCGGGCGAGGGGCCCACGTTCATCGAGGCAGTGACGTATCGGGCGGCGCCGCACGCGACTGCGGACGACCCGCGCGCGTATATCGACCTCGAGCGCGTCGAGGAGGAGAAAGCGCGCGAGTGTCTCGGCCGCTACGAGGCGTACCTCCGGCGCACCGGCGTCTTGAACGACGAGCTCGCCGAGTCGACGCGGGCCGAAGCGGCTGAGGCGTTGCGCGAGGGAATCGCGGCGGCCGAGGCGGAGCCACGCGCCGACGTTGGGTTGCTGTTCGAGCACGCGTATGCGGCGCCGCCGGCGTCGTTCGAGCAGGACCTTGCCGAGCTGCGGCGCGTGCTCGGAGGCGACATTGGCTGAGGCGCGCCGCAGCGCCCTCGGCGCTGCCCTACGAGCAGCGATACGGCGCGTAGATGTCGAGCCGGTAGTTGTTGAGCGAGCCCGGATTCGGCCGGACGTCCACCCGCCACGTGTACGTGCCGCGCGAGCCGAGGATGATCGCCGGCGAGAAGTACCAGTGGCTCCGGCTGGGCGGGATGATGATCGCCGGATGGAACGGCGACCCGTTGATGTTCCAGCTGCCGCTCCAGCCGAAGGGGAGCGCGGGGACGATTCGCGTCCAGAACTGGGTGATCTGGTGCGGATGCGCGTACATCCGGCCCTGGAACGTGACCCAGTCGCTGCCTCCGCCGATACGAGAGGTGCAGCGGTGGTAGTAGCGACTCGGCGGGCCCCGGTGCGCCTGGGCCGTGGAGGCGGCCAGCACCAGCACGCTCGCGGCGGCCGCGACGGCAGCCACGGCTCTGAGCCTGCGCGGACGGGCAAGCACGAGGATCTCCTTTCCCCGATCGGGCGCGCGCGAACCACCGAGCGGCATGCGGTTCGAGGGAGTGTTCGATGTCGGACCTGACCCTCGTGGAGGCGATCAACGACGCCTTCCACGTCGAGCTCGCGCGGGATGACTCCGTGTTGGTCATGGGCGAGGACGTCGGCCGAGCAGGCGGCGTCTTTCGGGCGACCGTGGGGTTGCGCGAAACGTTCGGGTCGGAGCGCTGTATCGACACTCCGTTGGCCGAAGCTGGAATCCTCGGTAGCGCCGTCGGCCTTTGCATGGCCGGGTGGCGCCCCGTCTGCGAGATGCAGTACGACGCCTTCTCGTATCCGTGCCTCGACCAGCTGATCACGCACGTCGGCCGCTACCGCTGGCGCACTCGGGGCGGGATGGAGTTCCCGCTCGTCGTGCGCATGCCGTACGGCGGCGGCGTGCGTGCGCCGGAGCTGCACGACGACTCGCCCGAGGCGTACTACGTCCACACACCCGGGGTGAAGGTGGCGATTCCGTCCACGCCGGCGGACGCGAAGGGTCTGCTGGCGGCCGCGATCCGCGACCCCGATCCGGTCGTCGTGCTGGAGCCGAAGCTTCACTACCGCACGTTGCGCGGCGAGGTGCCGGAGGGCGAGCACGTGGTTCCTCTGGGTAGCGCTCGCGTGGCGCGTGCAGGTGACGACGTGACGCTCGTCGCCTACGGCGCGATGGTGCCCGTGGCGGAGGCGGCCGCGGAGGCGCTGGCCGATGAGGCTTCGACTTCAGCTTCGGCCGAGGTGCTCGACATCCGGACGCTGAAGCCGCTCGACGAAGAGGCGCTGCTCGCGTCCGCGGCGAAGACGGGTCGGGTCGTGATCGTGCAGGAGGCGCCGCGGACGGCCGGCTACGGCGCAGAGCTGGCGGCGATCCTGGCCGAGAAGGCGATTCTCGACCTCCGCGCGCCGGTGATCCGCGTGACCGGGTACGACGTCCCGTATCCGTACTGGCAGATCGAGGATGCGTACATGCCCTCGGTCGAGCGTGTCGTCGCCGCCGCGCGGCGAACGCTCGAGTTTTGACGGGGCGGCGCGTCCGCTTACCGATCCCGAGAGTCGGTGGCCGCGCCGGCGGTCTACGGTTGCGCCCCGTCGAACGGGCGTGCCGGCGCGGCCTCGAACGGCGCTTCGCGCCCGGTCGGCCGCAGGGGCAACCGAACGCCCCGAGCCGTCCGTTGGGGACAGCTCCAGCGCCTCGAGCCACCGCGAGCGTCGCACGTTGCGAGCGAATGCGCCACGCCTGTGGACAAAAAGTTGCACTTTCGTTGCAGTTGCCATGTCCCCGCGCGGCAGTTCGTGGGGACAGTCCCCCCGCGTGGCCGGAACGGCCACGGCTCGTAACGGCTCGTCGCGGCTGGTCTCGTGGCGTTCGTGAGCGCCGTCGTTGACTGAACGGCTCCGCCTGTGGCTCGAGCGCGGACCGTCCGGGTACTACCTCCGCGACGCCGCTTCGGGCGAGCCCGTCCGCTGGGAGGACCCGAGGCTCCGCGTGCTCCCCGTCGCCGGTGTCACCTTCCGCCCCGGCAACGTCGAGGACACGTCGTTCGACCCAGGCCGACGGCTCGCGCTCGTGCCGGAGCCGGAGAACGAGCACGACCCGAACGCGATCGGGATCTGGAACGAGCAGCGGACGCTGCAGGCCGGCTACGTCCCGCGGGACGTAGCGCCGGAGCTCGCCGGCGACGAGCAGGCGATCTCGCTCTGGCGAGTCGAAGGCGGCCTGCGCGTGCTGATCGTTCCAGCCGATGCGTGGGTCGGCACGCCGCGCACGTCCTGACCGACTCAAACGGCAGCTCCGGCAAAGCCGGGCCGGCCTCGAATTCGGCATCGCGACCGACACCTCGGCGTCCCCGCCGACGCGTGGGTTCGAACGCCGCGGTAGCTCCGCCGGGATAGATTCCGCGGCCGTGGGCTACGAGTTCAAGCTGCCGGACCTCGGCGAGGGCCTGACCGAGGGGGAAATCGCCCGCTGGCTCGTGACCGAGGGCCAGGAGGTCGCAGAGGACGAGCCTCTGGTCGAGATCCAGACCGACAAGACGACCGTCGAGATCCCCTCACCGGCTGCCGGCAAGGTCGCGCGCATCCTCGTCCAGGAGGGCGAGACGGTGCCGGTCGGGACGGTGCTGGTCGTCATCGGCGAGGACGGCGCCGCTCCCGCAGACGACCAGCAGCCGCGGGCGGAGACGGCGCCCCAGAAGCAGGCCGCCGAGTCGGCTCCGGACCGGACCCAAGGCCTGGCACCCGGACCCGCCCCCTCCGGTCGCGTCCGGGCGACGCCGCTCGTCCGGCGGCTCGCGCAAGAGCTCGGCGTCGACCTCGAAACCGTCGCCGCGACCGGGCCGCAAGGCCGCGTGACCGAAGCGGACGTGCGTGCCGTGGCCGCGTCCCCACGCCTGGCACCAGGCCACGCCCGGGAGGGCCGCCGCGAGCCGCTCCGCGGGGTCAGGCGGCTGATCGCCGAGCACATGGCGCGCGCCCACGCCGAGGTGCCGCCGGTGACGTGGGTGGAGGAGTGCGACTTCGGCAACATCGACCTCGCGCGCATCGTCCCGGTGACATTGAAGGCGGTGGCCGAAGCACTACGCGAGGTCCCCGAGCTGAACGCCCGGCTCGAGGAGGACGAAATCGTCTACCTCGATCGTTACGACCTCGGCCTCGCCGTCCAGACCGACCTGGGCCTCGTCGTCCCGGTCGTCCGAGACTGCGACTCGCGCTCCATCGACGAGCTCGCGACCGACGTCGCCCGGCTCGCCGAGGCGGCACGGGCGAACAAGCTGAAGCCGGAGGAGCTCCGCGGTTCGACGTTCACCGTCACGAGCGCTGGGAAGCTCGGCGGCCTGCTGACGACGCCGATCGTCAACCACCCCGAAGTCGGGATCCTCAGCATCGGCCGCGTGACCGAGCGAGCCGTTGTCCGCGACGGAGAGGTCGTCCCGCGCCCCGTCGGCACGATCGCGGTCACCTTCGACCATCGCGTCGTCGACGGCGCCCGCGCTGCCGAGTTCGGGCTTGCAGTCATCCGCCGCCTCGAAGGGGCAGAGCCCGGCGGGCCGCAGACCCCGCCGGGCTCCTGAGGAGAAGCCTTTAGAGGAGGATCCGGCGAAACACAGCCTGTGCCCGCCTAGCCCTCGACCCTGAGCTGGCCGCGCATCGCGCCGGCCGGGTGCTTCGCGTTGTGGACGTTCACGTAGAAGGCGCCCGGCTTTGCCGCGACCGCGTTGATCTGCGACTTCTTGGCACTGGTGCAGCCCTCGCGCTTGAACGTCGTGCCGAGGGGGATGAACACCGGTCCGGCCGCTCCGGGCGCGCCCTTGTGGATGTGGGCGGCGTTGCCCTTGCCGTCGATCTTCGTGATGTAGAACTCCCAGCAGACCTTGCCGGCCGCCGGCTTGAGCGTGATCTCGACCCGGCCGCGGTTCGAGGCCGGAGCCGCCGGTTTCTCGTTTGCGCCGCGCAGCTGCGCCTCCAGCTTGTTCGCGCCTTTCGCTCCAGCCACACCCGCCAGGACGAGGCCTGTGAGCAGCGCCGCTGCGAGAGCGGCGAAGGCGAGCAGTCGCGTCCTCATGTGACCCTCCTACCGTTGGTTGCCCGGGTAATTCGGTTGCCGGCACCATTCGGTTTGCACCGATCGCAGGACGTCGAGGGCGACGTAGACTGGCCGGCGTGTGGGAGTGGTACCGAATCGGCGTCGCGGCCGGAATCGGAGCGGGCGCAGCGCTGGTCGCTGCGGGATGGCTCGCGCGGACCCGAGTAGGCCTGCTCGCGACCGTGGCCGTCGGCGCCGCTGTCGGGATCGCGGCCGGGTTCCTGCTCGACAACTGGACGGAGGCAGTGGGCGGCGCGATCGGAGGCGTTCTCGGAGGGATCGGGAGCGTGCAGATCGTCCGCGGGGCGCTCCGGCGCGGCGGTACGACCGGTGGCACGGGAATCCTCGTCGGTCTAGCCGGGCTCGGCGTCGCGGCACTCGCGCTCATACCTGTCGTCGGCTACCTCGAGGCGCTCGCGCTGCCGGCGCTCGGCACGAGGGTCCGTCGGCGCGCGCCTGAACGCTACGCCGGCCTGCGAAGCCTCGCCCGCGACTAGGAGGGTTTGGCGTAATGCCGCTCGTCGCAGGGGTGCGATGGTCGTTCGCAGGCAAGGACACAGGGAGTTCCAATAGCCGAAGCTATTGGGGCGACCGAGGACGCTGCCTGCGGGCGAGCAGCGCAGCCCTGCGGCTCAGACCGTATTGCGCTAAACCCTCCTAGCGTTGCCGAAGAAGCTCGTCCTTATCGTCATCGACGGCCTGACACCGGCCGCGTTCGAGCGCGCTGCCGAGGACGAGCGAACGCCCGCGCTCCGCTTCCTCGCCGCGAATGGACGGTACGAACGCGGCCTCTCCACCTTTCCGTCGCTGACGCCGGTCTGCCTGTCGTCGATCTCCACAGGTGGCCATCCCGACGTACACCGGATTCCCCACCTCGTCTGGTACCACCGTGAGGAGCGGCGGCTCGTCGAGTACGGCTCCTCGTTCGCCGCCATCCGCGCGGCCGGCACTCGCCGCTCGATCGTCGACGCGATCTTCAACATGAACGAGGAGCACCTCGGGCGCGACGCCGTCACGGTCTTCGAGTCGCTCGAAGAGGCGGGTCTGACCACCGCCGCGATCAACTTCACGTGCTACCGCGGCCCGCATCGCCATCCGCCCGCGGTGCCGGGTGTCGGCCGCCCGGCGTTCGGGCCGCGGCGCTTCTTCTTCTACAACCTGTTCGAGTCCGAGGTGACGGGGGCGCCGCTCGCCGTCTTCGGACGCTCGACGGGCTCGATCGATGCCTACGCCGCCGCCGTCGGACGCTGGCTCGTCACCCGCGACGGCTTCGACTTCCTCGTCTATTACCTGCCCGACTACGACTTCGCGTCCCACGTCGCCGGCCCGGAAGCGGCCGACGAGGCGCTCGTGCGGAGCGACGCCGCCGTCGGGGCGCTGCTCGAGGCCGCGGGCGGTCCCGACGAGTTCCTGGACCGCTACGCCGTGATTTTCTGCGCCGATCACGGGCAATCACGGGTCGTGTCGACCGCGCGTCTCCAGGACCGCTATCCGGACGCAGGCCTCATCGTCACCGCGTCCAACCGCGCCGGGATGGTCTACCGGACCGACGCGGGGAGCGCCGACCCACGCGAGCTGGCCGCCCGTCTCGACCACGACCCTGCTGTCGAGGCCGCGCTCTTCCTCGAAGAAGGCGAGGCGGTCGCACGCCGGGCGGGCGAGGAGCTCCGCTTCGCGCGCGAGGACGGCAGGTGGCGGACGAGCGGCGACCCCGCTGTCCTGCCCCAGCCGGCCGCGCTCGAGCGCGTGTGGGCAGCTCTCCACAACCCGTACGCCGGCGATCTGCTCGTTTCCGCGGTCGAGGGCTTCGAGTTCGCCGACCTCGCGGGACGCACACACCTCGGCGGCGGCAGTCACGGGGCGCTCGCTGCCGCCGACTCCGAGGTGCCCCTCCTCATCGTGGGGGTGGAAGGGACGGCACGGAGCATCACCGACCTCGCGCCGCTCGCCCTGGCGCACTTCGGCGTCGAGCCGCCCGGCTACGCGCGGGAGCTTGCCCATGCCGCCTGACGACGAGCAGCGGGAGCGGCGCCGCAAGATGGTCGACGCGCAGCTGCGCGGGCGCGACATCGTCGACGAGCGCGTGCTGAGGGCGATGGAGGCCGTGCCGCGCGAGCTCTTCGTCGACGAGCCCGAGCGCCCACGCGCGTACGACGACGCGGCGCTGCCGATCGGCGAGGGCCAGACGATCTCGCAGCCGTACATGGTCGCCCGCATCTGCGAGGCGCTGAAGCTCAGGGGCGACGAGCGGGTGCTGGACGTCGGCACGGGCTCCGGCTACCAGGCGGCGGTGCTGGCCGAGCTCGCGGAGCACGTGCACACGATCGAGCGGCTCCCAGAGCTGGCCGAGCGGGCGCGCGAACGGCTCGCAGCTGCCGGCTACGACAATGTCGACGTCCACGTCGGCGACGGGACTCTCGGCTTGCCCGAGCACGCGCCGTTCGACGCGATCGCCGTCGCCGCCGCCGCTCCGGGCTTCCCGCAGACCCTGTACGAGCAGCTGAAGCCGCGCGGCCGGCTCGTCGTTCCGGTCGGCGGCGCGCGGGGGCAACGCCTCGAGGTCGCGGTGCGGAGCCCGGAGGGGCCCGCAGTGGTCCATTCCGTTCCCTGCCGTTTCGTCCCGCTCGTCGGTGCGGAGGGATTCGGTGAATGAGCAGGCGCGTGCCCGCGTCCGGGTTCGCGGCCGCGTCCAAGGCGTCTTCTTCCGTGTTGAGACCCGCGACCGCGCCCGCTCGCTCGGCCTCTCGGGCTGGGTCTCGAACGAGCCCGATGGGACGCTCGCGGCCGTCTTCGAGGGCGAGCGCGAGCGGGTGGACTCGATGGTCGGTTGGTGCAAGCGCGGCCCGCGCGGCGCAGCCGTCGAGGACGTCGATGTCGACTGGGAGGAGCCGCGAGGCGAGGAGGGTTTCGCCGTCCGCTGACGGGCGGTGTCCGGCTACCGCAGCCGGGCCGCCGGCCGAACCCTCGCTGATACCCTCGCGCACCGATGGAGCCCCAGCCGTCCGCAGTCGCCGCCGTCCGCATCCGGGCCGGGCGCGCGCTGCGTCACCCGGCGAACTGGGTCCAGCTGATCAAGTTCTCGGCCGTCGGCGCCACCGGCTATGTGGTCAACCTGGCGGTCTACACGGCGCTCCTCCGCGGGGCGGGCTGGCACTACGTCCCTGCCGCGACCGTCTCGTTCCTCGTCGCCGTCACGAACAACTACACCTGGAACCGCCTCTGGACGTTCCGCGACCAGCGCGGCCACGTCGCCTTTCAAGGGCTGCGGTTCCTGGTCGTCGCCGTCCTGGCGTACGCAGCCAATCTCGCCATCCTCAGCGGGCTGATCCTCCTCGGCGTCGACAAGGTGCTCGCGCAGGCGATTGCGATCGTCCTCGTCACACCGCTGAACTTCATCGGGAACAAGCTCTGGAGCTTCAGGGGTTAGGAGCCTTTGGCGTAGTGCAGCTCAGGCCCTCCTAGTAGCCTGAGAGCCATGCGCCGGTTCGCGGTCGCGGCTCTCTGCGCGCTGCTGCTGGCGCCTACTGCGAACGCCGCGCCGAAGCCGCAGCTGACGAAGGAGCGGGCGACAGCGACCTTCCTCGCGAACCCGAAGGTGCGGGACTGGCTGAAGCACTATCCGCCCAAGACGCAGACGACCGAGGCGAAGTACAACTCGCAGTACCGGCGCTGGACGATCAAGGTCTGGACGTCGGTCGACTCGGTGGGAGAGGTCGCGACGGGACGGGTTGACGACGCCCGCAACACGGTCACCGAGGCGTGGACCGGTCCGCAGGTGGCCTGGAAGATGGCGCGCGGCACCGACGGAGCCTTCGGGGGCAAGCAGATCAACAGCGCCCGCGTCTGGCTCGGCCTCTGCGCCGCGTTCCTGCTCGGGCTCGCCGACTTCCGGCGGCCGCTCTCGCTGCGCAACCTCGATCTGCTCGCGCTCCTCTCCTTCACCGTCTCGCTGTGGTACTTCAACAAGGGCCACGTCTTCACGAGCGCATGGCTCGTCTACCCGCCGCTCGTCTACCTGCTCGGCCGCATGGCCTGGAGTGGGTGGCGCGGGCGAGGCGTCGCCGAGGCACGGCCGGTCTGGCCGGTGTGGGTGCTCGCGGCCGCGACGGTCTTCCTCGCGGGGTTCCGCCTCGGGCTCAACGTCGAGGACTCGAACGTGATCGACGTCGGCTACTCCGGCGTTGTCGGGGCCGACCGGATCGCGCACGGCCAGGCCCCGTACGGCCATTTCCCCGTCGAGGACAAGCTGAAGGCATGCGGCCCGGCCGACGAGGACGGCGAGATCCGCGACCGGATCCAGACGAACGGCCGCTGCGAGTCGGCGAATCCGCAGGGCGACACGTATGGGCCGGTCGCGTTCGAGGCGTACCTGCCCGGCTACTGGATCTGGGGGTGGAGCGGGAAGTGGGACGACTTACCCTCCGCCCACTTCGCCTCCATCGTCTTCGACGCGCTCTGCATCCTCGGCCTGGCGCTCGTCGGCCTCAGGCTCGGCGGCTACCGCCTCGCCGTCACGTTCGCCTTCGCGTGGGTCGCGTGGCCGTTCACGCAGTACGTCTCGAGCTCGAACACGAACGATGCCCTGCCGGCTCTGTTTCTGATCTGGGGCTTCTGGCTCGTCACCTCGCCGCTCGCGCGGGGCGCCTTCGTCGCCCTCGCCGGCTGGACGAAGTTCGCCCCACTGATCGTGGCGCCGCTCTGGGCCTCGTACCCGGATGCGCGATCCCGGCCGCGCGAGAAGCTCCTCTTCCTCGCCGCGTTCCTGCTGGCAACCGTCGCGGCGTTCTCGATCCTGCTGCTCGAGCCGAATCCACTCCACGCCGTCCGCGTCTTCTACGACCGGACGATCAGCTGGCAGATCGGGCGCGATTCGCCATTCTCGATCTGGGACTGGAAGCAGTACCGGGCCGGGCTGCCGGACCTCCACGTCTTGCAGCGTGTGCTGCAGATTGTCTTGGTCATCGGCGCGGTCGCGGTCTATTTCCTTCCGCGCCGGAAGACCGCACGGCAACTCGCGGCTCTCACGGCGGCGCTGCTGATCGGCTTCGAGCTCGTGCTGACGCACTGGTTTTATCTCTACCTGCCGTGGTTCTTCCCGTTCGTCGCGATCGTCGTCCTTTGGGCTGAGCCCGAGCCCGTGCCGGCCGAGGTGCCCGCACACCGTGAGCACGAGACAAGAGCGCTGGTCGCCGCCGGCTGACCTGAGGCCCGCGATCGCGGCTGGGCTGCTGGCGCTGGCCGCGTTCGGCGCCGCGTGGGCGCTCCTACACCGCGGCTTCTACGAACGCGACCAGATCGTCGACACGCCCGTCTACCAGCGTCACGCTGAGCGGATGCTCGACGGCCAGGTGCCGTACCGTGACTTCCGGGTCGAGTACCCGCCGGCGTCGTTGCCGATCTTCCTCGTGCCCGCGATCGGCCACCGCCACGACGAGGTTGGATACAGGCGCGCCTTCGAGCGGCTGATGGCGATCTGCGGCCTGCTGACCGTGGCCGGAGCCGCACTCTGCCTGATGGCGTTGCGGGCCGAGCCCGAGCGGGTGTTCGCTGCGCTGGCCTTCGTCGCCCTTGCACCCCTGGCGCTCGGATCCGTGATCCTGACGCGGTTCGACCTGTGGCCGACTGCGCTCATGATGCTCGGGCTGGCCGCGGTGCTCGCCGGCCGCGTCCGCCTCGGCCTCGGCGGGCTCGGCCTCGCGGCGGCAGCGAAGATCTTTCCTGCGGTGCTCGTGCCGCCCGCCATCGCCTACGTCTGGCGCCGTCGCGGCCGTCGCGAGGCGATCGTCTGCGCCTGCGTCTTCGCTCTCGTCGTCGTCGCCTGCTTCCTGCCGTTCGTGGTCCTCTCGCCGGGCGGCGTCTGGGACAGCCTGCACCGGCAGGCCGACCGGCCGCTTCAGATCGAGAGCCTCGGCTCGGCATTCCTGCTCGCGGCGCATCACCTCTGGGGCTACGGGATCACGCTGAACTTGAGCCACGGCTCCCAGAACCAGGGCGGCTCGCTGCCCGACGCGCTCGCCGGCATCCAAAGCGTCGTGCAGGCGGCCGCGGTGGTCGGGCTGTGGATCGCGTTCGCGCGGGGGCCGGCGACGCAGGAGCGGCTCGTCCGCTACTCCGCCGCCAGCGTCGCCGCCTTCGTCGCCTTCGGCAAGGTGCTCTCGCCTCAGTTCCTGATCTGGCTGATCCCACTCGTGCCGCTCGTGCGCGGCCGCCGCGGCCTGATCGCCTCCGGCGTGCTCGCACTCGCGCTGGTGCTGACGCAGCTCTGGTTCCCGTTCCGCTACTGGGACCTCGCGCTGCGCTTCGACGAGCGCGCGTCGTCGCTCGTGCTTGCGCGCGACATGACGCTGATCGCGCTCGTCGCGGTTCTGGCTATTACTCGACGCGCAGCGGCTCGCACTTTGTAGCCCGGCCCGTAGCGGGGTCGGACTCGACGAGCACGCCCTCGAGCCGGACGCCGCCCTCGGCCGGCCTGAACCGGACCGGCATGCCGGTGCGCATGCGGGCGATCGCGAGGTCGGCGTCCACGCCGATGACGGAGTCATGGGGGCCGGTCATGCCGGCGTCGGTGATCGCAGCCGTGCCGCCCGGCTGGACGCGGGCGTCGTTCGTCTGCACGTGCGTGTGGGTGCCGATGACCGCCGTGACGCGACCGTCGAGCCACCGCGCCAGCGCGACCTTCTCGCTCGTGGCTTCGGCATGGAAGTCGACGATCACGACGGGTGCCGCCGCGCGCGCCTCGTCGACGATGTCGTCGACGACCTCGAACGGCTCGATCGGGGGGTCGAGGAACAGGCGGCCGAGCAGATTGACGACCGCGACCGGAGTGCCGTCATCCGCTGCCGCGGTCGTCCAGCCACGTCCGGGCGCGGTCGAGCCGAGATTCGCCGGCCGGATGACGCGCTCTGAGTCGGCGAGGTAGGGACCAATCTCCGGTCGCCGCCAGACGTGGTTGCCGAGCGTGACCACGTCGGCGCCCGCGCCGAGCAGCCTGTCCGCTATGCGCGGTGTGATGCCTGCGCCGTCGGCGGCATTCTCGCCGTTGACGATGCAGAGGCCGACCTCGAGCTCTTCCCGCAGCGCAGGCAGCCGCTCCTCGACGACCCGGCGACCCGGCACTCCGAAGACGTCCGCGACGAAGAGAATTCTCAAGACGCCGCCAACCCGGGGGGATGGCTCAGGACGTCGCGAGCGCTGCCGCCCGGCGAACCTCGACCTCGACGTGGTTGCCGGCGTCCTGCGTGTACCGCGCGAGCGCCTGCTCCTCGACCTGCGAGAAGTCGAGAATCACCCCGAGCTTCGACGTCCCGGCCGCGATCGTGGAGCCGATCGTGAGCGTCGGATCAGGCTTCAGGTGCGTCAGGGAGACGACGAGCGACGGCGCTCCGGTCGGCTGGACGTCGATCTGCGAGCCGAAGCGCTTGCCGTTGACGACATACGGCGTGAGCCCGATCACAGTTCCGTCGACGGGCGAGTAGACATCTGTCCCCGGCGCGGCGCCGACGTCGAGCGACGCGGTTTCGGGCCCGGTCCCGCCGGCGATCTGGTACCAGCGCAGGCCGCTCTTGCCGCCCCCGAAGACGCGCCTCGTAAGGCGCGTCAGCGCTCCCGGATTCGCCTGGGAGCCGAGCGGCTGGAGCGCGAGCGCGCCGTCGCCGCTCGCGTGGTAGCCGATCGCGGTCAGCCTCGACTGTGCGACCGGCAGCTGGACGCGAAGCGCGCCCTCCAGCGCGACCACCTGCGGCGTCGGAGGCCCGGAGGGGAGCAGGCGGTCCGCCGGCGCCGGTCCGGACGGCAGAGCCGCGGCGCGCTGCCGTCCCGACCCGAACGCGGTCAGGAGCAGCGTCACGACCGCCACGATCGCAAGCACGACGAGGCCGGCCACACGCCGCCGTCGCCGCACAGCCTGGATCTCCGCGCGACGTCGCCGCGCGGTCCGGACGCGCCCTCCGTCCCTGGGCATCGGCGGGACGCTAACGGAGGGCACCTCATCCTGCAAGCCGCGACTTTGTAACAGCTGAAGCCGTGGAACTTCCTGGGGTTCGTCCCATACTTCGTAACGGTCCAAAGCGAGGTTCGCATCCTCGGCGAAGGACCAGTCCCAGGCGGGCGGCCGGAGGTGGACGACCGTCGCCGTATCATCATTCGCATGGCGGCCGGGTCGCCTCAGAAGCTGCAGATCCCGCGCTGGATTCAGCTCGTCGGGCTGCCGGTGCTCCTGCTCCTGATCTGGAGCGTGGCGGGGACGGTTCGTCACGTCGTCTTCCTGTTCCTGGTCGCCGCACTGATCGCGCTGCTGCTCAATCCGATCGTCCGCGGGATCACGCGCTTGTGGCTACCGCGGGGGATCGGGGTCGCACTCGTCTACCTCGCGTTCGCTGCGCTCGTCGCGGCCATCAGCATCGCGCTTGGCACGGTCGTCGTCGATCAGACGCGATCGGCCTCCCATCGGATCGACGCCTACTTTACGGTCGAGCACGGACAGCCCCCGCAGACCCACGCGGACCGCGACGTCGACCGACTCCAGGGCTGGCTGAACGATCACGGCTTCAAACGGATCAAGATCCGCAAGCAGGCGCACGACTTCGTCGACAACATCGGCTCGGGCGACATCCAGAAGTACACGACGAGGGTGATCAACTTCCTCGAAGGCGCCGCGATCGGGACGATCAAGCTGCTCTTCAGCCTCGTCCTCATCCTCGTGATCTCGATCTACATGCTGCTCGACATGGACCGGCTGTCGCGTACGGTCGACCGCCGCTTCCCGCCACCCGAGGGCTCGCCGCCCCTGCTGGTTCAGATCGAGCGCTCGCTCGCGGGGTACGTGAAGGGACAGTTCCTGCTCTCGCTGATCATGGGCGTGAGCGCCGGCCTTGGGCTCTACCTGCTGGGCGTCCTCGGGCTGGCGCCCGGGCTCGACAAATACGCCGTCCTGTTCGGGGCATGGGTGGCCTTCACCGAGCTGATTCCCTACCTCGGGCCCTGGCTCGGCGCGATTCCGCCCCTCATCTACGAGCTGATCGTCCACCCGGTCTCGGCGATCTGGGTCGCGCTGCTGTTCCTTTTCATCCACCAGGTCGAGGGTCACATCGTCGTGCCGAACGTGATGGGGTCGGCGCTGCGGCTGCACCCGCTGCTCGTGATCTTCGGCCTGCTCGCGGGCGGCGAGATCTACGGCCTGCCAGGCGTGTTCGTGGCGCTGCCTCTCCTGGCCGCGGTCCGCGCAATCTGGGAGTTCTTCTCCGACCGCATCGTGCTGGAGCCGTGGCGCACCGGCGAGCCGTTGCCCGTTCCCGTCGAGGTCGAGCCCGGCCGGCCGGCGGCGGAGCCGGAGCCCGAGCAGCCGCCGGTCCGCGTCGCGGGAGCTACCCAGGAGGCGCCGGCTCCTGGAGAGCCCGAGATTCCGACGGTCGAGGCGCCGCGAGCGGTCGAGAAATGACCACGCCGGCGCCGCTCGTCGCGGCGCGCGCGGCCGGGCGTACGTTCGGGCACCACGTTGCTCTGGCGCCGACGGATTTCGAGCTGCGCGAGGGCGAGGCCGTCGCGCTCGTGGGGCCGAACGGCGCCGGGAAGTCGACGTTGCTGGCGCTCCTCGCCGGCGCGCTCGAGCCGTCGGACGGCAGCGTGGAGCGGCGGCCGGGCGCGCGTGTCGGCTGGGCGCCGCAGCGCCCCGCGCACTACGGGCGCCTGTCGGCGCGCGAGAACCTGGAGCTGTTCGCTCGGCTCGAGGGCGAGCAGGTCGTCGAGCGAGCGGCCGACCGGCTGCTGATGGAGTTCGAGCTCCCGAGCGACGGCCTCGTCGCATCCGAGCTCTCGGTCGGCAACCGGCAGCGCCTCAACCTCGCGATCGCACTGCTCGGCGATCCGGATGCCTTGTTGCTCGACGAGCCGACGGCAGCGCTCGACCCCGAGCAGCGAGGGCGATTGTGGGACCGACTGGAGGCGCTGCGTGGCCGCGGCGTCGCCCTCCTCTTCGTGACGCAGCAGGCCGACGAGGTCGAACGGCACGCCGATCGCGTCGTCGCGATGCGTGACGGAGCCGTCGTCTTCGCCGGGACCGGCGCCGACTACCGCGCCGACTCCCTCGCCGGATGACGCCTATCGGGCTGCTCCTCCGCAAGGACGCGCTGATCCTGCGTCGCTCACCGCTTCTGCTCGGGCTCCTGCTCACCTATCCGCTCCTGATCGCCCTGCTCGTCG
>JBKOYZ010000085.1:0-26786 GCA_046725655.1 Actinomycetota bacterium | reverse complement strand
CCGCCACGCGGCCGAATGGCGATGGAGCAGCTACCCCGCGATGGTCGGCTCGTGTGACCGGCCGGCGTTCCTGACGACGGCATGGATCCTCTCGCTCTTCAGCGACCACGAGCGGCGGGCGCAGGAACTCTACGCGGAGTTCGTCGCGGCCGGCGCGGAGGCAGGTGTCCGGTCGAGGCGTGTCCTGGGGTCTGGCACCGGGACACGCCCCAGTTAGCCATACCCGTAGACCCCCGGGAAGCGCTCCGCCAGCAGGCCGACCAGGAGCGCCGCCGGGAGGCCGACGACGTTCAGGTAGTCGCCCTCGATCCGCTCGACGAGGGCCGCGCCGAGGCCCTGGATCGCGTAGCCCCCGGCGCGGTTTCGCCACTCGCCGCTCGCGACATGGATCCCGAGCTCGCGCGGTGTCAGCGATCGAAACGAGACGCGCGTGACTTCGTGTCGCAACTCCTCCCACGCGCGCGTTAATAGGCAGAGCCCGGAGACGACCTCGTGCGTCTTTCCGGCCAGGTCGTCGAGCATCTGCTCCGCCGCGGCGGAATCTCCCGGCTTGCCGTAGATGCGGCCGTCGAGCACCACCTCGGTGTCGACGCCGAGCACCGGCTGCTCCGCTGCAAGGCCGGCGACCGATCGCGCCTTCGCCTGCGCCCGCCGCCGCACCTCTCCGACCGTGTCCGATACAGGCACGCACGGCTCGTCGAATTGCGGTGGCACGACCTCGAACGGGATCCGCAGCTGCTCGAGGATCGCGCGCCGCTGCGGCGATCGCGACGCAAGCAGAAGCGGCGGAGCTGGTGGCGCGCTCACGCGCGCTTGCGCGCGCGCCAGATCTCTTCCGACGGCCACTGCCGCGCCCACCAGGCCTCCGGCAGCGCCTCGTAGCGGTGCGGCTCGGCTTCCTCGGGCGCCCGTACCTCGATCAGGTCGAGCACGTCGAAACCGTTCTCGCGCAGGAGCCGGATCCAGTCGCCGTAGCCGAGGTAGAAGTTGATCGACGCGTCGACTTCGGGCCACTCGAACCGGTACATCCCGAAGTACGGACGCAGCAACTCGTTGCTCGGCGGGGCCTCGGTCTCGGGAAAGCAGAGAACGGAGATCGTCCCGTTGACGAGGAAGACGAGCTCGCCGCCGGGCCGGAGCAGGCGTGCCGCCTCCGGAACCCACCGGTACGGGTCGGCCCAGATCGACGCGCCGTACTCGGAGAGGACCAAGTCGAACGACCCGTCGTCGAGCGGCACGTCCTCCGCCGCGGCCTCGACCAGCGGAAACTCGACCCCGAACCGAGCCTGCATCCCCCGCGCGACCTCGAGCTGCGCTGGCGTCGGATCCACGCCGACCGGACGCGCGCCTCGCCGGGCCAGCCACGCCGAGAAGTAGGCCGTCCCGCAGCCGAGCTCGACGACATCCTTGCCCGCCATGTCCGGCAGTGCACGCAGCTCGCGCTCGGGGACCCGCCAGATCCCCCAGGTGATCTTGTCCTGCGCCCATGCTCGCTCCGCGAACTCGAGAGATTCGTCTTCGGCCGCCCACTCGGTCCAGGCGGCGCGGTTCCGCTCGATCGAGCTATCCGCCGCCATCGCCGAACCAGAGGGCGAGCTCGCGCCGTGCCGACTCCGGCGAGTCGGAGCCGTGTACAAGGTTGTCCGGCATCGCCAGCGCGAGGTCGCCGCGAATCGAGCCGGGGTCGGCGTGTGTCGGGTTCGTCGCGCCCATCGTCGTGCGAACGACCGAGATCGCAGCCTCGCCCTCGAGCACGAGCGCGAGCGTCGGCGCCGAGGTGATGAACTCGACCAGCTCGCCGAAGAAGGGCTTCTCCCGGTGCTCGGCGTAGTGCTCCTCCGCGAGGGCGCGGTGGACGGTCAAGAGCTTCGCCGCGCGGATGTCGAGCCCGCGTCGCTCGAACCGGCTCAGGATCTCGCCGGCGAGCCGCCGCTCCACCGCGTCTGGCTTGATCAAGACGAGAGTCTTCTCAAGCATCTGGGCGCGGAGCGGCGGTCGAATCTGGAAGCATTGTCGCGCGTCTAACTAGGACGCGTAGCGTGGCGCGGAGTCTACTCAGCGCGCCGCCGCTCTCTCCGCCTGCGCGGCTCGAGCATCTGCGTTCGCCCGAAGTCAGCGGCCGGCGGCGATTCGACGGGCGTCTCGCAGTACGGGCAGACTTGCCAGAGCGCCTCGAGGGGCGCCTTGCAATTGGCGCAGGGTTGCCTCAGCCTCGTCGTGCAGACCGGACAGACGAGGAACGTTGGGTCGACCTGGGCGCGGCAGACCGGGCAATAGAGGTCGCGCGCCGTTAGCCGCTGCTCCATCGCCCTGATCTCGAGCTCGCGCTCCCGCACCTCCTCGAGGTACTCGGGCGGCCTGAGCAGGAGGTAGATCAGCGGGCCGATGAACGGCACGAGCCCTACGAGCGTCGCCAACGCGACGAGCCACGCATCCGCGATCCGGCGGCGGGCGTCCTTGTAAACCCAGACAGCGAGAGCGAGCCAGAAGACGGCGACGAAAAACAGGGCAACATTGCGAGCGACTGTCCACGTGCCCGTGCTGAAGAAGTCGAACATCTCAGCGGCGGTCAGCTCGTCTACGAAAATCACGTCCACGCTCCGGTCAGAGGAGGAGCTTTCCGACGAGATAGCCGGCGCCGAACGCGAGCCCCACGACCATTACCAGCACGATCAGTGCGACCGCGAAGACGCTCAGCCGCTCGCGGAACTTCATCGTACGGGCTCGAGGCGCCCAAAGAGGTCGCGGAGGAGGTACAGCGAGCCGGTGACGAGAACGGCGCCGTCGGGGCCGGCGAACTCCCGGGCGCGCCCGAGCGCAGCTTGTGCATCGGCGACCGATTCGACAGCCGGGAAAAACTCCCTCGCGAGCCCTGCCAGTTCTGCTGCTTCAAGCGAACGTTCTGTCTCCGTTTGCGTCGCGACGAAACGGCGGCCGCGCGATCGCAGCGCGGCGAGCATCGAACGCGCGTCCTTGTCGTCCAAGATCGCGGCGCAGACGACATAGTCCCTGCGCGGCAGGCGGGCCACGAGCCAGGCGACGCCGGCGACGTTGTGTGCCCCCGCGTAGACATCGTTGCCGACGACGTCGAACCGCCCGGGGAGCGAAATCTCTACGTCGCCGGCCAGTTCGCGCCCGAGGAACTGCTCCGCGGCGGCCCGGCCGACGTCGTCCGCGACGAGGATGCGGGCCGGCTCCCGGCGGCGGGCGAGCCGGTCCCACTCCGGCTCGCCGAGCACGACGACGGCGCCCCGCTCGACGACGGCAAGCTTCTCCCCCGCGATCTCCTCGCGCGTCGCGCCGAGGACGTCGGTGTGGTCGAGCGAGACGTTCGTGAGCACCACGACGCGGGCGCCCAGGACGTTGGTCGCGTCGAGGCGGCCACCCAGGCCGGCCTCGACCACAGCGACGTCGACGCCTGCGACGGCGAACTCGGCCAGCGCGGCGGCGGTGACGGCCTCGAACTGCGTCGCGCCGAGACGCTCGGCGGCGTCCCGGATGCGCGCGAGCGCGGCCTCGAAGTCGGCGTCCTCGCCGTCGACCTGGATGCGCTCGCTCCATCCGGAAACGTGCGGCGAGGTGTACGCGCCGACACTCAGCTCCTCGCGGGCGAGGAACGCTGCCGCCCGGCGCGTCGCGGTCGACTTGCCGTTCGTGCCGACGACGTGGATCGCCGGGTACGCTCGCTGTGGCTCGCCGAGCTCCGCGAGCAGTGCGTGCATCTTCGCCAGGCCGAACTCCTCCGGCCACGGCGAGAGCGATTCGAGCCAGTCGGCGTTAGTGTGAGAGGGCATCGAGCTCACGCCGGTAGCGGGCGAGCTTCTCGCGCTCGGCCTCGACCACATCCGGCGCGGCGTTCTGGACGAACCGGTCGTTGGCCAGCATCCCCTCGGCGCGTTCGACCTCCTTCTGGAGCCGTTCGATCTCGGCGCCCGCGTCTCCGTCGACCTTCGCCCGGTCCGGCTTCACGACCGCCTCGAAGATCCGGGTCTGCTCGTCGGCCAGCGGCACGCGAACGCCTGCACGTCGAAACAGCTCAGCTGCCGTCCGGATCGGCTCGAACTCCGCCTCTGCGTCCTCGACCGTGCCCTCGGGCTCGGGCCAGGGCGCAACGATCAAGCGGGTTTCGCGGTCCGGCAGATTCGTCCAGATCTCCTCCGAGACATGCGGCATCACCGGGTGCAGCAGCTTGAGCAGGCGCTCGAGGTTGGCGAGCGCTGTTGCGCGCGCGTCGACGTCGCCCGCGTAGATCCTGGGCTTGATCGCCTCGGCGTACCAGTCGCAGAAGTCGTCGAAAGTCGTCCGATAGAGGACGCTTGCGACCGCGGCGAAGTTGAACTCCGCCAGCGCCGAGCCGATCTGAGCTGCAGCGGCATCGAGCCGGCCGATGATCCAGCGCTCCTCCAGCGACTGCGGCCGCAAGTCCGGCGTCACCTCAACTTCTGCGGCCTGCAGGAGCAGGCGACTGACGTTCCAGAGCTTGTTCGCCAGCTTGCGCCCCTCCTCGATCGCCCCGTACGAGAAGGCGACGTCCTGCGAGGACGACATCTTCAGCAGCCCGTAGCGAGTCGCATCGGCGCCGTGCTCGGCAATCACGTCGCGCGGGTCGATGCCGGTGCCGAGGCTCTTCGACATCCGCCGCTTGTCGGGGGCGAGGATCGTGGAGGTGATGATCACGTCCTCGAAGGGCACGTCGCCCATCAGCTCGAGCCCGGAGAAGATCATCCGGTTCTCCCAGAGGCGGATGATCTCGCGGGCGGTCACCGAGACGTCGCCCGGGTAGAAGGTACGTAGGTCGGGCGTGTCGTCGGGCCACCCGAGCGTCGCGAACGGCCAGAGGGCGGACGAGAACCACGTGTCGAGGACGTCGTCCTCGCGCACGAGCTCGGTCGAGCCGCACTCGACGCAGGCCGCCGGCTCCGTCTCCTGGACGCTGACGTGGCCGTCGGGGCAGTGCCACGCCGGGATCTGGTGACCCCACCAGAGCTGGCGCGAGATGTTCCAGTCGGGCGCGTTCTCGAGCGACTCGATCGCGAAGCGGTGCTGAGACTCCGGGTGGTAGCGAACGCGCCGGCCGCGGAGCGCCTCGAGCGCGGGCCGCTTCAGCTCGTCCATCGCGCACCACCACTGAAGCGAGATCAGCGGCTCGATCCGGCTCTTGCAGCGCTCGCACAGCGCGACCGAGTGCCGGTAGGGCTCCCGCCGCTCGAGCAACCCGCGTTCACGCGCCCACGCGAGCACGCACTCGTCGGCCTCCTCCTGACTGAGGCCGGCGAGATCGCCCGCGTTCTCGTTCATCCTCCCGTCCGGGCCGATCACCATCGGCTCCGGCAATCCGTGCGCGCGTCCGATCTCGAAGTCGGTCGGGTCGTGGCCGGGCGTCACCTTCAGCGCGCCGGTGCCGAACTCGGGCTCCACGCGCTCGTCCGTGATCACTGGCACCCGGCGCTCGACGTACGGCACGACGACCTCCCTGCCGACGACGTTGAGATAGCGCTCGTCGTCGGGGTGCACGGCGACGGCGACGTCCGCCAGGATCGTCGCGGGGCGGACCGTCGCGACGGTGATGCCTTCCGCGTCCGGGCCGGCGTCGGCGAACGGGTAGCGGATGTAGTAGAGCGTGTCGTCGACCTCGGCGTGGACGAGCTCGAGATCCGAGAGCGACGACTCGTGGAACGGGCACCAGTTGATGATCCGGTTGTCGCGGTAGATCCAGCCGCGCTCGTAGAGGTGGACGAAGAAGCGCATCACGGCGCGGACGTATCCCTCGTCCATCGTGAAGCGCTCGCGCCGGTAGTCCATCGACGCCCCCAGCGTGCGGAGCTGCTCGAAGATCGTCCGGCCCGTCTGCTCGAGCCACGCCCAGGTGCGTTCGACGAACGCTTCGCGGCCGATGTCCTTCCGCGTCTTCCCTTCCTCGGCGAGCTGCTTCTCGATCACGTTCTGCGTCGAGATGCCCGCGTGGTCGTACCCCGGCTGGAAGAGCGTGTTGAAGCCGCGCATGCGCTGCCAGCGGATCAGCACGTCCTGGATCGAGCCGTTGAGGGCGTGTCCAATGTGGAGCTCGCCGGTCACGTTGGGAGGCGGAAAGCAGATCGTGTAGCTCGGGCGTGGATCGTCCGCCTCGGCGTTGTAGAGGCCTTCCTCCTCCCACGTTCGCTGCCAGCGTTCCTCGACGCCGTGCGGCTGATAGAGCGGCTCCACGGCGCCATCGTAGATTCCCGCGGATGCGCGTTCCGGTCTCAGGCGCGCATGCCACGCAGAACAGGAATCCGCGAGCTTCTCCTCGTCGAGGTCCTCCCACAGGATGCCGCGCGGCCGTCGCGCGCCGCGGGTCCGGATGACCTCGTCGAGCGTGACGATCACGTCGACGCGGAAGTCGTGCGCCGTCTCCGGTAGCTCCTCGTCGAGCAGCTGGAGCGGGTGCACGGTCGTGGCGATCACCGTGTCGGCGTCGACCAGGCCGCGCTCCACGAGGAGGCCGAACTCGAGGTCGGAATAGCCTCCCCCCTTGCCGATCCGAACGCCCTTGCGGTTGACGGCGACCGTGCCGCAGACGATCAGGTCGACGCGATCCACATCGTCGAGCTGGACCGGCCGCCCTGCGGCCGCGGCGCCCTTGATCGACGCGGCGTCGCGGGGGTCGACGCGCAGGCGCTTCGGGTCGAGCAGGATGAACGGCTTCCGCTCCCGCAGTCGCGGCACGGCCATGTAGAGGCGCTTCCCGTCGGCGAGCGCGGCGATTCGAACAGGCAGCTGAGGCGCGTCAGGGTTCGCCTTGACGACCGTGGCGGCCTGCCACTCCGGCCGTGAAGCCAGCGTCCTCGCGGCGGCCTCCGCACCTTTGAAGTTCGGGATCCGTCCTTTCGCACCGGGGAAGCGCGCGACCCGCTCCCGCTCGAGCGCCGTCCAGACCCGCTCACGCACCGCCTCCTTCTCGTCCACGGACTGAGCGGCTAACGCCCGACGGCGTACCCCTGGGCGCCGCGCGGGCTCGCAGCGGCTTTCAGCTGCCCGTCAGGCTCGCGGGCGGCCGCGCTCAGCCGGCCCAGCGACCAGTCGTCGCGCACGTCCACCTCGTGCCCGCGCCGTCTGAGCTCGTCGATCGTGGCCGCTCCGAACCGCCCTTCTATCTCCACCACCTTCGGCTGCGCCTGGCGCGGATAGAAGGAGCTCGGGAAGTGGTCCGAGTGGAAGGTCGGGGCGTCGATCGCCTCCTGGAGCGTGAGCCCGAAGTGCACGTGCGAGAGGAAGAAGACGAGCGACCACTGATCCTGCTGATCGCCGCCGGGCGTGCCGAACGCGACATAGGGCTCCCCGTCCCGCAGGGCGAGCGTCGGCGAGAGCGTCGTCCGCGGGCGCTTGCGCGGCTCGAGCGAGCTCGCCAGGCCCTCTTCGAGCCAGAACATCTGCGCCCTCGTCCCGAGCGGAAACCCGAGCCCGGGGACGACGGGCGAGGCGTTCAGCCAGCCGCCGCTCGGCGTCGCGGCGACGAGATTGCCGCTCGCGTCCGCGACGTCGAGGTGACACGTGTCGCCGCGACGCTCTTGCGCCGAGGCGAAGGTCGGCTCGCCGACGCCGGGCGCGGCCGTTGCGACGCGGCCCGCGGACGGGAGCCGCGGCGTCCTGCCCGCTACGGCGCCCGGCACGAGCTCCGCCGAGGCTGTCGTGCCCACGAGCCCGCGCCGCTCGTCGTTGTAGGCCGGCGCGAGCAGCTCGTCGAGCGGCACCTCGACGAATTCGGGATCCCCGTACCAGGTCTCCCGGTCGGCGAAGGCGAGCTTCGCGCACTCGACGACCGTGTGCACGAACTCGTGCCGCTCGCGCTCGATCGATGCGAGGTCGAACCCCGAGAGCAGCGCGAGCTGCTGGAGGAAGACCGGCCCTTGACCCCAGGGGCCGGTCTTGCAGACGCGGTAGCCCTGATAGTCGAAGGTCACCGGCTGCTCGACGGTTGCCCTCCACCCCGCGAGGTCGTCGCCGTCGAGCAGGCCGCGGTGGCGCCGGCCCGAGCTGTCCAGCACCTCCGCCCCGTCCAGGTAGTCGGTGATCGCCTCCGCGACGAAGCCCGAGTAGAACGCGTCGCGGGCCGCCTCGATCTGACCTTCGCGATCTCCGCTCGACCGCTCGGCGTCGGCAACGAGCCCCCGATACGTCGCCGCCAGAACGGGGTTCCGGAACAGCGTCGCCGGCCTCGGAACCCTGCCGCGGGGAAGGTAGACAGCCGCCGAGCTCGTCCACTCGTTGCGGAAGAGCTCCTCGACCCCTTCGATCGCCGCCGTGATGCCGGGTAGCAGCGGGTAGCCGCGCTCGGCGTACCCGATCGCATGCTCGAAGACGTCTCGCAGCTGCAGCGTGCCGAACTGCTCGAGCAGCAGCATCCACGCACCGAAGGCGCCCGGGACGCAGGCGGCCAGCAAACCCGTTCCGGGCACGAGGTCGAGGCCGAGCTCGCGGAAGTGCGGAATCGTCGCGGCGGCCGGCGCGGTCCCTTGCCCGCAGACCACGAGAACCTCGTCCCGCTCGGCGCTGTAGAGGACGATCGGCACCTCGCCGCCGGGCCCGTTCAGGTGGGGCTCGACGACCTGGAGCGCCAGCCCCGTGGCGACCGCGGCGTCGAAGGCGTTGCCGCCCCGCTCGAGGATCGCCATGCCCGCGGCCGAGGCGAGCCAGTGGGTCGACGCGACCATCCCGAACGTCCCCCGCAGCTCCGGCCGCGTCGTGAACATCAGGCGCCCGCTTGAAGCTCGGCAGAAGGCTCGACGAGGCGCGGCGCCGCTCCGCCGGGCTCGTGCCGGTTTTTTCCTACGCCGATTCCTCGGCGAGCTCTTCGTGCTCGACCCCGGCTGCGGCGCCTGTCGTCACGAGTGTCGGCTTCAAGCCGCGCTCGATCGTCTCCTTCGTGATCGCGCACTTGACGACGTCCTGACGCGACGGCAGCTCGAACATCACATCGAGCAGCGCGGCCTCGATGATCGAGCGCAGGCCGCGGGCGCCGGTCTCGCGCTCGAGCGCCTTGTCCGAGATCTCCCAGAGTGCATCCTCGGTGAAGACGAGCTCGATGCTGTCGTAGCCGAAGAAGCGCTGGTACTGCTTGACGAGCGCGTTCTTCGGCTCGGTCAGGATCTGGACGAGGTCCTCGCGCTGGAGCTGGTGCACGGCCGAGACGACCGGTAACCGGCCGATGAACTCCGGGATCAGGCCGTACGAGAGCAGGTCCTCCGGCATCACCTGCGCGAGCAGCTCCGACGACTCCGTCGAGTTCTTCGAGCGGATGTCGGCGCCGAAGCCGACGGCGTTCTTGCCGATCCGCTTGGCGATGATCTTGTCGAGGTCGGCGAACGCGCCGCCGCAGATGAACAGGATGTTGGTCGTGTCGATCGAGAGAAACTCCTGGTGCGGATGCTTGCGCCCGCCCTGCGGCGGCACCGAGGCGACGGTTCCTTCGAGGATCTTCAGCAGCGCCTGCTGGACGCCCTCGCCCGAGACATCGCGCGTGATCGACGGGTTGTCCGCCTTGCGCGCGATCTTGTCGACCTCGTCGATGTAGATGATCCCGGTCTCCGCCTTCTTGATGTCGAAGTCGGCCGCCTGGATCAGCTTCAGGAGGATGTTCTCGACGTCTTCCCCGACGTAGCCGGCTTCGGTCAGCGCCGTCGCGTCGGCGATTGCAAAGGGGACGTTGAGGATCCGGGCGAGCGTCTGGGCCAGAAGCGTCTTCCCGCAGCCGGTCGGGCCGAGGAGCAGGATGTTCGATTTCTGGAGCTCGACATCGCCGTCCTCGCTGGCCATCTGGACGCGCTTGTAGTGGTTGTAGACCGCCACCGAGAGCGTCCGCTTCGCCTCCTCCTGGGAGACGACGTAGTCGTTGAGGACGGCGTAGATGTCCCGCGGCTTCGGGAGATTGTCGAGATCGAGCTGGGCCGGGGCGGTCAGCTCCTCGTCGATGATCTCGTTACAGAGGTCGATGCACTCGTCGCAGATGTAGACGCCCGGGCCGGCGATCAGCTTCTTGACCTGGCGCTGCGACTTGCCGCAGAAGCTACAGAGAAGCTGCTCGTTGCCGTCTGTCGCTCGGGCCACGGTTCTCCTTTTACTCCGGAATCGCCTCGGCCGCTAGGGGCACTACGACGGTCGCGCCCCGTCGCGGTGGACGATGACGTTGTCGATGATGCCGTACTGCTGGGCTTCCTGTGGCGTCATGAAGTAGTCGCGCTCCATGTCCTTCGACACCTGTTCGAGCGGCTGCCCGGTGTGCTCCGACATGATCTCCTCCAGTGAGCGCTTGAGCGCGATCGTCTCACGCGCATGGATCTCGATGTCGGTGGCCTGACCCTGGAAGCCGCCCCAGACCTGGTGGATGAGGATCTTGGAGTTCGGCAGGGCCATCCGCTTCCCTTTCGTCCCACCGGCGAGCAGAAGGGCCCCCATCGACATCGCGGTACCGACGCAGATCGTCTGCACGTTCGGCTTGATGAACTGCATCGTGTCGTAGATCGCGAGCCCGTGATAGACGGAGCCGCCCGGCGAGTTGATGTAGATCGAGATGTCCTTGTCGGGGTCCTCGGACTCGAGGTGCAGCAGCTGGGCGATGATCAGGTTCGCGATCTGGTCGTCGACCGGTGTGCCGAGGAAGACGATCCGCTCGTTGAGCAGACGGGAGTAGATGTCGAACGCGCGCTCGCCACGCGAGGTCTGCTCGACGACCATGGGGATCAACGGGCTCATGCAGGCTCCTTGCTTGCGGGGGTCCAAAGTTTCGTCTCGGTTGCCGTCGTTTCCTTGTCGGGGGTCCAAAGCTTGTCGCGGGCGTCCGCGAGGTCGGGCGAGATTCGCTTGACGTCCGCGGCGATCCGGTCGAGCGCCTCCTTCAGGCGCAGGTCCTCGCGAAGCGCCTCGAAGCGCCCGCTCTCCCGGATCCGCGCGGCCACCTCGACGGGATCTTCGTCTGCGAGCTCCGCCTGCTCGCGGATCAGCTCCTCGACGTCCGCGTCGGTGATCTCGATCCCGAGCTTGTCGGCGGCGGCTTCCAGGACGAGCTCGCGCGCGACCGATCGCGACGCCTCCTCGCGGACGCCGGCCGCGAGCTGCTCCGGCGTCTGACGGGTGGCCTCGAGGTAGAGATCGGCGCTGATGCCGCGGCTGTCGAGCGAGCGGCCGAGCTGGTTCAGCAGCTCTCGCGCGCGCGCTTCGACGAGCGGTCCCGACGCGGTCGCGTTCGAGGCCTCGACGAGACGGTCGACCGCCTCAGCGCGAAACGCGCCGTCGAGCTCTTCCTCGAGCTGCTCGCGGAGCGTCGACTCGATGTCGCTGCGCAGCTCGGCGAGCGTGTCGAACTCGCTCGTGGCCCGAGCGAGCTCGTCGTCGGCCGGCGGCAGAACCTTCTCCTTGACTTCCTTGACGGTGACCTCGACCGTCCGTGTGGAGCCGTCCGGCAGCGGATACCCGACCTGCCGGGCCTCGCCCGGCGATGTGCCGATCAGGGCCCGCTCGACGTCTTCCAGCAGGCGGCCTGCGCCGAGCTCGAGCACGAGGTCGCGCTGCGCCTCGCCCGACTCCTCGACGGCGTCCACGACGACGACGTCACCGGTCTGGGCGGGACGGTCTTCGACAGGGGCGAGGTCGGCGACGCTCTCGCGCAGGATCTCGAGCTCCTGGTCGACCAGCTCCGGCGGGATCTCGGGCTCCTGGTAGGGAACTTCCAGTTGGGCCCAGTCGGCCACGGCCGGCTTGGGCTGTACGTCCACCGTCGCCGTGAAGCTGAACTCCTCGTCCTCCGACTCGGGAACGTCGTAGTCGTACCGGGGCTGCGCGACCGGCCGGATGCGCGTGTTCGCGGCGGCGTTCCAGAACCAGCCGCCGATGTGGCTCTCGACGGCCTCCGTCATCAGCCGCTCGCGGCCGATCCGCGTGCGCAGGACCTGCGGCGGGACCTTCCCCTTCCGAAAGCCAGGGATCTTGAGGCTCTGAGCGAGATCGTCTGTCGCGTGCTCGACCGCGTGGTGCATGTCCTCGCGGGGCACGTCGACCGTGAGCCGAACCTTGTTGTCGGCGAGCTCTTCGATCTGGACGGCCACCTGACCATTCAAGCAGAGAGGTTTCGGGTGGGGTCAGGGCGCCGGGCGGCCAAGCAAGTGCCGCGGTAGGGTCGCACGGTGCGCCTGTTCGTTTTCGCGCGGCACGCCGAGTCGGTGCTGAACAACGAGCGGCGGATCAACGGCGATCCGCGCAGGTCGGTCCCGTTGACCGACGACGGGCGCGTCGAGGCGCGCCTCCTCGGCCTCCAGGTGCAGGCGTTGCCCCTGGACGCGTGCTTCCACACGCGCTTCGAGCGCACGCGCGACACCGCGCGGCTCGCAATCGAGGGGCGGGACGTCCCGCTGCTCGAGCAGGAGCAATTCGACGACATCCGCGTCGGCGACCTCGAAGGCTCGACGATCGACGAGTATCGGGCCTGGAAACGCGAGCATCGCCGGAGCGACCGTTTTCCCGGCGGCGAGAGCCTCGACGAGGCCGCGCTCCGGTACGCCGCCGCCTACAGAGATCTGGTGCAGCGGCCGTTCGACTGCGTACTCGTCGTCTGCCACGAGATCCCGATCCGGTACGCGCTGAACGCCGCGGGCGGTTCCGACGATCTGGACGGGCCTGCGCACGCCATTCCCAATGCGACGCCGTTCCTCTTCGACGACGCCGCGCTGGAGCGTGCCGCCGACGGCGTCGAGCGGCTCGTTACCGCACCTGCAGGTACTCGTTCGCCGCGCTGACGTGCAGGCCCGGCTCGGGGCCGCCGGCGATCGCGTAGACGCGGCCGCGGTAGGCGACGACGCCGAGCCCGTGCCGCGGTGTCCGCATGTCGGCGAGGCGCCGCCACCGCTTGGAGCCGATGCTGTACGCGTAGACGTCGGCGATCGTCCCGCCCGGCTCCTCGCCGCCGACCGAGACGAGCTCGCCGCCCACCGCCGCAACGCCGGTCCCGCCGCGCGGGTCGGGCACGCGCGGCAGCGACGACCAGCGGCGCCGGCCGGGCGAGTAGACCTGGAAGTAGTCGAAGTTCGTCCCGGCGGAGCGGCCCGCCAGCGCGTAGACGCGGCCGTTGGCGGCGGTGACGGCAAGGTGCTCGCGCGGCGTCGGGCCGGGCGCGAACGACCATCGCCGCCGGCGCAGGTCGAGGACGAACATCCTCGGCGCCAGCTTGCCCGGCGCGACGACCCCGCCGACGACGTACAGCCTCCCGCCGACGATCGCCGCGCCGGCGGCCGCCCGCGGCCCGGGCAGGTCGCGCAGCCGCTGCCAGCGGCGGCGGAAGAAGACGAACGCGCGACGCTCGCCGCCGTAGCCGCCGACCACGTACAGCCGGCCGTTCGCCGTCGCCGCCATCGCGTGGTTGACCTTCGCGGGCAGGTCGGGAAGCCGACGCCAGCGGTTCGTCCGCGGCGAGTACGCGTCCGCCCGGCCGGTGCTGCTGCCGTCTGCCAGGTAGCCGCCGACGACGACGAGCTCGTCCCCGAGCCGCGCGCCCGCAACCTCGGTCCGCGGCAGCGGAAGCGGCGCCGCCAAGCGCCAGTCCGGCGTCGCCGCGGCGCCCGACGCGGTCACGAACGCAAATGCCAGGACGAGTGCGGGCGAGAGGACTCGAACCTCCAAGGGCTTTCGCCCAACGGGTCCTAAACCCGTCGCGTTTGCCAATTCCGCCACGCCCGCTCTCCCAACGATATTCCTGAGAGTGACCCGCGATTCGGTTACAGAGTAGAGCGCGTCGGGAACGACCCGCCCATGACCGATCAGCAAGATCGCGAACGAGAGAGCCGGCTCTCCGACGAGAACAAGTTCGAGCAGATGACGGACGAGGTCGCAGAGGAGCAGCGTGAGGTCGCACAGCGCCTCGCGACCGATCCGATCGTCAACGAGCCGGAAGAAGAGACGGACTAGCCGCGCTGCGCGTCGCGGAGCGCGGTCTCCGCCTCGGCGAGCGCCTGTTCGGCCGCCTCGGCATGCCGGCGCGCCTCATCGGCAGCCTGTCGGGCGTCGGTGGCCGCAGCCTCGGCGCGTTCGGCGTCGCGCTCCGCGGCCGCGGCCTCGCGCGCCCGCACCCGAGCCTCCTGGCGTGCCTCCTGCACCTGGCGCCGCACGCCTGTGATCCGATCGCGCTTCCCCGTCGGCCCGGGGGCCCGCGGCTGCTTCGACCGAGCGCCTGTTGCGGCCATCCCCGCCAGCGCCTCGAAGCCCGGCGGCTCGAGCTCCTCCGTCAACCGGCCTGCTCGAAGGAGTGAGCGCGAGCCCTCGTCGAGGGCCGCTGCCTCGAGCGTCTTCGCGATTCGCTCGACGATCGCGTCGCTGGCCGAGCGCCCCTCTTCGGCGAGGATGTCGCGGCCCAAACGTGCAAGCGCGCGTACCGCCTTTCGCTGCTCAGCGAGCCGCTCGCCCAGGTCGTCGCCGCCCTTGCCCGCGAGCGCCCGTTCCTGAGCCTTCCTCAGGTCCTCCGCCGAACGCAGGAGCGCGCTGACTTCGCCGGGCTCGCGCCGAGCGAGCTGGTTCGCGGTCCACACCGGAACGCTCGGCTTCGCGAGCTTCTTCACGTCGTCGGCCGCGTCCGCGCGCCCGGCCTTTTCGAGCCGACGCGCGAGGTCGTTCCGGGAACGCGTGAACTCTTCGAACGGCAGAGCGTAGAGGCGGTCGAGCTCTTCCTCGACGTCGGGAACGACGCTCAGGTGCTTCTGCTCAGGCAGCCTCGCTCAGCGCCTCGATCAGCTCGTCCTTCGACATCTTCGACCGGCCCGGAATGTTCGCTTGTTTCGCTCGCTTCTCGAGCTCCGCTTTCGAGAGACCCTCGAGATCGTCGTCCCCGCCGGTGCCGGAATCGCGCGGCGCCTTCGAACCGGAGTCGGAGCCGCGACCCGCCGCGGCGATGCTCGCCCGCAGCGCCTCGAGCAGGTCGGGCGGTGCTCCTTCCTCGGCTTCCGGTGCACGGTGGATCTCCTTGCCTTCGCGTTTCGCCCGGATGATCTCGCAGAGTGCATCGCGATAGGTGTCCTTGTACTGCTCCGGCCGAAAGTCGCCGGCGAAGTTGCCGATCAGCTGCTCCGCCATCTCGAGCTCTTCCTTCGACACCCGAGCCTTGTCCGGCTCGATCTCCTCGAGATCGCGGATCTCGTCGGCGAAGTGGAGCTGCTCGAGCGTGATGACGCCGTCGCGGACGCGCAGACACCCGAGGTTCTGGCGGTCGCGCATGACGAACTTCGCGATTGCCGCCAGCTCGGAATCCTCCATCGCGCGGACGAGCAGCGAGTACACCTTCTCCGCCCCGTCCTGGGGCCCGACGTAGTAGGTGCGGGCGAAGTAAATCGGGTCGATCTGCTCGTAGGGGACGAAATCGGTGATGTCGATCGTCTTGTAGCCCTCGGTCCGGGCCGCCTCGAAGTCCTCGTCGGTCAAGTAGACGTACTCGCCGCGCTCGTACTCGAACGCCTTCACGATCTCGTCGTCCGAGACCGGCTTGTCTTCGAGCTTGCAGATCTTCCGGTAGCCGATCGGGCTCTCGTCCCGCTCGTGGATCCAGTGGAACTGGAGCTTGTGCTCGTCGATCGCGCTGTACATCCGGACAGGGACGTTGACGAGCCCAAAGGTGATCGATCCGCTCCAGATCGCGCGCGGCACGGCTGGGATGTTGCCGTTCCTCGGCCGATGGAAACGCGTGCGGTGAGGCACGACGCGCAACCGTCTCGTGCCGCCGCTCGTTGTAGGGGTACGTCTCGTGCCGGAAGGAGGTGACGCAATTGAGCATTCTCTGGATCATCCTGATCATCGTGCTTGTGCTCGCACTGCTCGGCTTCTTCTCGCGCGGTTACTGGTAGGCAGGGCCTCGAGCGGGCGTGGATAGGTCGCGTGGCCCATTGCGTCGCGCCGGCGCGGGAGTCATTGTGCGGCGGTGCACGCCGTCGATTTGCGCCGGTTCGACCGATCGGCCGCGCTGCCGCGCCTCGGCGGCATGGCTCGTCCGGACGGAGTCGCCGTCGTCAGCGAGCGGTTTTGGGCGTTCGCCGGCGTCGACGGCTCCCTGCGCGAGGGCGCCATGCCGCGGCCGCGCGGGTGGATGCGCCGCATCCCGCTCCTCCGCGGGCTCGCGCGCCTCTCACTCTCGCTGTCGCCGCTCTTCCGCAGTGACGGAGTCGCGCGGCGGCGCGAACGGCTGCTGCTCGCACTTGCAGTCGCGGCGCCGCTCGGATTCGCGTTCCTGCCGCATCGTTGGTCGCTCGCCTGCGGGCTCGCGCTGACGATTGGCCTGATCGGCTGGATGCTGCGCGGCCGGACGCTCGCGCTCCACGGCGCCGAGCACCGCGCGATCGCCGCGGCCGAGGAGCGACGCCTCGCGGCGACGTGGCTCGGCGCTGAGAAGCCGAGTCGCTTCGCGAGTCGGTGCGGCACGAACTTCGCCGCCCTCGTGCTACCGGTCGGAGCGCTGCTTGAGCGCGCATGGCCGTTCCCGCCGACGTTCTACGCGTCGACCGCCGTCGTCGTCCTCTCCCTGGCGGTGACGATGGAGCTCTGGCTGGCAATCGAACGCTCGACCCGCCGCCTCGCGCGCCTGTTCCTCCTCCCCGGTCTTGCCCTCCAGCGGCTGACGACGCGCGAACCGGATCTCACGCAAACGCGAGTCGCCCTGCGCGCCGTCGAGTCGGTCCTACGCCGCGAACTGGCCGCATAACGGCGGCGCGCCCGAGCCGCTCGTCGCTTGACGCGCACACCGAACTGTCGCACGATGTTTGTGTTCCGAGGAGGGTCTGAAGAACTGCGGCAACGACGTCGATCGTCGCGCGGCGGCGAGGCGACAGTCTGCAGCTGTGCTCTCGCGTGAACGTGGTGCAGGCACAGTCCGACAGAAGGAGATACGTAGATGAGATTCAAGGCGCTTGCAGTTATCGCCACGCTTGCGGCAGTGGCGATCGCGCTCGTTGTGGCGCTTCCGGCGAACGCTGCCGGGAACGCCGGTACGACACAGGTCACCACCTTCGATCCGACCGGGGCAGTCTTCACCTGCCCGGCAACCAACTACACCGTTCTCGGAGGGACGCTGCGTTCGGTCTTCCACGACAGTGTCGCCGCCAACGGCAGCGAGCACGTCACCGGCACGAATGTGCCACTCGGTGTAACGCTCAGCGACGGGACGACGAGCACCGTCTACCGGTTGGCTGGGGCGACCTGGTTCGGCGGCAACTTCAACCCCGCCACCGGCCAGTTCGTGTCCACCGACACCGAGTTCTTCAACATCCTCGCCCCGGGCGGTGGTGTGGTCGCGAAGGTCGCCGCCGTCGAGCACATGTCATCGGGCGGCAGCAACTTCCAGTTCGTCTTCGGCCCCTGCCAGCCGCCGCAGGACTAGCCTAGGTCGGGCCTGTTGGGGGTGCCGGCCTTCGACGGCACCCCCAGCCGCCTCATACGCCTGGGGTCAGGTCTTGCACTGGAGCATCCGCCGCCGCGCCCGATCCGCTCGCGTCGGTCAAAAGGGCCGGACTCGCGTCGGTCAACCGCCGGCCCGGGCACTTGTCGACTCGACCGAGCTTGCCGCAGCGCGTAGCTGCGACTGATCTTCAGCGACCGCGGGCCTGTCGCGTGCGGGGACGTCCCTCGTCCCGGTGCATCTGACCCTCGACACGTTCAGCGGGATGGTTCGAAACCACCGGCGCCTCGCTCCCTTGACCACCTTGACTTTGATCGCAAAGCAGAGTCGGCCCTCGCGCTTCGTGTCGCAGTAGAACATCCGGAACGGCCCGTACGGAAAATGCTTCCGACGGCCGAAGCGGGGAATCCCCACGCAATTCGCTGAGTCGAAGGCCTTTTCGAAGTGACTCTCGACTGCCGACGCCCGGACGTAGTAGCTACTGCCGGGAACCCATGGGTCGCCCGCTGAGGCAGCGGTGCACGTGACGGCTGCGACTGCGGATGCGATCGCAGCAATGAGCGCCGCGCGCTTCACGAGCTCCCTCTCGTGATCGGAATCACCGCGTCCAGGTTCGCGCATTACCGAGTCATTCGCTTGGCCCAAATGGGGGATTCGCCGTGAAGCGCCCGCCGACGATGTCCGGTACAGACGTATCCGATGAAGCCGAGTACTCTGAGTCACCTGTTTGGCGTAACGTCAGGGACGGAACCGAGGGTGCGGGGCGTCCGGCGTTCGACCCCGCGCCGCTTCCTTCTCCTTGTGCCGCTCGCGGCCGCCATGCTCGTCCCGTTTGCGAGCGCGCACCCGGACGCCACCCTCGCCCGCGTCGACCACGTAGCCGACGGCGACACGCTCACCCTGACGAACGGGCGTCGGGTGCGGCTGGTCCAGATCGATACCCCGGAGGTCTACCACGCCGAGTGCTACGGACGGCAGGCCTCCAGGATCGCGAAGCGGATGCTGCCGCCCGGCACGCTGGTCCGCCTCTCGCCCGAGCCGGCAACCGATCGGGTCGATCGGTACCGGCGGCTGCTGCGCTACGTCGTCCGCGCCCGTGACGGGGTGGACGTGAACGTGCGGCTCGTCCCGTGTCGGCGCCGCCGCGCCGTACTTCTACGGCGGCAGGCGCGGTCTGTACTCGCGGCTGCTCGACCGTCTCGCGCGCCGCGCTCGCGCCCGTCATCTCGGGTTGTGGGGTGCGTGCCCCGGGACGCCCTACCGACCTGACAGGGCTGTCCAGACCGGACCGGTGCGCTGACTCGGCTTCAACCGTCGCGTTCGCTGTCACGGCGTTAGGGCAGCAACCCCGATGCGTCTAAAGATCGCCACGCTTCGTCGGCAGCGAGCTTGCTCACCTGCGCCTGGATGATCTCGCACTCTCGCCGAGCAGCGTCGAGCGCGGTGCGGGCCTGCTGCTCGTGGCGGGCAACCGGCGGATCGGGTTCGCCTCGCTCGCGGGCGGCTGCGACCTCCTCGATGTCGCGGGGATGGGCGAGGCCGACAGCGTCTTCAGCGGCCTTCAGGGTTGTCTCGGCTTCGCGCAGTTCGCGCTCGCGCTCAGCTAAAGCATCGGAGGCCTTCCGCAACTGCGTCGGCATCTCGATCGTGGGGTTCACGGCTCCGGCGCCGGGAAATGCGAAACCGGGCCCCCAGGGGCCGGAGACGGCGTCACGAGTCTAGGGCTCGAAGTCGGGCCGCGGCACTACCGCACCCGACGTCTGCCGTGAAAGGATCAGCGCTAGGGTGACTGCATCGTCCGCACGCGCTGTCGGACGAGGACTCCTGTGGTGCAGAAGAGGAGACCTGGATGAATGATCGCTGGCTACCTGTCTTGGCTGCGATCCTGGGAGTGCTCGGCGGTGTGGCTGGAGCGGCGGTCGGCGGGTACGTCGCGAACAAGGGACAGGAACAGCGATTCGAGGCCGAACGTGCCTCCCGGATGCTTGACCAGCGGATCGACGCCTACGTTAGGTTCTTACGCGCGGCCGAAAACGAGGCGGATGAGGCCTCGTTGTATCCGGACCCCATCGTCCAAACCGCCGCAGCAGAGGTCGAGCTCGTTGCTCGCACCTCTGCGCTACGCCGGGCGGCCAGCGAGGCTTCTCGATACGACCCTGAACTTCGATGAGATCAGCGAGTACAGGCAGGCGCGAGCCGAGTTCGTCGGGTTAGCGAACGCAGATGTTGAGGGCGAAGGCTAGGACCGCCACGGCACGCCGACGGGCAGGCGGCCGGAGACACGTTCGCTTCGCTGGGTACAGGCCCCGCCACCAGGGGGGAGGACCCCGTCGCGCGGAGGGGAGACAGGCGCCGGCATCCGGGCTTTTCTCCCCGGCTCAGCCTGCTCCTTAGACTTGAGAAGCCGTCCGGCCCCCGAGAGGAGAAGCCTCGACCTCACAGGGCCACCCCTACGGCATCTTTCAGCGGGCGCTAAAGCGCCGGGATCTACTCGGCGCCGTGGCAGCGGCGAAGGAGCGCCGCTGAGCCTCGCCGACGCGCTCGAGCTGACCATCCTCATCGCTCGGAAGGATCCGCGCCGGCACCCTCAGGCCGCGGCTCGCTGGCTGCTCCGCTACCTCGAGGAGTGCGACGAGGCGACGATCGACGAGGCCGCGATGTCGCGGCCTGCCTCGCCGCGCTCGCCGGCGACCGCTACCAGGACGCGGCGCTGTCGCTGCGGGCCATGGCCGAAAGAGCGACTAGTCGGCGACGAGCCCGAGGCGTAGCGTGAGCCCGGGCCGGCTCGTGGGAAGCGCCAGGTGGCGTTCGGCTCGGTGCCCGGCCCCTGCCTTTGCAAGCGCACGTCCTTTGGTTTGAGCGTGAGGCAAGCCCGGCACATTTGCAAATCGGCCATCGCGTACGTCAGCATCAGAGTTACGCCATTGAGGATCCGCCTGCTTCTGGTTGCTGCTAGTTCGATCGCCCTCGTGGCGCCGGCAGCCGCGCAGACTCCGAAAGCGCTGCTTCCCCGGATGGTCGTTCCAGACGCGTCACTCGTGCGCCTGGCGGGTGGGCTTCGGCACAAGTCCGCGTTCTTCTCGACACCCGCAGATGCGGCCGCGAGCACCCCCGATCCCGACGACACGGGTGCGGACATGAGGCGGCGGGGTCGGCTCGCCGGCTACGTTCGAGACCGCACCGCCACCGGAGCATTCTCTCCTCGCGCGCCGAAAGGGCTGCTGGTGGTGGGTACGTCGGTGGGCCTGTGGCGAAATGCCCGGTCCGCCGCGGCCTCGACCGAGCGAGACATCGCGGATTACAAGCGGCTTCGCGGCGAAACGCACGAGGGGGCCCTCCTCGTCAGCTTCGCGGCCACCAGAGTCTCCTCGTTCGGGATCGGAGCTAGGCTCATGCACATACGTGCGCGCCCGACGGGTGGAACCGATCGCTTCATTACGTCGGTTGTGTTTCGCGTCCGGTCGCTCCGCGGGAACGCGGTTGTCGTCCGCAGTGACAAGAGAAACGCCGATGCCCTGGCGCGCGATCTCGCCGCGCAGCTCCGGCGTCGAATGCTGGCCGTTCTCGGCCAAAGGCAATCCGGACACGCACAGTTCGGGGGCATGGCCGTAAGGGCCATCTAATCGCCGAGCAGCCTCTAGACGTTTCCTGAGTCCGGGCCGTGTCGTGGGAAGCGCCAAGGCGTTCGGCTCGCTGCCCGGCCCCAACGCATCCTCTAACGGCGTTGTCCAGCTAGGCGAGATCCTGAGACAGCACCGTGTGCGCTCTCAGGCCATCGCAGGCATGACTGACCCGCGCAACCATGCGGTTCTCGCATGGCTGCTACCCCTCAAATGGCCCCGGGAGGGATCGAACCTCCGCACGCGGATTCGAAGTCCGCCGCTCTATCCACTGAGCTACGGGGCCCGCGCTACGCGTCAGGGTAGACGAGGTTCGGCGGCTCCTCGCCGCGCTCTGCGGCCAGGAGGTTGTCGACGAGTACTCGCGTCATCGCCTCGCGCGTCTCCGTCGTCGCGCTGCCGATGTGAGGCGTGAGGACGACGTTCGGCAGACCGAGGAGTTCCGGCGGCACGCGCGGCTCGTGCGCAAAGACGTCGAGGGCCGCGTCGATCCGGCCGCTGACCAGGTCCTCGACGAGCGCCTCCTCGTCGACGATCTGGCCGCGCGCGGTGTTGACGAGGCACGCGCCGTCCTTCATCAGCGCAAGCCGGGGGCGGTCGATCAGGCCCGTCGTCTCGGCCGTCAGCGGGACATGCAGAGTAACGACGTCGGCCACAGCGAGGAGCTCGTCGAGCTCGCGGCGGTCCGGGTGGTCCGTCGGGCGGCGCGCGGTGTGCAGGACCCTCATCTCGAACGCGCGAGCGCGACGCTCCACCGCTTGTCCTATCCGGCCGAAGCCGACGATGCCGAGCGTCGCTCCCGTGACGTCACGACCGAGGAAGTCGGGGTCGGCCCAGCCACCCGTCCAGCGTCCGGCGCGGACCGCCCGGTCGCCCGAGACGACGCGCCGGCGCGACGCGAGGATGAGCGCCAGCGCCAGGTCGGCTGTGGCGGCATCGAGGACGCCCGGCGTGTTGGAGACCATCACGCCGCGAGCCGCGGCGACGCCGACGTCGATCGAGTCGTAGCCGACCCCGTAGTTCGCAATGAGCCGGAGATTCGGCAAGCGATCCAGGGTGTTTTCGTCGACCGTCTCGCCGACGACCGCGAGGGCCTCGACGTCGTCGCGCCCCGCACCGAGGCCCTCCGGCAGGGGCGCGTCGAGGTACTCGACGTCGGTCAGCCGCTCCCAGGCCGGCCCCGGGAAACGACGCGAGGCGAGGATCATCAAGGCGAGGCTATTCTGTCCTCGCCGCGGTGGCGGTAGCTCAGTTGGTAGAGCCCCGGGTTGTGGTCCCGGTGGTCGGGGGTTCGAGTCCCCTCCGCCACCTGTCCCGTCGAAAGTCCGGCCGCTTCGCGGCTATGACGACTTTCGACGGTTTCGCCTCGACTCAAACGCTTGTGCGCCGCGCCTGCTCAGGTCGGGCGCGGCGGCGTCATCGCAGCGACGCGATAAGTCATCGCACTGAGTCGATCAGCTCGTCGGCCGGCAGCCAGAAGGCCTTTTGGGCGCCGGGGGTCGTCTCCAGCACCGACATGTGGGTTGCTGAGAACGTCTTGGTCGACCGGACCGGCAGGACCGTGATTCGGTCCGGGGGGAAACGGGCCTGCTGGAGGCGCGCGAGGATCGCTCGCGCTCCGACGCCGCCTACGCCGATGTCACGGTCGCCGACCATCATCACGATCCTCGTCCTGGCGTCGAGCTTGTCGAGCGGCCCGAGGCGCTCGAAGATCGAGTTCAGACCGGGAAACACGGCGAGCACCGCTCGCGGCTCGTGCCCGCGAGCCGCCTGGATGGCCGTGTAGTCGACGGCAATCCGACCGCCGCGCGAGTATCCGATCACGACCACGGGCAATTTTGGATTGCCGAGGCGTGACAGCGCGGCCTTCACGCCGGCGTCGAGGTGCGGGAACGGGTCCGGCAGACCACCGCGCTCGTACCGCGGGTAGATGACGTCGCTGCCGTTCTCGGCGAGGTGCTTCAGCCAGGCGACGTGGTTGACCGGCGTCTCCTCGCGGGCGCCGCCGTAGCCGTGCAGGAAGATGACGAGTGAGCGCGGCTTGCCCTTGGCTCGGTAGAACCAGACCATGTCGGGCCCCGAGCCGAGCGGGCCCGCCTGCTGGACGGGAACGGTGTCGAGCTTCGCCGAGTGGGAGCCGGAGCCTCCACACGCCGCTGCCACCACGACGAGCGGCGCGAGCAGCAGCAGACGTTTCACGAAGGGTTAGACGAAAGGCGCCTCGTCTAGATGGCGTCGCAGCTCGGCGACTGATTCGTAGACGGCGGCCGCGCCGGCCTCGCGCAGCTCCTGCTCGAAAAAGCCTCCCGTGATGACCGTCACCGTCTCTACTCCGGCTTTGCGCGCGGCTTCAACGTCCCACGGGGTGTCGCCGACCATGACAGCGTCGTCCGTCCCCGCTTTCTGGAACGCCGCGCGGACCAGGTCGGGCTCGGGCTTGGTCGCCTCGACGTCGTCATTCGTCGTCCACGCATCGGCCAGCTCACGGGCGTCCAGGAGATCGAGGTAGTGGCTGATCTCCTTCTCGGGTGACGAGCTCGCGAGGACGGTCGCGAAGCCTCGCTCGTTCAGATCCTCGATCAGCTCGCGCGCCCCCTCGAGCGGCGCGACCTCGTCGATCAGCTGCTCGTAGATCTCGTCGCGTGAGTTGCGGATCGCCTCGCCTTTCTCGGCGTCGATCCGCTCGCCGACGAGGGCGGGGACCAGCTGGTCTCCGCCCATGCCCACGTGTCGATGGATGCGCCAGACCGGGAGCGTGATCCCGTTGTCCCGGAAGGCGCGGTACCAGGCGAGTGCATGGTGGTAGTTGGTGTCGACGAGCGTCCCGTCGACATCGAGGAGCGCGGCTTTCAACTGCCGTCTCGCTTCAAGCGCTCAAAAGGGTTCCCGAGCCGGGGGAACGGCCGCGGCGGCAAAGCCGCCGCGGCCTCCACAAGGCGTCGCAAGCGACGCCTTGAGCTAGCTCGGCGTCGCCTCTGCGTGGATCGCGGCCTGCGTCTTCTGCGCTGACTCGAGGTGTGGCCCTTCCGCGAACTCCTCCACGATCTTCGCGTTGAACGCGGGGAGATCGTCCGGCTTGCGGCTTGACACGAGACCGGCGTCGACGATGACCTCCTCGTCGACCCAGTTGGCTCCCGCATTCCGCAGGTCGGTCTGGAGGCTCGGCCAGGACGTGATCGTGCGCCCCTTGACCACGCCGGCCTCGATCAACGTCCAGGGCCCGTGGCAAATGACGCCGATCGGCTTGCCGCTCGCGGCGAAGTCACGGATGAACGAAACGACGTTCTCGTCCATGCGGAGCCGATCGGGGTTCGCCACGCCACCGGGGAGGACCAGCCCGTCGTAGTCGTCGACGTGCGCCTCCTCGATCGTCTCGTCGACCTTGAAGCTGCCGCCCTTGTCGAAGTGCTGCCAGGCCTGCACCTCGCCATCCGCGATCGAGATCAGCTCGGGCTTCGCGCCCGCCTCCTCGACCGCCTTCCACGGCTCCGTCAGCTCTACCTCCTCGACGCCTTCAGTTGCGATGAAGGCGATCTTCTTTCCCTGCAACTCGTTCGCCATGTCGACCCCCCTTGGGTCGTCGCTTTCAGAATCAGTAGGGCGGCCCGCCGGGCGGATCCTCTTCGACGTACGTCGTCCGCCGGCGGGCCGGCCGGTACGCGCGGCGCCGGACGACGGCGCCCTCCTCGTACGGCCCGGGCCCCCAGCCCCAGAAGCCGGCGCCCCACCAGGTGCGCCAGAGCAGCAGCGAGATCACGAAGCCGACGAACCCGACGATCATCAGCACCACGCCGACGACGTCCACGTCGACGCTGCCGCCGTTCGAGTTGACCCCCCACGTCAGGATCGCGCCGACCACGATCACGATCAGGCTGAGGACGATGCCCATGACATCCCTCTTCCCCGAGGCGGGGAAGGAAAACGTGCCCGCGCGGGCGATACGCTTACCGCGCGCGCCTGTAGCTCAGCGGAAGAGCGACGGCCCTCTAGGCCGTTCGACTGCGGAAAATCTCCGCTTCGCTCCGATTTTCCGCAGGAGGGCGTCGATGACCAGCGGTACGCTTCGACGGCGCGCCTGTAGCTCAGCGGAAGAGCGACGGCCTTCTAAGCCGTTGGTCGGAGGTTCGAATCCTCCCAGGCGCATTTGAGTCCCAGTCGTCACGCGGTTTCCGCGTGGTTGCGCGGGACAAGCGCTGGAGTGCGAGGCGTTCCTGACGATGGAGCGGAAGCTTCCGCGAGTGGCGCGCCATATCGAGTCCGAACTCCCGATCCGGATTCTGCGTCCTCCCGACTTCTGGGCGCTCCTTGCGCCGTGGGCTGACCTCTACGGCTAGGGGAGGGAGCGCCTCCGGGGAGTAGGAGGGCCGATCCAGCCCCCCGGCCCTATCCGGAGGGAGTACGTCCAGGGGAGTAGTCCGGACGGAGGGCTATCCGGACTCTGCCGCCCTGGGCGGGTGCACCATCCAGACGTTGGGCTCCAGGTAGAGCCCCTCGTCGCGCTCGCGGTCGATCTCGACCGGCACCAGCGCGCCCGGCACGACGTAGGAGCCGGTCTCGGGGAACGCCATCTCCGTCCACTCCTCCCACTCGGCCACGGTGCCTTCGACGCGCGCCGACTCAGGGGCGACCTTCACGATCCGGGCTCCGACCCGCTCGTGCGTCCTCAGCCACGGGTCGAGGAGCGTGCCGTCCGGCCGACGCCAGCCCATGTAGCTCTCGATCGGGGTCAGCGGGTAGCGGTGCTTGAGAGTGGGCCGGACGGGCGCGATCAGTGTGTCGAGGCCGTGCGCGCGGCCGATCTCGCCCATCCGCTCGATCATGCGGCTGCTGAGGCCCTGGCCGCGACACTCGGGAGCGATCAGGATTAGCAGCGCGCAGAGGACGGTCGGCGTCGGCGTTCCCTGCGCGAAGCGCGCCTCGACCACCGCGTCGAATCCCCCGTCGGGAAGATTCGCTCTGTCTCCGTCCCACGCCGCGGGAATCGCGTGCCCGACGCCGATGACCTCCTCGCGCTCGTCGTCCCAGGCGTAGAAAAGGAACTCCGCGTACTCGGCGACCACGCGCCCGAACAGCCGCTTCACGACGGACTCGTGGTACATGAACGCAGGCTCCGGAGCCGCAAGGCTGTCCGCGTGAGGGAGCTTGCCGGGCCGCTCGGCGCGCGTGGGGAACTCGAGTGCCATCTCAGTCGGCTCCGTCTTATGTTGACGTGAACGTGCTGCGCTCGCGTCCGACGCGGCGACGAGGAGGAGTCCTTGTCCTCTCGTCACGCGCGCGATCGAGGACGCCGGAAAGCGTGGGGACCGCCTGCGATCGAGAAGGCATGTCAGGCGGCGGGCGTCCCCGTCTTCTCCCCGCACGACCTCCGACACCGGAGGATCAGTCTCCTCCAGGCGCGCGGGATGCCCTGGGCGCAGATCGGACAGCTCGTCGGACAGCGTGACCTCGCTGTCACCGCGAACACGTACTCGCACGTCCTGATCGACGCGGGGCGAAGTCGAGTACGCCGCGCTACTCGCGTCCTGAGACGTCGCGCGGCGGCGCGTCTCTGACTCGTCCGTTTCGGACGAAAAACGTTCAGACGTGTCCGCCGCGTGCTGTCCCATGCTGTCCCCGCACGCGGACCGTCGGGAAAAGCCCTGCTAATCGGCCTAGTTCAAACCCTCCCCGGCCCACTCCGCGCGAAAGTCCGGCCGCTTCGCGGCCATGACGACTTTCGCGCATTCGTGTCCTTCCGAAGGCGTGTTGCGCCGCAGCTGCGCTGGTTCGGC
>JBKOYZ010000036.1:0-3707 GCA_046725655.1 Actinomycetota bacterium | reverse complement strand
GCCAGTCCGTCCCCGGTGATCACGTCCACGCCGACGGAACGCGAGATCGGAACAACCTCGTGTCCCCGGGCCTCGAGCACGTCGACGACGTGCCGGCCGAGCCTCCCCGTCGCTCCCGCTACAGCAATCTTCGTTCCTGCTCGCATGAGTCGCATCCTCGAGTCGTCTCCTGATAAGACGAACGAGAGGCGCGCTCGAGGACCCGCGGCTGTGATGCAGCTTCGGTGGTCCTCGGGCTTGACAAAGGTTACTTTGCAAAGAAACCTTGGCGTAGTTGGAATCGGCAGATTCAACCGAGGTGAGAGCGGTTCGGGCGCTGGCCCATCCGCTCCGGCTCCAGCTATTGGACCTGTTGCGGTTCGAGGGGCCTTCGACCGCGACGTTGCTGGCCCACCGTGTCGACGAGTCCAGCGGGGCGACGAGCTACCACCTCCGCCAGCTGGCGCGCTACGGATTTATCGAGGAGGCCCCTCGCCCGAGCGGGCGGGAGCGCTGGTGGCGGTACCGAGACCGGCGGGTCACTGTTCGGCCCGGGGCTGACGCAAGCGACCGCAATCTGCTCGCCGAGCTCCTTAGCCGCGAGGCGCATGCGCTCGACCGCTTCCTCGCTGCGCGTTCCCGTCTCCCGGAATGGGACGAGGCCGCATTCTTCCAGTCGCGGGCGCTTCGTCTTACGCCCGCCGAGCTCGAAGAGCTGCGCCGCGGCGTCGAGGCGGTGCTTGCACAGCTTCGGCGCGGCGACGCCGACGATCCCCCGCCCGACGCTCTGCCGGTCCGCGTTCTCGCCTTCGGCTTCCCGCTATCCCTGGAGGAACCATGAGCAGGATCGTCGAGACCCCAGTGCTGATCGAGTCGCTGATCGAGCGGCTGGGCGACGGGTACGTCTTCCCAGGTCGGTCCGCCCGCGCCGAGCAACTCCTGCGCACGAGGCTCGAGCAGGGTGCCTACGACGGGGCCGCCGGTCCGGGCCTTTGCGAGCTCGTCTCCGCCGACCTCTTCGAGGCGACGAACGACAAGCATCTGAGGCTGCTGTGGCACGAGCCCGCGGAGGCGCCTCGCGACGAGGCCCAGTTGGTCGCGGAGCTGCGCGAGGCGTTCCGCCTCGACAACCAGGGCGTGCGGCGCGTCGAGCGCTTGGCCGGAAACATCGGCGTGATCGAACTGACCATCATCGGCGAGGCCTCACGGGCGGGGCCGGCGCTCGCCGCGGCGATGGAGCTCATCCACCATACGCATGCGCTGATCATCGACCTGCGAGGTACGCGCGGCGGCAGCCCGGACGGTGTGGCCTTCTTGGCCAGCTTCGTCTTCCCGGACGGCAATGTCCACCTGAACGACATCGTCGAGGGCCCGCATGGGCGAACCCGCCAGTACTGGGCGTCGGCCTACCTGCCCGGCCCCCGCTACCTCGGCCGACCGGTTTATGTCCTCACGAGCGCAGACACGTTCTCGGGTGGCGAGTCGCTTGCGTACGACCTCCAAGCGCTCGGACGCGCGACGATCGTCGGTGAGACGACCCGCGGCGGAGCACATCCTTCGGAAGTCGTCTCGCTGACCGACCAGATCGAATTACGGCTCCCCGTCGCACGCGCCGTCAGCCCGGTCACCGGCAGCAATTGGGAGGGTGCCGGCGTCCAGCCTGACGTGCCCGTGCCCGCATCGGACGCGCTCGGGGTCGCCCGTCGAACCGCCCTCGAGACGATCGTGAACGACGAAGCCGTTCCGACCGCAAGCCGAACGGAAGCGCGGCTGTTCCTCGATCGCCTCGGCGAAGCCGCCGCGACTTAGGCGTCGCTGAGAAGCCCGCGTAGAGCCGACGGCGTCCGCCGCGTCTCGCTCCTCACCGCGCGGCAGAGGTGACTCTGGTCGGCGAAGCCGAGCTCGGCGGCGAGCCGCGCGAGATTGCGCTCTCCGCCGGCGAGACGCTCCATCGCAGCACGCACGCGAAGCCGCAAACGCTGGCGCGAGATCGTCGTGCCGGTCGCGGCGCTGAAGATCCGGCTCAGATGATGCGGCGAGACGGCGAGCTCTCGCGCGAGCTGAGGCAGCGAGCGCTGCGGGTCGGCGACGAGCGCCTCGCGGGTCCCTGCGACCAGCGCCCGCCGCGCCAGCACGGTTGCGGGACGCCCGGCGGCGACGGGACGCGGATCGTCCTGCTCGAGCGCGCGAGCGGCAAGGACGATTCCACGCTCGACGACCTCGTCAGGGTCGTCGCCGCGGCGCGCTGCTGCGAGCAGCAACCGGTGCTCCAGGTCTACCTCGGGCGAGGCAGCCAGCGGCCGTCGCGGAAGCGACGCCTCGCCGCGGGCGAGTGAAGCGACGAGCTCGGGGCTCAGGGACAGAACCGTGCAGTCGTCCCCGCCGGCGTGCGGATGGTCGTAGCGCTCCTCTTCGTCAGGATTGACGCAGTACGCAAGGGTCGAGTCGAAGGTCGACGCGATGCCCTCCGCCTCGCGCACGAAGCAGCCGCGGCGGACGAAGACCAGCCCATGTCGATCTGTGTGCTCGCCGGCCTGCCCGCGTCCACGCGCGGAACGGCAGGCGACCTCGGCTAGCCCGATGCCGTCGCGCTCGACGAGCGTACGCCTCGACAGCATGCCCCGATTCTTGCAGTCGGCACGAATGTCCAAGAGCGCGCGTGCCCGCGGTCGGCACGGTGGCAGGAGTGGCTGTGCTCGTGGTTCTGCTGATCGGGCAGGCGATGGCGTCGATGGACGCTTCGATCCTCGTCGTCGCGGCGCCGAGCATCCGCTCGAGCCTGCAAGCATCGGGGGCCGAGCTTCAATTGATCGTCGCGACATACACGCTCGCATTCGGGGCGCTCGTCGTGACCGGCGCCCGGCTGGGGGACGTCCTCGGCCGACGACGCGCGTTCGTGTTGGGTCTGGGCGCGTTCACGGTGAGCTCGCTGGTCGGCGGTTTCGCGCCGGACCCCGCGCTGCTGATCGTTGCGCGTGGCTTCCAGGGTGCGGCGGCGGCGCTGATGACGCCACAGGTGCTCTCGATCATCCAGGGCCAGTTCGACGGGGAGGCACGTGCACGCGCGATCGGCGCGTACTCGATGATCCTCGCCGTCGGCGTCGCCGCAGGACAGATCCTGGGTGGACTGCTCGTCACCGCGCATCTTCTCGCCGCGGCATGGCGGCCGGCGCTCCTGCTCAACGCGCCGATCGGCGCGCCGCTGCTCGTCGCCGCGCGGCGTGTGCTGCCCCCGATGGCGCCTGCGAGCGACCAGCGGCTCGACCTGACCGGCGCCGGCCTGCTGGCCGCCGCGATGCTGGCGCTCGTGGTGCCGCTGAGCTTCGGCCGCGACTACGGCTGGCCGGCCTGGAGTTGGGTGTGCTTTGCAGCTTGCGCGCTGGCAGCCTCGTCGTTCGTCGTGCACGAGCGACGGTTCCAGCGGCGCGGTGGCGATCCACTGGTCGAGCTCGGGCTTCTGCTGACGATGCGAGTCGCGGCCGGAGTGATCGGCGTATTGCTCGTCATGAGCTGCTACGCGGGCTTTCTCTTGAGCCTGACTCTGTACCTTCAAGGCGGACTCGCCTTCACGCCCCTCCACGCCGGTGCGACCTTCGCTATCTACGCCGGGGGCTTTGCTACCGCGAGCCTCACGTGGACGCGGCTCGGCGCCGCCGCACGCGCGCGCCTGCCGGTGATCGGACCCCTTGTGATGGGGGCCGCGCTCCTTTGCATCGGACTCAGCGCGG
>JBKOYZ010000017.1:0-31023 GCA_046725655.1 Actinomycetota bacterium | reverse complement strand
CTCTCGGCGATGCGCTCTCGGTCGCGCTGCGGGAAGGTCGCGAAGACAAGCTCGACGAGTACGCGGCCTCGAGCCGAGCCGAAGCCATGCATGTGGTCGCACTTGCCCACCGGCTCACCCGCCTGGCCACTGCACCGCCTGCGATTCGCCCGCTGCGCAATGTGGCGCTACGCCTCCTCGCCCTCGTGCCGGCTGTCCGCCGCGGCTTGGCCGAGCAACTCTCCGCCATCGGCCACCGCTGAGGCAGACGGCGGAGCAGCCACTGCGGAGGCGAACGCCAAGGCCAAGCGCGAGCTCGGCTGGACCCTGCGGTATCAAAGCTCGCGGCAGGGCTTCGCCGACCTGTACGCGAAAACGGGCCGTTGCAACCCTCTGCGCCGCGATCGGTTGCTGCGACGTCGCATAGTCACTAGTCGCGTCGACCCCTCCTTACGATGAACGTGAGGAGGGGGTCGATTCGACCTCGATGCGACCTCGAAACCGCACAGCTACGGCGCCTTGAGTCCGCGGAAGTCTTCGTCGCGGAATTCGTCTTCGCCGCCGCGCGCTGCGTGTGCGCGCAACTCGACTCGCCTGATCTTGCCGCTGATCGTCTTTGGCAGCTCAGCGAATTCGAGTCGGCGGATGCGCTTGTAGGGGGCCAGCTGCTCTCGGGCGTAGGTGAGGATTGAGCGTGCAGTCTCGCGCGTCGGCTCCCAGCCGGGGGCGAGGGCCACGTATGCCTTCGGCACGGCGAGCCGTAGCGGGTGCGGTGCGGGGACGACCGCCGCCTCGGCCACGGCCTCGTGCTCGATGAGGACGCTTTCGAGCTCGAACGGTGAGATGCGGTAGTCGGAGGCCTTGAAGACGTCGTCGGTGCGGCCGACGTAGGTGATGTACCCATCGGTGTCGCGGGAGGCGAGGTCGCCGGTGTGGTAGTAGCCGCCGCGCATGGCCTGCGCGTTGAGCGGGTCGTCGTCGCGGTAGCCGGTCGTCAATCCGAGCGGTCGCTCGCCGAGCGGGATCGCGATCTCGCCGTCGTCGGCCTCTCGTCCCTCGGGGTCGAGCAGCGCGATCCGGTAGCCAGGCAGTGGCCGGCCCATCGAGCCGTCCTTGACCGGCACTCCGGGTGGGTTGCCGATCTGCGCCGTCGTCTCGGTCTGACCGTAGCCGTCGCGGATCGTGATGCCCCAGGCGTCGCGCACCTGCTCGATCACCTCGACGTTGAGCGGCTCGCCTGCTCCGACTGCCTCGCGAAGCGACACCTTCCACCCTGCGAGATCCTCCTGGATCAGCATCCGCCAGACGGTCGGTGGCGCGCAGAATGTGGTCGTGCCGCAGCGGACGACCTGGTCGAGCAGCGCGGCTGCGTCGAAGCGCGCGTGGTCGTAGACCAACACCGTCGCCTCCGCGTTCCAGGGGGCGAAGACGTTGCTCCAGGCGTGCTTCGCCCAGCCCGGTGAGGAGACGTTCAGGTGCACGTCGCCGGGCCGGATGCCGATCCAGTACATGGTCGAGAGGTGCCCGACGGGGTACGAGGCATGCGTGTGCTCGACGAGCTTCGGCTTCGCCGTCGTGCCGGACGTGAAGTAGAGGAGCAGCGGGTCGCTTGCGCGCGTCGGCCCGTCCGCCGCGAAGCTCGAGCTCGCGCCGTAAGCGTCCTCGTAGCGCTGCCAGCCGGTCAGCGTGCCGCCGACGGAGATCCGCGTGTAGTCGCCCCCCACCCCGTCGAATTTGCCCGCGTCACCGGCGCCGACGACGACATGACGTGCGCCACCGCGCTCGACACGGTCGGCCAGGTCGGCCGGTTCGAGCAGGGTCGTGGCCGGGATGACGACCGCGCCGAGCTTCATCGCGGCGAGCAGCGTTTCCCACAGCTCGACGCGATTGCCGAGCATCAGGATCAGCCGATCGCCGCCCGCGACTCCCAGCGAGCGCAGGTGGTTGGCGACCGCGTTCGAGCGCTCCGACAGCTCGACGAACGACAGCTTTTGCTCGACCCCGCCCTCCCCGACGACCCAGAGAGCCGTCGCGTCCGTGCCGATCTGGTCAAACCAGTCGAGCGCCCAGTTGAATTCCTCCAGGTCCGGCCACAGGAACTCCGCGTATGCGCCGTCGTAATCCTTGCCGTGCCGCAGAAGCAGATCGCGCGCCGCGCGGAACACCGAGGTCTGTTCTGTCATTGCGCCGTGATTCTCGTGCATTCGCGACCGTCGTCACGTCCCCGTTCTCGGCGAGGAAGCGCGCAGAGATGCGCAGGTCCTTCACGTTCCCTGGGTTGAACTTGTAGATGTCCCACGGCCCGAGCGGCGGTCGTCGTCCTCCTCAGGCGCCCGGTACCACCTCCGGCGGCCGGACCGGCTCCGGATGGGCACGCGGTTCGCCCGCGGGATTCACTTGGCGACCGACGAGGTACCAAGCCTCGATCTCGCCTTTGCCTTTGACCGGGATCGTCCCCCTTGGCTCATAGACGAACTCGTCCGCGAGCAGCTCCTTCGTCGCTCGGGTGACCTGGATCCGGCCCGACGTCCCGTAGGACTCCATCCGACTCGCGGTGTTCACGGCATCGCCCCAGAGGTCGTACAGGAACCGCTTCCGGCCGATCACGCCGGCCACAACCGGTCCTGAGTTGATCCCGACGCGCAGCTCGAGCCCGAGATGCCCGACCTCGTCGACCGAGCGCATAGCCTCCTGCATGTCTAGCGCCATCAGGGCGAGCGCTCGGGCATGGTCGGACCGAGGTGAGGGGACGCCTGCGGCGACCATGTAACAGTCGCCGATCGTCTTGATCTTCTCGAGCCCGTGGCGCTCGGCAAGCGCATCGAAGTGGCTGAACAGGTGGTCGAGCACGGCGACGACTTTGGCCGGCGGGAGGCGCTCCGCGAGCGGGGTGAAGTCCACGACGTCGGCGAACAGGATCGACGCCGAGCTGAACTGGTCGGCGATCGTCCGCGTCTCGACCTTGAGTCTTTCGACGATTGATCGCGGGAGGATGTTGAGCAGCAGGCTTTCCGCCCTCGCCTGCTCATCTCGCAGCGCCGCGAGCGCGTCCCGGCGCTGGCGCGCGAACACGGCCAGCAGCGTGAATACGATCGTGCCGCCCACGACCACGTTGAGGCCGAGCATCGTGCTCGTGAACCACTCGGGGACCGCCGGCGACACGCCACCCAGCAGCTCTCCGGCGATCCCCGAGCCGAGGAAAACGACGACGTACGCGACGTACCAGCGAGCCGCGCTTCGGACGTCGCTGAACACGAGCGCTCCGAGCGGGGCGAGAATCCCCCACAGGCCGACCCCGCCGGAGTCGAGGAAGCCCCCCAGCGGGACCATCGACAGCGTCGGAGCCAACAAGATGGCCACCTGGCCGACACGCAGGAACTTGCCGAAGTCCCGTGTGTGCGAGAAGACGACGGTTGCCGCCAGCAGGACCGCGAAGTACGCGAGCGGCACCCAGCCGACCGGCGAACCGAACGCGAGATAGAGCGCCGACCAGAGGAGGGCGACCGGCAGGATCAGCACCGAGATCAACACGAGCAGCGCCTTGGCGGCGCGCGTGTCGTCGTCGTCCTGGGGATCCGCGCCGATCCGCGCCAGATACGCAAGCACCCGATCGCAGACGCTCCGGATCCGGCTCACCCCGTTCACAACAGAGACCGTACTCGAGACATTCGCGATGCAACCACGCCGGCGGCGATCTAGGCTTCGCCGCCTTGGAGGCACCGACAGCCAGCTACGTCGACGCGCTCGCACGGCTGAGCCTCTTCGCCGACCTGCCGCACCCGCAGCTCGAGGCGCTCGCGCACTCGTTCGGCGAGGAGGTCTTTGCCGAGGGACAGCGCGTCATCAGGCAGGACCTGACAGGAGGCGGCTTCTACGTGATCCTCGACGGCGAGGCGAAGATCGTCATCGACGCCCAGGAGCGTGCGCGTCTCACGCGAGGCGACTTCTTCGGTGAGATCTCGATCTTGACCGACGAGGTGCCGACCGCCGACGTGATCGCGGTGTCTCTCCTGCGCTGCCTCATCATCCCCGACAACGAGCTGAAGGCGTTTCTGCTCAAGCAGCCGAGCGTGATGTATCGGATGCTCCAGATCGAAGCGCGGCGGGTGCGAGCCGCGAACGTTTGGAACAGCTAGACGAGCGTCCGTTCCCGCCGGGCGACTACGACGTCGTGCTGGTGGGAAGCGGGCCCGGCGGACTGCAAGCCGCCTACAGCCTCGCCCGTACGGGGATTCCCCGGTGCGCGGTAATCTCGCGCGACCCGGCGCCGGGCGGCATGTTTCGGCGCTTCCCGGTCTACCAGCGCCTGATCAGCTGGACGAAGCCGGACGCGCCGTTCGAGCGGGGGACGCGCGAGTACGAGTGGTACGACCACAACAGCCTCGTCGGCGACGAGCGTGACCATCAGGCGCTCGCACCTGAGTTCATGAACCGCGCCTTCGACGTGCCAGCCCGCTCCGAGATGGAGGCGGCGCTCGTCGAGTTCGCCATGCGCGGGGGCGTTCGCGTTCGCTACGGCTGCGAGTGGCTGTCGACGGAGCGCAACGATGCGGGCTTCGTGCTCGGGACGTCGGACGGCGAGTACCGCTGCCGTGTCTGCGTGTTTGCCATCGGCGTGACCGAGCCGTGGGTCGCTCCGATTCCGGGGCTCGAAGCGGCCCCGCACTATGTCGCGGCGAACGTACCCGAGCGCTATCAGGGCAAGAGCGTCTTCATCGTCGGCAAGCGGAACTCGGGGTTCGAGCTCGCACAGGGCCTCCTGCCGTGGGCACGACGCATCGTGCTCGGCTCGCCGCGCCCGGTGGAAACCGCGATGCTCGCGTTCTCGCCGCTCAGCATCCGGTACCTCTCGCCGTATACCGAGCACATCCGCGGTGGCACCGGGAGCTACGTCGTCGACGCGGCGATCGAGCGCGTGGAGCGCCACGCCCACGGGTACCGCATCCATGCGAGCGGGACGACGTGGGAGGGGGAGCTCGAGCTCGAAAGCGACGAGGTCATCGCGGCGACGGGCTTCCGTGCGCCCGTACGCGACCTGCCGAGCATGGGCGTGGCGATGGTGAGCGACGACCGGATGCCGGCGCAGTCGCCGTACTGGGAGAGCGTCTCGGTCCCCGGGATCTATTTCGCGGGCAGCGTGACCCAGGCTTCGCCCGGCCTGCGCAAGCACGGTGCGACGAGCACCTCCGCCTCCGTCAACGGGTTCCGCTACAACGCCCGTGTCCTTGCGCAGCACATTGCGGAGAAGCATTTCGGCCTCCGGGCTGAGCGGCGGCCGCTCGACGGCGACGAGGTCGTTCCGTATCTGCTCAGGGAGCTCGCGCACGCGCCCGAGCTCTGGACGCAGAAGGGCTACCTCGTGCGGGTGGTCGGCGTCGATGCGGCCGACGGGTTTCGCGACGAAGGGATCGTGCCGCTCGCGGATTTCGTCGATCGCGGCGGCGACGCGTGTGCGGTTGCGGTCGAGTACGACGCTGACGGGACGATCATCCCGGTCGTGTACGTCCGGCGGGGCGGGCGTCTGATGGAGCACTCGTTACCTCCGCATCCTCTGCACACGTTCGGTACCGACGAGCATCGCCAGCAGCTCGCGGCGTGCTTGGCGCCGCTCCTGTCCCGAAGGGCGACCGCGTCGTGTGTCTGACCGAAGCGCAGCTCGCGCGGCCTTTCGCCTGTCTGGGCCCGGGCACCTACGCCGTCACCTCCTGGCCACCGCCGACCTCGACGGCGTCTTCGCGCGGCTGCAGGCAAGCGACGCCAAGGTCGTCCAGGAGCCGACCGGGCAGCCGTACGGTGTTCGCGACTGCGCGGTCCGCGATCCCGTGGGTAACCTGATCCGCGTCCAGGAGCTGCGCTGAGCCGTCCGGCGATCGCACCGGAGGTCAAGCGGCTGGGACTCGTTCCGCCCACGGAGGAGCTTCGCAATGGCTGAGAGGAAACCCGCAAAGAAGGGCACGCAGCAGTCCGCCAAGAGAACCACCGGCAAGGCGTCCAAGGGATTCACGGACGAGGAACGAGGCGCGATGAAGGAGCGCGCCCAAGAGTTGAAGGCGGCCGCGCGCCGCGGCCCGGGCGCGGGCAAGGCGGACGGGGAAAGCGACGTGCTCGCGAAGATCGCCGAGATGCCGGCGTCGGATCGCGCCATGGCCGAGCGCCTCCACGTGATCATCAAAGCCAGCGCGCCGGCCCTCTCGCCGAGGACCTGGTACGGGATGCCCGCGTATGCCAAGGACGGCAAGGTCGTCTGCTTCTTCCAGAGCGCGCAGAAGTTCAAAACGAGGTACGCGACGTTCGGGTTCAGCGACAAGGCGAACCTCGACAAAGGCGCTCTGTGGCCGACCGCCTACGCGCTGAAGGAGTTGACCGCCACCGAAGAGGCGAAGATCGCCGCGCTCGTGAAGAAAGCGGTGAGCTGAGGACTGCTCGCGGTCCTGCGCTTTCTCGCGGCGCGCTGACCCCCTAGGCAGCGCGCCGCGTGTCCGCGCCGAGGCCGTTGACGAACCCTTTGCGCCAGCTCGGGTACAGCAGCTGCCAGCCGAGCTCCCGCTTCGCCTTCGCATTCGACGCGCCGCGGCCCTCGGTCATCATCGTCGCAAGTGTCTCGCCCGCCATCAACCGTCCGAGCCACAGTGGCACGTGCCGCGGCGGCTTCGCGCCGACCGCGTCGGCGAGATACGGGAGCCACTCCGACACCGGCGCCGGATCGTCATCGACGATGTTGTAGATGCCGGGCTCTCCGCGCTCGATCGCTGCCACAGTCGCGCGCGCGGCGTCCTCGATGTGGATAAAAGACGCCATGCCGGCACCACTCCCGACGACCGGAAACATGCGCTTGCGGACGGCCTCGGTCATCTCGGCGGCGCCAGCCGCGAGGGACGTACCGGGCCCGTAGAACCCGCCGTACCGCAGGACGATGCCGTCCGCGGCGACGACCCGCTCCTCGAGATATCGAATCGCGGCGATCGTCTCCTTCGCATTGTCCAGGGGGTTCTCGTCGAGCGCCGCCTCTTCGTCCTTGACCGCGGCGCCTTCGCGCGCGTACGGCCAGCCGGCATAGCTCTGGGCGACGAACTTCCGCGCACCCACAGCCCGCGCAGCGGCGAGGAGGTTGTCCGTGCCTTCGGTTCGCAGGCGATTCGTGACCGCAAACGCCTCGTCGAACTTTCGCAGGCTTCCAGCAACGGGCGCGAGCGCCGTCGCCTCGTGGACGACGACGTCCGGCGCTGCCTCCGAGACGGCTCGGCCGACGGCCTCGGCGTCCAGGAGGTCGAGCACAACCGGCTCCGCGCCGAGCGCGTGCAGGGCGTCGGCCTTCCCCCCTGAGGTCGTCGTACCGACAACCTGGTAGCCGCCGTCGACCAGGAGCGGAACGAGCTGCTTGCCGATGGCGCCAGTTGCTCCTGCCACAAAGATTTTCATGACTGCTCCTTTCGTTTCGGTTCGTGCTCTAAGACGAGACTGTCCGACGCCTGTGACATGTCACAGCGGCGCGTGCTATGTCGTCTCAGGGCCATGCGCACCGAAGCGCCGTACGAAGAGCTCAGGCCGTTGCTGTTCTCGATCGCCTACCGGATGGTCAGCAGCGTCAGCGAGGCCGAGGACATCGTCCAGGAGGCCTTCCTCCGGATGCATCGCGCCGAGACCGGCGGCGAGAAGATCGAGTCGCCGAAGGCGTACCTCTCGGCGGTCGTGACGCGCCTCAGCATCGACCACCTCAGGTCCGCGCGCGTCCGCCGCGAGCAGTACGTCGGACGGTGGCTGCCCGAGCCGCTCCCGACCGACCCCGATTCCGACGCGGCCGCGCAGGCCGAGACCGCCGACTCGCTCTCGATGGCGTTCCTCGTCCTGCTGGAGAGCCTCACACCGGTCGAGCGCGCCGTCTTCCTGCTCCGCGAGGTCTTCGACTACGGCTACGGGGAGATCGCAAAGATCGTCGAGCGCAGCGAGGACAACTGCCGGCAACTCTACGTCCGCGCCCGTCGCCATATCGACGAGGGACGGCCGCGCTTCGAAGCATCGAGGGAGCAGCGCAACGAGCTCGCGCAGCGGTTCCTCGCGGCCGCACAACAGGGCGACACCCAGGCGCTGATCGAGCTGCTCGCCGCGGATGTCGTCGTGTACGGCGACGGCGGCGGAAAGGCCCCCTCGTGGCCGCAACCGATCTACGGGCGCGAGCGCGTCGCGAAGCTGATGGCAGGGACGTTCGCACAGGCGGTACGGCTCGGCGCGTCGGTACAGCCGACGCAGCTCAACGGTCAGCCAGGCCTCATGTTCCTGGACGACGACGGCCGCATCGGCGCCGTCATGTCACTCGAGATCGCCGACGGCGTCATCCAGACGATCCGCGGGGTCACGAACCCCGACAAGCTCGCGCACCTCGGGCCCGTTGCGGACGTCCGCGCGATTCTGCGGCAGGGGCGGACGGAGCGCTAGCCGGGGAGCTGCCCCCGCGTCACGGAGTCCGCGCGGTCCTTCGCCGCGACACTCTCGTCGTCACGCGATCAGTGCCACGCTGGGCCGGGCGCCAATTCTTGCACCTCCCCGAGCCGGAGGCCGGCCGGCGCCGCCGGGTCGTGTCCATCCATTGTTGTCTGCTGTGGCTACGGCCGGCGATCGCGATCCGCATGGCCGCGGCGGCTCGAGCGCTCGCACACGACTGTGGCACGAGCCGCTGAATGGGTTATACGACGACGCCTGACGCGTCGCGCCGCCGCGCCAGTGCCCGCGCGATCGTCAGCAGTTGGATCTGCGACGTCCCTTCGTAGATGCGCAGGATTCGGCAATCGCGGTAGAGGCGCTCGACCTCGCTCTCGCGCATGTAGCCGTAGCCTCCATGGATCTGCATCGCCTGATCCACGCAGGCGAAGCAGTTCTCCGTCGCGACGTACTTGGCGATCGAGGCGCTTCGTCGGACGTCGGAGCCCTCGTCCTTGAGCTCCGCCGCCCGATACGCCGCCAGCCGCCCCGTCTCGACTGCCACGTCCATCTCGGCGAGTAGCAGTTGGACGGCTTGGAAGTTGCGAATCGGGCGCCCGAATTGGCGTCGCTCTGCGGCGTAGTCGGCTGCGAGCTGAAGCGCACGCATGGCGATGCCGTTAGCCATGGCCGCGATGTCGATTCGGGCTCGGTTGAGGATCTCGAGCGCGATGCGGCCTCCTTGCCCCTCATCGCCGATCAGCGCATCTCGTCCGACGCCCACGTCCTCGAGCTGGACCTCGTAGGTCGGAGCCGAGCGAATCCCGAGCTTGTCCTGCGGCCGGGAATACGAGATCCCGGCCGAGCTGGTCGGGACCGCGAAGGCACTGATGGCGCCGAGGCCGTCACCGCGGTCGGTCTTCGCGAACAGGGTCAGCAACCCCGCCTCGCGCGCATTCGAGATGAAAACCTTGCTGCCGCGGATAATCCAGCGATCACCCTCGCGGTGCGCCTCAGTCCGGATCGACGCGATATCGGATCCCGCCTCGGGCTCCGTGAGAGCGAACCCGGCCAGCTGTTCCCCGCTCGCAAGCGGGGCGAGAGAGCGGCGCTTCTGCTCGTCACTTCCGTAGAGAAGAAGGCCCTCCATCCCGAGGTAATGGCCGGTGTAGATGGACGCGAGCGCCGCGTCGCCGTAGGCCACCTCTTCGACCGCGAGCAGCTGGGTCGGCGTGTCCAGACCCGCACCGCCGTACGCCTCGGGGATCGTGATCCCCATCAGGCCGAGCTCGGCGAGGCGGGCGACGAGCTCGGCCGGGTACACACCGGTGCGGTCGCGTTCGGCCGCGCCCGGAATCACTTCCTCCGTTGCGAACTTCCGAAGCGTCTCGCGCAGGCGCCGCTGCTCCTCGCTGAAGCGATACGGCATCTACGTCCTAGGCGGTTCGGCTAGCCAGCGCGCGATCAGCTCCTGGTGCTCCCCGAGGAGTGGAGCCGGCCGAGGCACACGAAGAGGGTCGCCGAGCTTGAGGGCACTGCCGATCGTCCGAAAACCGTCCTCCTCCTCGAGCACGATCTTGCGGGCAAGCACCTGCGGTTGCTCGAGGGCCTCGCGAACGCCCAGGATCGGGCCGACCGGGATGCCCGCCGCGCGGAGTCGCCCGAGCGCCTGCGCGCTCGTCAGCGCCTCGAGCTCAGCCTCGATCTCCGTGCGGAGCTCAATGCGATGTAGGGCGCGCTGCTCGTCGGTCTCGAAACGACAGTCGCGCGGCCAGTCCGGTCGACCGACGGCCTCTGCGAAGCGCTCGAACAAGCGGTCGTTCGCGATTGCGATCGCGATCGCGCCGTCTGCGGTGCGATAGGTGCCGAACGGCGCGCTGAGGGCGTGGTCGTTTCCGAGCGGCACGATCGGATCGTCCGTATGCAGCGCGCGCATCGCGACCGACTCGAGCAGGGAAACGAGACCGTCCAGCATCGCGACATCCACGTGTCGGCCGACGCACGTTCGCTGCCGCTCGTAGAGCGCGGCTAGGGCGCCGAGCGCGCCGTAGAGGCCCGGCACGAGATCGCCGAGGCTGACCGCCGAACGCGTCGGCCCACCGCCGACGGGGCCGGTTGCGGCCATCAAGCCCGACATCGCCTGGACGAGTAGGTCGTACGCGGGCAAGTCGCTGAGCGGGCCGTCGTGTCCGAAGCCGGTAATGCTGACAACGACGAGGCGTCGGTTCAGTGCCCGGATCCGATCGCCGCCGAGCCCGAGGCGCTCGAGCGTTCCCGGGCGGAAGTTCTCGATCAAGACATCGGAACGCTCGATCAGGCGCTCGAGGACGCTGAGGTCCCTGTGGCGCTTGAGGTCGAGCGAGATGCCGAGCTTGTTGCGATTCAGAAGCCGGTGATACGTGCTCGTGCCGTCGATGAACGGGCCGAACGTGCGCGCATCGTCTCCGCGCGGGGGTTCGATCTTGATCACCTCAGCGCCGAGATCGGCGAGCAGCATCCCGCAGAACGGTCCGGCGAGCACCCGGCCGAGCTCGAGAACACGGGTCCCGCGGAGCGGCCCGGCGGCTCCCTCTCTCGATGCGTCAGCCACGTGCATCGGTCCTGCGCCAGCGCTCCGCACGCAAGTCGCAGCTCCGCGCGTGACCCTCGAAATTCTCGAGCCGGCACTGCCGCGCGCAGATCTCGGCGATCTCACCACTCGCCTCCCGCGTTGAGCGCTGGTACGTCACGGTCTTGAGGTACTTCCCGACCCACAGCCCACCCGTGTAGCGCGCGGCACGTGCCGTCGGAAGGATGTGGTTCGTCCCGATCGTCTTGTCGCCGTATGCGACCGTCGTTGCTTCCCCCAGGAACAGCGAGCCGTAGTTCCGCAACCGCTCGAGGTACCAACCGGGATCGCGCGTCTGCACCTCGACGTGCTCGAACGCGAGCGCGTCGGCCTCGCCCAGCGCTTCCTCGTCGTCGTCGACGACTCGAATCTCACCGTGGTCGCGCCACGCCGCGCCGGCCACGTCTCGGGTCGGCAGGCTCTCGAGCTGGCGGGTGACCTCGAGCTCGGCCTCGGCTGCAAGCTTCGCCGACGTCGTCACGAGGATCGCAGGCGAGCTCGGACCGTGCTCGGCTTGGGCGAGCAGGTCGGCGGCGACGAGCTCGGCGTCGGCGGTCTCATCGGCGATGACGAGGATCTCGGTCGGGCCGGCGAGGAGGTCGATCCCTACGCGACTGAGCAACTGTCGTTTCGCTTCCACGACGTACGCATTCCCCGGCCCTGCGATGAAATCCACCGGCGCGATCGTCTCGGTCCCCAGCGCCAGCGCCGCGATCGCCTGCACGCCACCGAGGCAGTAGATCTCGTCGGTCCCGGCGAGGTGCATCGCCGTGATCGTCGCGGCCGGAAGCTCGCCGGCGAGTGGCGGGGTGGACGCCGCAACGCGCTCGACGCCGGCGACCTTCGCCGTGACGACGCTCATGTGCGCCGAGCCGACCATCGGGTAGCGCCCGCCTGGAACGTACGCGCCGGCGCTGGCGACCGGAATGTTCCGGTGTCCGAGAGTAACGCCCGGCAACGTCTCCAGCTCGACGTCCGCGATCGCGGCCCGCTGGGCCTCCGCAAAGCGCCGGATCTGAGCCTGGCAGAAGCAAATGTCTTCGATCACATCTCTGGGCACTGACTCAACGGCCTGTTCGATCTCGGCCTCGTCGAGACGGAAGCTGTCCCGCTCCCAGCGGTCGAGTCGAGCCGACCACTCGTGCACGGCCTCGTCGCCGCGGTCGTCGACTTCCGCGATGATCTGCGCGACCGTCGCCCTCAGCTCTTGCTGCCGCCAGGCTTCGCCGTTCGACGATGGTGGGCCGTTCATCCTCCGCACACGGTCCTCCTTCCCTTGCCACTCTCCGGGTACGCGCGCGCGCGGTCCCGGGCTTCCGTCAACGCGCTGACGACCTCCTCGTCGCTTCTCTCGGGATCGGCGACAAGCTCGAGGTCGACACCCTCGTCATGGGCCTCGTCCTCGATCCGCCGGTCGCGCGCCTCGTCGCCCGTCACACTCATCGAGCGGCCGCTGCCTTCGAGTACGAGCGAGACACGGACACCAGGCGCGAGCACTGTCGCCGCGCGCGTCGAAGCCGTAGGGACGTCGACGCCGAGCTGCCGCAGAAGGAGGTCGTCGTCAGCGGGCGAGCGCACGGTGACACGAATGAGATCGGAATAGGCGCGGACGACGAGTCCGCGGCGCTCGAGGCTGTCGGCGAGCTCCTCGGCGCCCGACGTCCGGACGACGACGAAATTCGTGTGTGTCGGCGGCGCGTCGAAGCCGGCCGCGGCGAGAGCGGCTCGCACCCGCTCTCGTTCGGACTTCGTCGCGCGTAGCTCCGGCTCTATCTCGGCTCGCTGGAGCGCCTCGGTGGCGAGCGCCGCTGACGTGGTCGAGATCGGGGCGGGAGAGCGGCGTGCGGTCAGCTCGGTGACTACCCGGGGCGTCGCCACGGCGAAGCCGACGCGGAGCCCGGCGAGGCCGAACACCTTCGAGAGTGTGCGGACGCAGACGAGGTTGTCGAGCTCCAGCGCTGCCGGGACCGCGGTCTCGCCGCCGTACTCGGCGTACGCCTCGTCGACGCAGACGAGGGTCGCGGGGATGGAGCGCGCGAGGCCGGCGACCTCCTCAGCCGTGAAGACCTCGCCTCCGGGGTTGCCGGGATTGCAGAGCCAGAGCACGGCGGCCGTGCGGGCCGCCGCCACCAGCGCGTCGAGGTTACGCGGCGCCGTTTCGACCTCCGCGCCTTCGATGCGGCTCGCGATGGCGTACAGCGGGTACGTTCGCTCCTCCGCCACCGCGCGGCGGCCGGGGCCGAGGAACGTCCGCGCGACGAGGGCGATCGCTCCGTCGGCGCCGGCGTCGACCGCGACCTCGTCGGGCATGCAACCCACGTAGGCTGCCGCCGCCTCGCGCAGCTCCCGGTAGCTCCCTTCGGGATACTCGCTGCGAGACGCGAGCGCGCGGCGTGGCGACGCCGCGAGCCGCGCTGGGAACGGCGGCAGGTTCGCGTCAAAGCGGAGGACGTGGGCCGGCGAGAGGCCATGGCGAGCTGCGATGTCGGCGGCCGTCGCAGCCCACACGTACGGTCGGAATCCGGCTCCGGGGGCGCGCGGAAGCGGCGGCATCAGCTCAGTCTCCGGAAACTAGACTCGCGCGACGGTGTCTGCGCGGAAGGTATCCACCGACCTGGTCCGCGAGCTCGAGGAGGCCGCTGGCGCGGACGCCGTCGCGGCCGGGCTCGGCGACCGTGAGGCGTACGCCTCCGACGAGAGCGGAGCGGAGCCGGCGCTGCCCGACGTAGTCGTGCGCCCGCCGGATGCCGAGGCCGTCGCGCGCGTGCTCGTCGTCGCGCACCGGCTTCGAATCCCGGTCATCCCGGTCGGCGGCCGAACTGGGCTCGCCGGCGGTGCAGTCCCGCGTGGCGGCGGGATAGCGCTCAGCCTCGAGCGGCTCGACCGGATCGGCGCCGTCGATCGCGACAACCTCCGTGTCTCCGTTGGCGCGGGGGCCCGAACGGCCGACGTCCAGCGCACCGCGCTCGCCGCCGGCCTCTTCTATCCGCCCGACCCGGCCGCGCTCGACCGCTCCACGATCGGCGGCAACATCGCGACGAACGCGGGCGGCCCGCGCTGCTTCAAATACGGGGTGACCGCGGAGTACGTGCTCGCGCTCGAGGCGGTGACGGCGGAAGGCAGGATCTTTCGAACCGGCGCGGCCACCCGGAAGAACGCGACCGGCCTCCGGCTCGCCCAGCTCCTGGTCGGCTCGGAGGGGACACTCGCAATCGTGACCGCGGCGACGCTGCGACTGGTGGCGGCGCCGAGAGCTCGCGTGGCGGCGACGGCAGGCTTCGACTCGGTCGAGACGGCCGGCGAAGCGGTTGCTGCGATCGTCCGGTCGGGGCTCGTCCCGTCGGCGCTCGAGCTGCTTGACGCGACATCCGTGGCGCTGGTCCGCGAGCAGCTCGAGGACGTGCCGCTGGCCGCGGGGGCGGCCTCGCTGCTCGTGGAGGTCGACGGGCCGGACGAGGAGCGCGTCGCCGCAGACCTCGAGCGCGTGAGCTCGTTGCTCGGGGGAGCGCGCGAGCAAAAGCTCGCCAAGCGCGAGGAGGAGGTCGAGCGGCTGTGGGCGGCACGCCGCGCGATCAGTACGGCGATGGCTCGCTCGACCCGAGACTTCGTCTTTCAGGATGTCTGCGTCCCCGTCGCGGCGATCCCCGAGGCGCTGCGACGGATCGGCGAGATCGCCGGCCGTCACGCGCTGAGAATCCCGGTTTTTTGCCATGCAGGCGACGGAAACCTCCACCCGAGCATCCTCTACGACGCGACGATCGCGAACGAGGCCGAGCGAGCGCGCGCCGCGGAGCGGGACATCCTCCGGGCGGCGCTCCAGCTCGGCGGGACGATCAGCGCCGAACACGGAATCGGGCTGCTGAAGCGGCCGTTCGTGCATGAGGATCTCGACCCGGTCGCGATCGAACAGATGCGGGCGATCAAGCGCGCGCTCGATCGGCGCGGGATCCTCAACCCGGGGAAGGCGCTGCCGGGGTAGAGGTGGCGGCGCGCAGGGCGAGCAGCTCCCAGAGGACGTTCGCCGCTGCGAGAGCGGTCGGATGACCGGGCGCGTCATAGGGCGGAGACACCTCAACGACGTCGGCTCCCGCGAGCCGGATGCCGCGCAGCGCGCGCAGGTAGCCGACCGCGTCAGCGGTGCTGAACCCGGCGACCTCGGGCGTGCCGGTCCCGGGAGCGAATGCCGGGTCGAGGAAATCGATGTCGAAGGAGAGAAAGACGGGCCTGTCGCCGACCCGCTCGAACACGAGGTGCGCAAACGCCGCCGGCGTCAGCGCGCGCAACTCGTCGCTCGGCACGACGTGGAACCCGAGCCGTCGCGATTCGTCGAGGTCGTTTGCACCGTAGAGCGAGCCGCGGATCCCCGCCTGGACCGATGCCTCCGGCACGATCAGACCCTCTTCGGCGGCGCGCTTGAACGTCGTCCCGTGAAAGTAGCGCTGGCCGAAGTAGGCCTCCCACGTGTCCGTGTGCGAGTCGAGCTGGACGAGGGCCACCGGCCCATGAGCGCGCACGAGCGGACGCAACTCGGCCAGCGTGATCGAGTGGTCGCCGCCGAGGACGAGCGGGAAGACCCGCGCCTCGACCACCGGCTCGAGCGCCTCTTCGACCTGTGCGTACGTCCTCTCGGTGTCGCCAGGCGCGACCGGAAGGTCGCCGTAATCGACGATCGCGAGCTCCGCGATCAGGTCGATCCGGAATGCGGGATGGAACGGGCGTAGCAGCGCCGAGGCGGAACGGATCGCTTCGGGCCCAAAACGGGCGCCGGTTCGGTAGCTGGTTGCCGTGTCGAAAGGGATGCCGATCGCGGCCACGTCGACGCCGCGGAGCTCGACGCGGTGCGGGAGCCGCATGAATGTCCGGATGCCGGCGAAGCGGGGGAGGATCTTTGCGTCGATCGGTCGCGGCCGCTCCTGAAATCCCTCCACCGCGCCAACGATAATCCGTGCCGTGCAACCGCCGAACGTCGGAGGCTAGGAGCGCCTCGCGGAAGAATGGCCACGCGCCGGTGAACGAGCGGATCCACATTCCCGCGCGCGAGGGCCGCGCGGTGCGCGTCGAATCAGGCCGACGTCTCCGGGTGATCGACGTCGAAGGAGGACAGGTCGCGGATACTTGGGCGTTCGTGGCGGACGATCCGGGAGAGCTCCACAGCGCACAGCACACACGTGCCGTCGCGAGCCGCCTCTTCCCGCGGGTCGGCGAGCACTTCGTGACGAACCGCCGCCGACCGATCCTCACGCTCGTGGCCGACGAGACGCCGGGCATTCACGACATGCTCGTCGCGGCCTGCGATCCGCCGCGCTACGAGGGCCTCGGCGTTCAGGGCTGGCATGCTTCCTGCGAGGAGAACCTCCGTAGCGCGCTTGCCGCTCTCGGCGTCGAGGCGCCTCGTTTCGCGCCACAGCCGATCAACCTGTTCATGAATACTCCCGCGCTCGCTGATGGGGCGATCGACTGGCGCCCGGCCCCGACGAAAGCGGGCGACCACGTCGTTCTCCGCGCCGAGCTCGACCTGGTCTTCGCGGTCTCCGCCTGTCCGCAGGATATCGTCGCGATCAACGAGAAGAACCCGACTCCGATCGAGATCGAGCTCCTCTAGCCGGAGTCCCGAAGCCGCCGCCGCCCGCAGTCTCGACGACGATGAGGTCGCCCCGGCGCAGCGCAACTGTGCCCTTGCCGCGGAGCGCGATGCGCTCGCCCTCGCGTTCCAGCCAGACGGCGCTCGGCCGGCCGTCGTCGCCGCCCTCGAGCCCCCAGGGGGCGATCCGGACGCGCTCGACCATCGTCGTCAGTTGTGCCTCATCCGCAAGCACTCGGTAGACCCGACGCAGGCCGTCGCCGCCGCGCTGCCGCCCGGCGCCGCCGGTTCCGTCACGAAGCTCGTGGCGCTCGACGCGCAGCGCGTACTCCGTCTCGATCACTTCCGTCGGTGTGTTCATCACGTTCGACATGTGGATCCGGGTGGCGGCATCTCCGTCGCGGTCCGCCCGGGCCCCCGAGCCGCCGGCATGCGTCTCGTAGAGGAAGCCGCCCCCGATCGAGAAGAGCGCTAGCCCCGACGAGCCCATTCCGCCGGCGACGACGCGCTCCGGGACGACTTGCGCAAACGCGCGCAGCAGCGCGTCGACCATGCGCTGAGACGTCTCGTGGTTTCCCGCAACGAGCGGCGCCGAAGCGCTCGGCTCGAGCAGCGAGCCGGGCTCGGTCAGCACCTCGAGCGGGCGGAGGAGGCCGTCGTTGGAGGCGATTTCCGGCCCGAGCACCGCGCGCACCGTGTAGGCGACGGCCGCCGCCGCGATGAACGGCGTCGTGTTGACGGGCCCGAGCGCGGCTCGGTCGGAGCCTCTGAAGTCGAAGACCGCACGGTCGCCGCCGATCGTGACGACAACGCGGATCGTGACCGGCTCGTCGCCGATGCCGTCGTCGTCGAGTGCATCCTCGCCTTCGTACGTTCCGTCCGGCGTCGCGGCAAGCACGCGGCGCACCCGCTCCTCGGACTCGTCCTGCATGCGCCCCCATGCCTCGAAGACCGCCTCACGTCCGTGCGTGTCGAGCAGTTCGTGAAGCCGCGTCTCGGCGAGCGAAGTCGTTGCCGCCTGCGCGTGGATGTCGCCGCGCCGCTGCTCCGGTCCGCGGACGTTGGCTAGGACGAGGCCCAGCGTCTCTTCGATCGGGCCTTGCGCGTCGAAGAATCGCAGCGGCGGGATCACGAGCCCCTCCTGGTGGATATCGCGCGCGAACGGAACGTAGCTTCCCGGAAGTGCCCCGCCTACGTCCGGCCAGTGCGCCAGGGCGACGGCAAAGCCCACGAGGGAGCCGTCGGCGAAGACGGGGCGGACCGCCTTTACGTCGGGCAGATGGTTCCCGCCGCAGGCGGGGAGGTTTGTGAACCAGACGTCGCCCGGCGCGAGCCGCGTTGCGGGCACCATCTCGAGCAGCCGGCGGACGGTGAACGAGAGAACGCCGAGATGCATCGGGATGTCGTGCCCTTGCGCGACGGTCCGTCCTTCGGCGTCCGTGAGTGCGCACGAGAGGTCGCCGGCTTCGCGCAGGACCGGCGACCGCGCTGTCCGCATCAGGTCGAACTTCATCTCCTCGGCAATCGCGACCGTTCCCTGCCGGATCACCTCGAGGAGCGCCGGCCCAAGCGTCACGCGCGCTCCAGCCACACGTTCCCGTCGTCGTCCGTCCGAGCGACCAGTCCCGGCCACACGACCACCGTCGAGAGTGCGTCGGCGAGCACGGCCGGCCCCTCGACCGGCCGACCCGGCTCGACGCCGCCGCGCGGGAGCACGGGGCCGAAGGCAGTCTCCCCAATCTGAACCTCGGGCAGCGTTGCCGGCTCGGCTCGGGCCCATGCCGTGCCCTCGTCGCGCCACACCCGGGCGCGTACGGCAGTCACCTCCACCTGCTCCTCCGTCGCGTAGCCGAACTCGGCCAGGTGGCGCTCGTGGAACGCGTCGCGCAGACCCGCCGAGGAAGCCTTGTCCTCCGTCGCGACCTCGAGCGCCTCGTTCTGCCCCCGGTAGCGAAGCTCGAGCGAGCGCGAGACGCGAAGAGCGCTGTCGCCATCGTCCCCGAGCGCTCCGACCACGTCGCCGACGAGCCGCTCGAGTTCGGCTCGGACGCGCGGCCAGTCGTCGTCGAGGACGGCGAGACAGGTTCGGACGTCCTCGATCGTCAGCTCCGAGAGGCAGCAGCCGAGCGCGGAAAAGGTCGAGGAGTGGGCCGGGACAACCATCCGCTCGACCCCGGCCGACAACGACACTGCCCCGGCGTGCATCGGACCAGCGCCGCCGAAGGCAACGAGCGTCTGGGCGCGAAGGTCGTGGCCGCGACGGACGGTAACGAGGCGTAGCGCCCGCTCCATCTCGGCATGCGCCACCTCGGTGACCGCACGCGCGGCCTCGACCGCCGAGAGGCCGAGCTTCGTGCCCAGCCGCTCGCACGCCTCGGACGCAAGCTCCGCGTCGAGTTCAAGCTCACCGCCGAAGCCACCGGCGAGGCCGAGCACGACATCCGCGTCCGTCACGGTCGCCTCGACGCCGCCGCGCCCGTAGGAGACCGGCCCCGGATCAGCACCGGCCGACTTCGGGCCGATGCGGAGCGCGCCGACGTCGTCGACCCAGGCGATCGACCCGCCGCCCGCGCCGATCGTCTCGATCGCGACGGAAGGCAATCGCACGGCGTGGCCGGCGAGCCGGCGGTCACGTGCCGAGGCCGGCACCCCGTTGCGCAGCAGGCAGACGTCGGTGCTCGTGCCGCCCATGTCGATCGAGACCACGCGTGCGAGGCCGAGCCGGCGTGCGAGTCGCGCCGTCGCCGCGACGCCCGCCGCGGGCCCCGACATCACCGTGGCGAGCGGAAGCAGCCGCGCGCGCTCGCCGAGCATCATCCCGCCGGCCGAGTGGACGACGAAGGAGGACACGTCCGGGAAGACTTGGGAGAGGGCGTTCTCGTACGTGCCGAGGTAGGCATCGATCGCGGGCATCACCGCCGCGTTCAGCGCCGTCGTCGACGCACGTTCGAACTCGCGCTGCTCGCGCGACACCCGGTGAGAGAGCGAGCGGAACAAGCCGTCCCCGAGTGCCTCGCCGAGCAGCTTCTCGTGCTCGGGGTTCGCGTAGGAGTGGAGCAGACACACAGCCACTGCCTCGACCCCGGCCTCCCGCACCGCTGCCGCGACACGCTGCGCCTCCTCGTCGCTCAGCGCGAGGACGGCCGTCCCGTCTGCCGCGAGCCGCTCGGCGGCTTCGAAGCTGAGCGCGCGCGGCACGGGCGGCGGCACGCGTGCTGCGCGACGCAGGTCGTAAAGGTCGTCGCGCGCCTGCCTGCCGATCGCGAGTACGTCCCGGAACCCCGCAGTCGTCACGAGCGCCGTCCGCGCGAGTCTCCCCTCCAGGATGGCATTCGTAATTCGGGTTGTCCCGGCGATGACGGCGCCCGGCCGCCGCGTGGCGAGCAGGTCCCCACAGCGCGAGAGGATCTCCGCGACAGGCGCGTCGCTCGGCGCCTTCAACGGTCGAGCCGTTCCATTCGCATCGAGCACGATTGCGTCGGTGAACGTGCCACCCGCGTCGAGTCCGACGCGCGCCTCGGCGCCGCTTTTCATCGGACGGAAGCCGCTCCCACGCGCCGAAGGCGATGCTATAGCATCGCCTTCGGCGTCGATTGGGGGTGATCTTTCCTGGCTCAGGTCGAGCAGTCGGTCGAGCTGAGGTCGCTGACGATCGCAGGCAAGGCCGTGACCCATGGCGAGACCCGGATCGTTCGCTCGCCCTGGGACGGGTCGGCGATTGCCTCGGTGCCCGTCGTCGGCGGCGCGGAGACGCGCGCCGGGATCGACGCTGCCGCCAATGCGATGAACGAACCGCTCCTCGCCCACGAGCGCGCCGAGATTCTCGACCGTGCCGCGTCCACGATCGGATCGCGGCGCGAGGAGCTCGCCAGACTGCTCGCACAGGAGATCGGGAAGCCGCTGAAGCAGGGTCTCGTCGAGGTCGACCGATGCGTGCAGACGCTCACCTTCTCCGCGATCGAGGCGCGCACGCTGTCGGGCCGTGGTGTCGCGGTCGACGCGCACCCGGCGGGCAAGGGCCACCGCGGTCACACGATCCGGATCCCTGTAGGCGTGGTCGGCGCGATCACGCCGTTCAACTTCCCGCTCAACCTCGCCGCACACAAGATCGCACCGGCTGTCGCCGCCGGCTGCGGCGTCGTCCTCAAGCCGGCTTCCGCCGCGCCGCTTGCCGCGATCGAGCTCGTCGGTGCATTCCACGAGGCGGGACTTCCATCGGGGTGGCTCTCGATCGTGAGCGGGCCCGCCGACGAGATCGGCGACGTCCTCGTCGGAGACGAGCGGGTACGGCTGATCACGTTCACGGGGTCGGCGGAGGTCGGTTGGGACCTCGCCGCACGCGCACCAAAGAAGCGCGTCAAGCTCGAGCTCGGCAATTCGACACCGCTGATCGTCTGCGCGGACGCCGACCTCGACGCCGCCGCCGAGGGGGCCGCTGTCAGCGGGAACGGCTTCGCCGGCCAGTCGTGCATCTCGGTGCAGCGGGTCCTCGTCGACGAGAGGGTCCACGACGACTTCGCCGCACGGCTCGTGACGGCGGTCGAGAAGCTCAACGTGGGCAATCCGGAAGAGCCCGACACCGACGTCGGCCCGCTGATCGACGACGCCGCGCGCGACCGAGTCGCGGATTGGACCGACGAAGCGCTTTCGAGCGGCGCCGAGGGGCTCGCGGGCGGAACGGCGGAGCGCGGCCATCTCCTTCCGACCGTCCTCGACGGCATTCCAACTAACATCCGCGCCTGGCAGCGCGAGATCTTTGGGCCGTTTCTCGGCCTCCGACGGTTCGCGACGTTGGACGAAGCGATCGCGCTCGCGAACGGCACCGAGTACGGGCTCCAGGCAGGCATCTTCACGAACGATCTGACGACCGCGATCACCGCAAGCGAGCAGCTCGACTTCGGCGGCGTCACCGTCAACGAAGCGCCGACCTTCCGCGTCGACCAGATGCCGTACGGGGGAGTGAAAGCCTCCGGCAACACGCGCGAGGGGCCGCGTTACGCCGTGCGCGACATGACCGAGGAGCGCATGGTCGTGATCAAGGTCTGAACACGTGCGCGACGCGGGTTGCTCACTTGGGCCGGCATGGCGTTGAGGGAGGAGCGCCCTTGGGGCGCGTTCGCGGATCCGCCGCTGCGGAACAAGGTGGCGGTGGTGACGGGTGCAGCGAAGGGGCTCGGCGAGGCGATTACGAACATCCTTGCCTGCGACGGCGCACACGTCGTCCTCGCCGGCCGAGACAGCGAGGCGCTCGAAGCCCGCGCGGCGGAGCTGGACGACGAGTACCCCGAACGCGAGAGCCTGATCGTTGCTTGCGACGTCACCGCCGAGGCGCAGGTGGAGGCGATGGTGGGCGCGGGCCTGGAGCGCTTCGGGGGGATCGATATCCTCGTGAATGCCGCCGGTGTGATCGGCCCGATTGAGACGCCGGCCCAGGACGTGTCGAGCGAAGACTTCCGACGCGTGCTGGACGTGAACGTCCTCGGGACGTTCCTGCCCTGCAAGCACGCGATCCCTCACTTGATCGCCCGCCGCGGCGGCCGGATCGTCAACATCGCCGGCACGTCTGGGCTGCGCGGCTACCGCAACCGCGTCGCCTACTCATCCTCGAAGTGGGCCGTCCGCGGGCTGACCCGCACGCTCGCACTCGAGCTCGGCGAGCACGAGATCACCGTCAACACGGTCTGTCCGAACGTCACGCACGGTCATCGCATGACGAGGATCGTGAACGAGAAGGCGCGCAAGCTCGGTAAGACGCCGGAGGCTGTCTATCGCGACTTCGCTTCGCAGACGGCGCTCGGCCGTTTCATCGAAGCTGTCGACGTCGCTCACGCCGTTCGCTTTCTGGTCTCTCCCGGAGCGCGCAACATCACCGGAAAGGACATCGTCGTCGACGCGGGTTGGGACGTTTGATCCCGCGGCCGTTCGAGTACGAGCGCCCGCGCAGCCTCGACGAGGCGGTCACGCTCCTCGCGCGGCCGATTGACGCCAAGGTGCTCGCCGGCGGCCAGAGCCTGGTGCCGATGCTGAGTCTCAGGCTTGCCCAGCCGGACCTGCTCGTCGACATCGGCGCCCTCGAGCTCGAGGGCATCGAAGTCGCGGACGGGCGCGTTCGCATCGGCGCCCGCACGACGCACCGCGAGCTCGAGTTGGGCTCTCAGGCGCGGGAACTCATCGCGCTCGCAGCCGTAGCTGCGCGGCACATCGGTAACCCGCGCGTGCGCAACCGTGGCACCTTCGGGGGATCGCTTGCGCACGCTGATCCGGCCGGGGAGCTCGGCGCGGTCGCGCTGCTCCATGGAGGCGAGATCGTCGTCCGCGGCCAGGCAGGCGAGCGCCGGATCGCCCTCGACGAGTTCTTCCTCGGCTATCTCGAGACTGCTCTCGACGACGGCGAGCTCATCGTCGCTGCCGAGCTAAACAGGCTCCCCGAGGGGAGTGGGATCGGGTTCGAGGAGGCAGCCGGACGAGCCGACGACTTCGCCACAGCGGCCGCCGCGGCGGCGGTGACGCTCGAGGGGGACGGGCGAGCTTGCGCGGACGCGCGGCTCGCGCTCGTGGGCGTTGCCGACCGGCCGGTACGCGCCAGGGCGGCTGAGCAAGTCGCGAGGGGAGAGTCGCTTGGAGAGGAGCTGCTGCGGCGCGTGCAAGAGGCGGTCGAGGAGGCGGTCGAGCCAGAGGAGGATGCCTTCGTCTCTGCGTCGTTCCGGAGGCGGCTGGCGGGTGTCTGTGCGCGGCGGGCGCTCGAGCAAGCCTGGGCAGCAGCGACATGACACGTCGGATCGAACTCATCGTCAACGGCCGGCATGTGCGCAGCCTGGTCGAGCCGCACGTGACGCTCCTTCGCTTCGTGCGCGAGGAGACTGGGACGGTCGACGTGAAGTACGGCTGCGGGGAGGGCGTGTGCGGCGCCTGCACAGTCCTTCTCGACGGAACGGCCGTCAACTCGTGCAGCGTCCTCGCCGTCCAGGCCGACGGCGCGACCATCGAGACTGTCGCGGCGCTCTCGCGCAACGGCGAGCTCCACCCGCTCCAGAGAGCGCTCGTCGAGCGCGGCGCCGTACAATGTGGCTTCTGCACGCCCGGCATGGTGCTGGGCGCACTCGAGGCGGTCAGCCTGGGTTTGGCCGGCGACGCCGCTGAATTGCGTCGGAGCCTCGCCGGAAACCTCTGCCGCTGTACGGGATACGGGAAGATCATCGAGGCGGTCGAGGCTTACCGGAACTCGGAGCTGAGCACATGACGGCGGCGGTTGGCGAGCGGCCTGCCGGCACCGTGGGGCGTGAGCTGGTCCGGCACGACGCGGTCGAGAAGGTGACGGGCAGCACGCGCTACGCCGCCGACCACGCCCTTCCGGGAATGCTTCACGCCGCTCTCAGACGCTCGGACTATGCCCACGCCCGCCTCGTCCGCGTCGACACGTCGGCTGCCGAGGCTGTCCCCGGGGTCGTCTGCGTGCTGACCGCAGATGACGTGCCGCAGAATGCCGTGTGGGTCGACGTTCCCGGCCAGACGTTCCAGGTCGGCGCGTTGAAGGCGCGCGCGAACGTCCTCGCCGAGGACGTCGTCCGCTACCACGGGGAGCCGGTCGCGCTCGTCGCGGCGGAGACCGAAGATGCAGCGCTGGACGCGCTCACCGAGATCGACGTCGAGTACGAGGAGCTGCCGGCGGTGACCGATCCGGAGGCGGCGCTCGAGCCGGGGGCGCCACTGGTCCACGAGGGCGGCAATCTGCTCGCTAGCTGGCAGATCCACGAGGGCAACGTCGAAGCGGCGCTCGCCGATGCGCAGGCCGTCGTCGAGGAGACCTATCGCACGCCGTTCGTCGATCACGCGTACCTCGAGCCCGAGGCGGGCGTCGCTTGGCTCGAAGCCGACGGTGTGATCACGATTCGTGCCGCCACACAGGTGATCGAGCACTTCCGCGACGTCGCCAAGATCCTGCGCCTCCCCGAGAACCGGGTCCGCGTGATCGCGCCGTACGTCGGGGGAGGCTTCGGCGGCAAGGAGGACATGACCGTCGAGCCGTTTCTCGCGCTCGTGGTCCTGCGCACCCGACGGCCGGTGAGGATGGTCTGGAGCCGCTCGGAGTCGTTGTTGGCACGGCAGAAGCGCCATCCGATGGTGCTCCGCTACCGAACCGGCTGCGACACCTCCGGGCGTCTCCTGGCTCAGGACATCGAGATCGTCGCAGATGGCGGTGCGTATGCCTTCCTGTCCGCGCTCGTCCTGCTGTACGCGACGACCTGTGCCCAAGGCCCCTACCGATCCCCGAACGTCCGCGTCAACGCACGCGTCGTCTACACGAACCACACCCCATGCAGCGCGATGCGCGGGTTTGGCGCGATGCAGGTCGCGCTCGCCTACGAAGGGCAGATGGACCGGCTCGCGGAGCGCCTCGGGCTCGACCCTCTGGAGATTCGGCGCCGGAACTTCCTCAAACGAGGCGACACGCTTGCCGTCGGCCAGACGCTTGACACGCACGTCGCGCTGCCGGAGCTCGCCGACCGTATCGAGGAGTCGCTGGGGCCGCTACCGGAGCCGTCGGGGCCCGATCGCCTGGTCGGCCGCGGCGTCGTGTGCAACCTGCAGCCCTACGGCCGCTGCGTCTGGCTCAACGACTGGTCGAGCGCCTGGGTCGGGTTCGAGCTCGACGGGACGCTCGTGGTTCGCATCGGCGTCCCGGACATCGGTGGCGGCCAGGCGTCGTCGCTCGTCCAGCTCGCCGGGGATGTGCTCGGCGTCGGCCCCGACCGCGTCGTCATCCACATCGGCGACTCAGCGCTGACACCGCTGACGGGGACGACTACAGCCACGCGGCAGCTTTACATGTCCGGAAACGCTGTCGTCCAGGCGGCGGGTGAGCTCCGGGAGCAGTTGCGACCGCTCGCCGCCGAGCTGCTCGAGGCGCAGCCCGACGAGGTCGAGTTCGCGGATGAAGGCATCCGGGCCGGCAACCGCCGTGTCGAGTTCGCCGACGTGGTAGCCGCGGCGGCGCGACGCCAGGTTGCATGGCACCGGCTCTCGATCTTCCGGGCCCCAGGCGGTGAGGCTTGGCGCAGCGAGGCGTCGTGGCGCGGCCGTGTCTTCCCCGACTTTACGTACGGCTGCCACGCGGCCGACGTCGAGGTCGACGCGGAGACGGGGCGTGTACAACTGCTTCGTTATGTTGCGGCACACGACGTCGGACGGGCAATCAACCCGCAGAGCGTCGAGGGTCAGATCGAGGGCGGCGTCGTGATGGGTCTCGGCTACGCGCTGTCGGAGCGAGTGGTATACGAGGACGGCATCAACCTAACGGGCTCGTTCGCGCAGTACCTGATCCCGACGGCGGTCGAGGCGCCGGAGATCGAGCCGATTGTGCTCGAGTCGGGCGAGGGCCTGGGCCCGTACGGAGCGCGCGGGATCGGCGAGCCACCGATCGGAGCGCCCGCGCCCGCAGTGGCGGCCGCGCTCGCCGATGCGCTCGGCAGGCGGCTCAGCGTCGTCCCGTTCACGCCCGAGCAAATCGCGGAGGCGGCCGGTTCGAGGGAGGCCGTCAGGTGACGCACATCGCGGGCGAGAAGCTTCTTTCTGGGGCGCCGGATCGCGTATGGGGTCTCCTCACCGACGCAGAGGAGCTCGGGCGGGCAATGCCGGGCGCCGGCGAGGTCGAGCCGGCTGCCGACGGCGCCCGCCGGTACCGAACGCGGATCTCGCTCGCGGTCGGCCCTGTCAAGGACGTCTACGAGGGGGTGCTCGGCTACGAGGACGAACGGCCACCGACGGCGTGCACAATCGTCGTCGAGACGAAGGGAAAGGCCGGACGCCTGAACGGCCGCGGCGTGATGACGCTTGAACCGGGCGAGCGAGACGAGACGGTCGTCCGCTACGAGGGTGAGTTCAAGGTCAGCGGCCCGGTCGCGGCCGTCGGCCAGCGGATGATCGCCGGGGTCGCGCGAAAGACGATCGAGCGAACACTCGATGGTTTGGGCGCGAGGCTCGGCCAGCCCGACCTTCCGGCGCCGGCCAAAACTCGGCCGCAGGTGAAGCGGGAGACCGCCTTCTGGCATCCGTTCGCGAACATGGCGCAAGTCGCGGGCAACGAGCTCGTGCTCGTGAGCGGCGAAGGGTGCGAGGTCGCCGATCGCGAAGGCCGCCGCTTTCTCGACGCGACCGCCGGGCTCTGGTTCTGCAACGTCGGTTACGGCCGCGACGAGATCGCGGCGGCTGTCGAGCGGCAGCTGCGCGAGCTTCCCGCCTACTCGAGCTTCGGCGTCTACTGCAACGAGCCTGCCCTGGCGCTCGCCGAGCGCGTCGCCCAGCTAGCGCCGATGGTCGATGCGAAGGTGTTTCTCACGTCGGGTGGCTCTGACGCCGTCGAGACGGCGGCGAAGCTTGCACGGCGCTACTGGAGCGCCGTCGAGAGGCCGGAGAAGCGCATCCTGATCGCCCGCCGCTTCGCCTACCACGGCATGCACGCTTACGGCACGAGTCTCGGCGGGATCTCGGCAAATGCGGAAGGCCTCGGCGCGATCGTCCCCGACTGCGTCCACGTCGATGCCAACTCCGTCGATGCCCTCGCCGCCGAGCTAGATCGGATCGGCGCCGGCAACGTCGCCGCCTTCATCGGCGAGCCGGTCGTCGGTGCCGGAGGCGTGATCCCGCCGCCGGACGGCTACTGGCCAGCGATCGCCGAGCTGTGCCGAGAGCGGGACGTGCTGTTGATCGACGACGAGGTGATCACCGGCTTCGGCCGACTCGGGCGATGGTTCGGGTGCGAGCGCTTCGATATCGAGCCTGACATGATCGTGTTCGCCAAGGGCGTCACATCGGGTTACTTCCCCGTCGGCGGGGTCATCGTCGGACGACGCGTGCAGGAGCCGTTCTGGACCGGCGACGGGCTTTGGTTCCGCCATGGCTACACCTACTCCGGCCACGCCGCCGGCTGCGCCGCGGCGCTCGCGAACCTTGACATCCTGGAGCGGGAGAATCTCGTCGAGCGCGTCTCCGAGCTCGAGCCCGCTTTCGCCGAGCGGGTCCACTCGCTCGGCGACCACCCCCTCGTCGGCGAAACCCGGGCGATCGGTCTTGTCGGGGCGGTTGAGATCGAGCCGGAGACGCTCGAGCGAGAGCCCGCGTTGATCGAGGAGGTCATCCTCTCTGCGCGCGAGGAGGGGGTACTGACGCGGTCGCTCCGAGGCTCCGCAATCCATCTCTCGCCGCCGTTCATGATCACGAGCGAGGAGATCGACGCGATCGTCCAAGGGCTGAGGCGGGCGCTCGACCGTGCGGAGAGAGGAGGTTGGATTCGGAACAGCCGTTGACGAGAATGACGCGTCTTAGAGACTAGGGAATCAAAGAGGAGGAGGAGAGGCAGCATGCGGAAATCGGCGATTGCGGCTCTCGCCGTCTTGCTCGCGGCGCTCGTCGCCGCCGGCGGCGGGACGACCGCGAATAATGCCGCGACGGGCGCGAAGGCCACGAAGATCAGGCTGGCCTTCTCGACATGGAACGGCTACATGGCGCTCGTGATCGCGGCGAAGGAGGGCTACTACAAGAAACACGGGCTCAACGTCTCGTACACCGTGATCGAAGACCCGGTCCAACGCTTCAACGCGTTCAAGGCCGGCAGCCTCGACGCGATCGCGACGACGGTCGACACGTTCTCGCGTACGAACGCACGGGGTATTCGCTCGGTGGAGGTTCTCGGCCTTGATGCCTCGGTGGGCGGCGACGGCATCGTGGCGACGAAGGACATCAAGCGGGTCGAAGACCTGAAGGGCCAAAAGGTGGCGGTGAGCGACGGCTCGACTAGCCAATGGCTGCTCGCATACGTCCTCAGCAAGCACCACATGACGCTCAAGGACGTGGATCAGATCAACCTGACTTCGGGTGACGCAGGGGCGGCGTTCGCCGCCGGGCGCGTCAACGTCGCCGTGACCTGGCAACCGTGGCTCTCGCGGGCGGAGCAGAACCCGAGCGGCCATGTGCTTGTCTCGACGAAGAAGTACCCGACGATCATCACCGACCAGGTCGCCTTCCAGCCGAGCTTCATCAAGCGCCATCGCTCCGCGGTCATGAGCTTCATCAAGGCGTACAAGGACGCGATGCGGCTGATCCGGACGAACCCGGACAAGGCGTTCAAGGACGTCCATGACTATCTCGGGCAGTCGCCGAGCGAGATCCGCGCCACGATGAAGGACGTGCCACTCTGGCCGATCGCGACGAGCACGAAGTACTACGGAACAAAGAAGAAACCGGGACCGATCTACAAGATCTTCAATTCGTCCGCGCGCTTCTGGAAGGGAATCGGAGAGATCAAGAAGCTTCCGAACGCAAAGACAGCGATTGACCCAACCTTCATCAACGCATCGAAGTAAAACGGCAGGCGCGCCAGCGCCCGACGTCGGTGCCGAGCGGCGGCCGCCTGAGGTCGTCGCTCGGCCCTCGCGTCAACCGTTTTCGCGGTACCTCGCGCCGAAGGAGCCGATTCCGGTCTGGCTCGCCGTATTGCTCGGCCTCGCGAGCTTCGTCGTTATCGGCGCCATCTGGTCGGTGCTCTCTTACCAGGGTCACATCAACCCGTTCTTCCTGCCGACGCCCGGCAAAGTAGGCGGCGCGCTCTACGACATGTTCGCCCACGAGGGCTTCATCCACGACGTCTGGGCGAGCACCGAGCGGATCGGCCTCGGGTTTCTGCTCTCGGCCGTCATTGCCATCCCCCTCGGGGTCGCGATCGGCTCGTTCCGGGTCGCCCAGGCGTTCTTCGAGCCGGTGATCGCCGCGGTGCGCTACATGCCGGCCTCGGCGTTCATCCCGCTCCTCATCATCTGGTTCGGGATCTACCAGAAGGAGAAGGTGGCGGTGATCTTCATCGGTGTCTTCTTCCCACTCACCCTGATGATTGCCGACGTGTCCGCGAACGTCTCCAAGGAGCTGCTGAACATCGCCTACACGCTGGGCGCGTCGAGGTGGCAGGTCTTCTGGCGGGTGCTCCTGCCCGCTTCCTGGCCGGGAATCGTCGACAATCTTCGGATCGGGATCGGCTGGGCCTGGACGTACCTGATCGTCGCCGAACTCGTCGCTGCAAGCACCGGTATCGGCCACGTCATCCTCGCCTCGAGCCGGTTCCTCGAGACGGAGAAGATCATGGCAGGAATCCTGACTATCGGCGTCCTCGGTCTGCTCACCGACGCGTTCTTCCGGATCCTCTATCGGGTCCTGTTCCCGTATGCAGAACGCGTCTCGCGATGAGCGCGATCTCCGTCGAAAAGCTCACGATGGTCTTCAGGACGCGCCGGGGCGAGGTGCAGGCGATCGACGACGTGTCGCTCGAGATCCCGGACGCCCACTTCGCCTGCATCGTCGGCGCCTCCGGATGTGGAAAGTCGACCCTCCTCAACGTCATGGCCGGACTCGTACGACCGACGAGCGGCGCGGTTTTCCTCGACGGAAGGTCGATCCACGGTCCCGGCGTCGACCGCGGGATGGTCTTCCAGTCGTACACGCTCTTCCCGTGGCTACGGGTGCGAGAGAACGTCGAGTTCGGGCCGAAGCTCAAGCGGATGTCGAGCAGCGAGCGGCGTCGGATCTCGGATGGCCTTCTCGCCGAGATGGGGCTGACGGAGTTCGCCGGGGCTTACCCGAAAGAGCTTTCGGGGGGAATGAAGCAGCGCGTGGCGATCGCGCGCGCACTCGCGAACGATCCCAAGGTGCTGCTCATGGACGAGCCGTTCGGCGCCCTCGACGCGCTCACGCGAGCCGCGGCGCAGCGCTTCCTGACCGAGGTTTGGGAGCACCATCGCCGCACGATCGCCTTCGTCACACACGACATTGACGAAGCGATCTTCCTCGGCGACACGATCTTCGTCATGAGTCGGCGGCCCGGCCGGATTCGCGAGGTCGTCGCCGTCGACATCTCGCGCCCGCGCTCCCTCGACGACATCGGCACGCCGCGCTTCGCCGAGCTCAAGCACCACATCCTCTCGATCATCTTCGAAGACGACGGGAACGGAGCGGCGCCCGCCGTCGAAGATGCGTAGCGATCGAAGTGCTGTAGCACTCCGGGCGTTGTCGTCGTTGGCTGATGGACTCGGAGACGGGCCGCCGGGAGGGCACGTGACGCGAGAAGGGGGCCGAGGGTCGGGGTTTAGCCGAGTTCGGCGACGACGAGGCGGTAGCCGACATCGAGTTCGGGCAAGGTCAGCAGTGAGGCGTAGCGGCTGTGCCAGGAGCGATCGGTGAGATCGCGCGCGAGCCGAGCGACACCGTCGGCCACGAGCCGACCATCGAGCAGGCCGAAGGTTGACATGTTCGCCCGTATGGCTTCGTCGAGATAGGCGTTCGGTCGGCGCCAGTACGCGGCGGTGAAGCCGTCCGTGCAATCGGCGGGCACCGGCACCGGTTCGATCGTGACGCGGCCCAACACCTCGAACTCGACCATCTGGGGATAGCGCGAGGT
>JBKOYZ010000008.1:0-2957 GCA_046725655.1 Actinomycetota bacterium | reverse complement strand
GCCTTCATCAGGCTGACCCAGTACGCGTCGAAGTGACCCCACCAGCCCGTCGGCGACGTGTTGGCCTCGATGAAGCTGTCGACGTCGCCGTAGGTCTCCGTGTGGGGCATCGGCAGGTACCCGGGCAGGATGTTGAAGAGCGTCGGGATATCGGTCGAACCCTGGATCGACGCATGGCCGCGGAGCGCGATGATGCCGCCGCCCGGCCGGCCCATGTTCCCGAGGAGCTGCTGGATGATCGCCGCCGTGCGGATGTACTGGACGCCGACGGTGTGCTGCGTCCAGCCGACGGCGTAGCAGAAGGCGCCGGTTCGCTCGCGGCCCGAGTTCTCGCAGACGGCGTCGCAATAGTCGAGGAACTGCTCGACCGAGCAGCCGCACGTCTCGGCCACGAGCTCGGGCGTGTACCGCGCGAAGTGCTTCTTCAGGAGCTGGAGGACGCAGCGCGGATGCTGGAGCGTCTCGTCTTCGGCGGGCGGCTCGCCGTGCTTCAGGCCGGCACCGTGGCCGCCGTGGCCCGACTGCTCACCGCGCGTGGGCTGGAAGCTCTGCTCCCGCTGGCCGGCGGCGCCGTGTACCTCCATGCCTTCGTATTGCCACGTGCCGACGTCGTACTTGCCCTCCTCGGGGTTCCAGCCCGAGAAGAAGCCGTCGAGGTCGTCGGTGTCCATGAAGTCCTCGTTGATGATCACCGGGGCGTTCGTGTAGCGCTTGACGTACTCCTCGAAGTAGCGCTCGTGCTCGAGGATGTAGTTGACGACGCCGCCGAGGAAGGCGATGTCCGAGCCGGCGCGGATGCCGATCCAGTCGGTCGCCATCGCGCTCGTGCGCGTGTAGCGCGGGTCGATGTGGAAGACGCGTGCGCCGCGCTCCCTGGCCTCCATCACCCACTGGAAGCCCACCGGGTGGTTCTCGGCCATGTTCGAGCCCATGATCGTGATCACGTCTGAGTTCTGCAGGTCCTGCTGGTAGTCCGTGGCCCCGCCTCGTCCGAACGAGGTCCCCAGACCGGGGACCGTGGAGCTGTGTCATATGCGGGCCTGGTTCTCGACCTGGACGATGCCGAGCGCGATGCAGAGCTTCTTGATCAGGTAGTTCTCTTCGTTGTCGAGCGTGGCGCCGCCCAGATTCCCGATCGCCATCGTGCGGTTCGCCGGATCCCCGGAGTCCGTTCGTTCCTGCCACGTCTCGGCGCGGGTGTCGATGATCCGGTCGACGATCATGTCCATCGCGTCGTCGAGCGAGAGCTCTTCCCAGGCGGTGCCGTATGGGGGTCGGTACTTGACCTTGTACTCGCGCAGCGGGCTCTGGACATACGACTTGGACGCCTGCCCCTTGGGGCAGAGGCGTCCGCGCGAGATCGGGCTCGCGGGATCGCCATCGATGTGCGTTATCTCGCCGTCCTTGACGTACACGAGCTGTCCGCAGCCGACCGCGCAGTAGGGGCAGATCGACTGGACGACGTGGTCGACGTCGTCGACTCGAGGCTTCAGCGCTCGCGATCGCTCCGACCGCACCGAGCGGCCGAGCCCGAGGGGGTCGCCTTCCCGGAACTGGCGTACGACCGGCCATTGGGCGATCAGCTTCGTGAGCGGCACTCGCGTCCTCTCGTAGCCCGTCGGGGCGAGTTTAGAACGGGTCGGATCAGCCCGACTCCCAGCGGCCGTCGCGCACCGGAATCTTCTTCAGCGGGATCGTGCCCGGTGGACGCCCCACTCGGTCAGCCGTTTCAGCACGGAATCAGCGACCAGCTCGGCCATTTCGCACCCCGTCCTTTTGCCCGCCTCTCGGTTGTCGCTTGCTCTTGCCCGCAGCGCGGCGAGAAAATCTTCGTACTACGAGGTTTCTGCCCGGTGGCGGCGACGCGAGACGCCGCGGCCGTCGGGTGAGCGGACGCGCAGGCTGAACACGTCCGGGCGGTGGTAGTGGCCGGCGGGGTCGAAGCGCTGGCGTTCGGCGTCGAGACGCGCCGGGTCGAGCTCGGCGTAGAGGATCGCCTCCGAGTCGTAGTGTGGTCCCGCCAGGTACGACCCGTCCGGCGCGAGGATCGCGCTGCCGCCGCGGCCGACGATCTCGGCTCCGGCCAGGAGGTCGCGGAGCGGGAAGTCGGCGGGGTAGGCCGCTGCCCGCTGGAAGTGGCTGGGGCTGATCACGAAGGCGCGCGACTCGCGCGCGATGTGCACGAGCGTCGATTGCCACTCCTCGCCGTCGTCGGCGGTCGACGCGACGTAAATCTCGACGCCCGACTCGTAGAGGGCGAACCGCGCAAGCGGCATGTAGTTCTCCCAGCAGATCAGGCCGCCCAGCCTGCCGAGGTCGGTCTCGATCGTCCGCAGGCCGCCGCCGTCGCCCTGGCCCCACACGAGCCGCTCGTGGTTGGTCGGGACGAGCTTGCGATGCTTCAGGGCCAGCGAGCCGTCCGGCGCGTGGTAGAGCAGCGTGTTGTAGAGCGTGCCCGGTCGCTGGGGATCGCGCTCCGTCACGCCGGTCACCAGCCAGACGTCATGCCGGTGCGCGATCTCGCCGAGCCGGTCGGCCGCCTCGCCCGGCACCTCGACCGACTCGCGCGCAAGCTGCGCGAACACCTCTTTCGCGCTGGAGTCCGCCCAGCCGGCGAGCGCGCGGGCCCAGAGCGACGACGGGTAGACGGGGATGAACGCCTCGGGGAAGACGAGCAGCCGCGCACCCCCGCCGGACGCCTCCGCCGCGAGCGCCTCGAGCTTGTCGATCGTCGCGTCGCGGTCGAGGATGACCGGCTCGGCTTGGATGCAGGCGACGGTGACGGGAGCGCGCACGACGCCATTCTGCGCCAATCCGGCCATGTCGGGGGACTGTCCCCCGACGCGGCTCTTTGTCACGTGCGGCGCACGAGTGACTGCCGCGTCACCGCAGCGGTGACCCCAGACATATAGAGCAACTGACACATGTGGGCGGCGCGGCCTCAACAATGCTTAACA
>JBKOYZ010000070.1:0-45394 GCA_046725655.1 Actinomycetota bacterium | reverse complement strand
CGGCGGTAGCCGAGCTGCTCGCGTCGCCGGTCGGCTCGAAGCGGCTCGACCTCGGGAACGGCGTCCAGCTCGTGCGCGAGTACGATCGCCTTTGGGTCGAGCGAGGCCCCGTCGCGCTCGACGGCTCGGTCCGCTGGGGCGAGTGGACGATCGAAGCTGGCGTCGAAGGCCTTAAGGTACGTGGATGGAGGCCCGGTGACCGGCTCGCCGGCCGGCGCAAGAAGATCCAGGACGTGTTCGTGGACGCCAAGATCCCTCGCTCGGAGCGCGAGGCATGGCCGCTCGTCGTCCGCGGCGACGAGGTGGTCGCCGTCCCCGGCGTCGTCGAGCATCCCGACGTGAAGGCGGAGCGTGTCGCAGACGGACTGACGGGTTCCTCGGACGCTGGTCGCGGCGCCGGGCCGGAGGGCACAGTGTCGCGAACACGGGCCCGGAGAGCCCGGTGACGCGAGCAGCGTCAGGCGGTGGCGGAGCCGGGCTTCGCCCGGCGGGAGCCACTGCCGGCGAGGGGCCGGTCAGTGAGCTCGAGAGTGCTGTGGGCGAGGTCCTGATCGATGCCGAAACCCTGAACGGCCGGATCGCCGAGCTCGGCGCCGAGGTGTCGGCCGACTACGAGGGGCGCGACCTGCTCCTGATCGGGGTCCTCAAGGGCGCGGTGTTCTTCATGGCGGACCTGATGCGCCGGCTGACGATCCCGTGCGAGGTCGACTTCATGGCGATCTCGAGCTACGGGGCGAGCACGGATTCGTCGGGAGTGGTCCGGATCCTCAAGGACCTCGACATCAACATCGAGGGCCGCGACGTCCTCGTCGTCGAGGACATCATCGACTCCGGCCTGACGCTCTCCTACCTGATGCGGAACCTCGAATCGCGCGAGCCCGCCACGCTCGAGGTCTGCGCGCTCCTGACCAAGCCGGGGCGGCGCGAGATCGACGTGCCCGTGCGCTACGTCGGGTTCGAGATCCCGAACCGGTTCGTGATCGGCTACGGGCTCGATTTCGGCGAGCGGTACCGGAATTTGCCCTACGTCGCGGTCCTCAGCGACGACGCTCTGCCGGAAGGGCTCTGACCCAGACGGGTCACGCCGCCTTCTCCGCCCTTAAGCCATGCTCATGCACGGTGGTACCCTGCCGATAGAGGTCTCGTGAATCGCTTCTTCCGCTCTGCGCTCTTCCCGCTCTTCGTGATCGTGCTGCTCGTCTATCTGGCGAGCCAGATGATCCCGCACGGGAAGAGCAGCGAAAAGCTGACAACCTCGCAGTTCGTCACCAAGGTGGAGAACAGCGAGGTCGCAACTGCGACGTTCAACCCGAGCAAGCGTGCGATCAGCTTCAAGCTCAAGGACGGCAAGAAGGGAACGATCCACTACCCGAGCGACCAGAACGCGCCCGCTCTGACGAACCTGCTCCAGCAGCACGACGTCGACTACGACTCGAAGGGCACGGGCAACTGGTCGTGGATCGGCTTCTTCACCTCGCTGCTCCCATTCGTGCTCCTGTTCGCGTTCTGGATCTTCCTGATGAACCAGGTGCAGGGCGGCGGCTCGAAGGTGATGAGCTTCGGCAAGAGCCGCGCGAAGCGGATGGCGCCGGATTCGCCGAAGATCGGCTTCAAGGATGTCGCCGGCGTGGACGAGGCGGTCGAGGAGCTGCACGAGATCAAGGAGTTCCTCGAGAACCCGAAGAAGTTCCAGGCGCTCGGCGCGCGGATCCCGAAAGGCGTGCTCCTCTACGGGCCGCCCGGCACCGGTAAGACGCTGCTCGCGCGCGCTGTTGCCGGCGAGGCGGGCGTGCCGTTCTTCTCGATCTCCGGCTCCGACTTCGTCGAGATGTTCGTGGGCGTCGGCGCCTCCCGCGTCCGCGACCTGTTCGAGCAGGCGAAGCAGGCGGCGCCGTGCATCGTCTTCATGGACGAGATCGACGCTGTCGGCCGCCACCGCGGCGCCGGCCTCGGCGGCGGGCACGACGAGCGCGAACAGACGCTGAACCAGCTCCTCGTCGAGATGGACGGATTCGAGTTGAAGGACAACATCATCCTGATCGCCGCGACGAACCGGCCGGACATCCTCGACCCGGCGCTGCTGCGCCCGGGCCGTTTCGACCGCCAGATCGTCGTCGACCGGCCGGACCGGGTCGGCCGCCGCAAGATCCTCGAGGTCCACGCGAAGGGCAAGCCGATCGCGCCGGAGATCGATCTCGACACGCTGGCTGCGGGCACGCCCGGCTTCACGGGCGCCGACCTCGCGAACCTCGTCAACGAGGCGGCGCTTCTCGCCGCCCGCCGCGGCAAGAAGACGATCGAGCAGGAGGAGCTGGAGGAAGGGATCATGCGCGTGATCGCCGGCCCGGAGAAAAAGACGCGCCTGCTCTCCGAGGAGGAGCGCAAGATCACTGCGTACCACGAGCTCGGCCACGCGCTCGTGGGCCACTACCTCGAGCACACCGACGAGGTGCACAAGATCTCGGTGATCAGCCGCGGCCAGGCGCTCGGCTACACGATCTCGCTGCCGCGCGAGGACCGTTACCTGACCACGAAGACCGCGCTGATGGAGCAGCTGGCGATGACACTCGGCGGACGCGCAGCCGAGGAGCTCGTCTTCCACGAGGTGACGACGGGCGCCGCGAACGACCTCGAGAAGGTCACGCAGATCGCGAAGCAGATGATCATGCGCTATGGCATGAGCGACAAGCTCGGGCCGCGCGTGCTCGGACGGAACCACGACATGCCGTTCCTCGGACGCGAGATGGGTGCCGAGCCGGATTATTCGGAGGAGATCGCGCGCGAGATCGACGACGAGATCAAGCGTGTGATCGAGGAGGCGCACGAGCTCGCCGTCACGGTGCTCCGAGAGCACATGAGCGAGCTGCACAAGATCTCGGCGATCCTGATCGAGCGCGAGACGATCGACAAGGACCAGTTCGAGCGCCTGCTCGCCGGTGCCCCCGAGGACGAGGTCTTCGCGGAGGAAGAGGAGCCGTCGGTGCCCGCGCCAGCCGAGGAGCCGACGCGCAAGCCGCAGCCCAAGCCGCGCCCGTTCCCGCTCCCGGGCGCCACTATGCAACCCCCGCCGCCTGAAGGCGCAAAGGGTTAGCGCGACGAAGTCGCGATCAGTGTCGTTTCATCCGTGAGTGTGCGCTGACGGGCTAAGCCCGCCCGCGCGTCGGCATCGCTCTTGGGTAACTACGCTCCGCCAAGATGCCCAGGAAGCCAATCGACGAGCGGTTCCCACGGCCATCGGTGATGGGCGTTGTCAACGTGACGCCGGACTCCTTTTCGGATAGCGGTGCCAACTTCGCGCCCGACGACGCTGTCGCCTCGGCGCGGCGGATGCTGGAGGAAGGCGCCGCGATCGTCGATGTCGGCGGCGAGTCGACTCGGCCAGGATCCGAGGGCGTGCCGCTCGAGGAAGAGCTCCGCCGGGTGGTCCCGGTACTCGAGCGGCTCGGCGGCCTGCCGGTCTCGATCGACACGGCGAAGGCCGGGGTTGCGCGGCGCGCGCTCGACCTCGGCGCGGAGCTCGTGAACGACGTCACAGCCCTCCGCGGCGACCCCGAGCTGGCAAGCGTCGTCGCCGAGCACGACGCCTACCTCTGCCTCATGCACATGCAGGGCGAGCCGCGGACGATGCAGGCGGATCCACGCTACGACGACGTCGTCGCCGACGTGGCGCGCTTCCTCGAGGAGCGGCTGGCCTTCGCCGTCTCGCAGGGGATCCCTGAGGCGCTGGTCTGCCTCGACCCCGGCATCGGCTTCGGCAAGACCGTCGAGCACAACTTCGAGCTCGTCCGGCGGCTCGACGAGCTGACGGAGCTCGGTCGCCCGATCGTCGTCGGCATCTCGCGGAAGCGCTCGCTCGGGAGGATCATGGGCGACCCTGACGCGACCACGGGCACCACCGCGGCGAGCGTCGCCGCGGCGGTGGCGGCCTACGAGCGGGGCGCGACGATCATTCGCGCGCACGACGTGCGCGAGCACGTCGAGGCGCTCACGGTCGCGCGCGCCGTCGTGGCGCCGTGAGCGTCACCGTCGAGCTGAGCGGGCTCGAGATCGAGGGCCGGCATGGGGTCGAGGAGGAGGAGCGCGCCCGGCCGCAGCCGTTTGTGTACGACGTCCGATTCGACGTTTCGGACGCGGCGCTTTCCGACCGCGTAGAGGACACGGTCGACTACCGCGAGGTGGTTCAGCTGATCCGCGACGTGTCGGACGCCCGGCAGTTCCGGCTGCTCGAGGCAATGGCGGCCGCGGTCGCCGACGCGCTACTGGCCTCGTTCGCCGTCGAGCGCGTTCAGGTGCGGGTGCGGAAGCCGGAGGTGTGGCTCGGTGTGCCGGTCGAGTGGACCGCGGCTACCGTCGAGCGGCGGAGACTCTGAGGTTGTACGTCGCCCCGCGAACGCGCTTGCCCAGGAAGACGTCAACGAAGAAGTACGCGCCCCTGGCCGCTTTGTTCCCGCCCTTGACCACGTCCGAGCGCGAGCCGGGGTGCCGGCTGAAGGCCAGCAAGTCGCGCCGCTGCGCCTTCCCGCGCTCGTAGACCGACTTCGTCTTCGGCCCCCAGAGCGCGAGATCCACGTTCTGACGGCTGCCCGTCCGCGCCGCGATCTTCCCACCGGCCGGCACCCAGACCCGGTAGATGTCCTCCGGATCCTCGGCGCCGTCCATTCGCGCCACGAGCGACGCCGGGGTGGCGAGCTTCGTCCCAGCGGCCGTCACTGCGTGCGGTCGAACGAGGTTGATGTCGTCGTTCGGCTCCTGCGGATCGCGCGTGCGCACGGGCCGGGCCAGCGCTGCCGGCATGTTCAGGATTCCGAAGCCCGTGTCCGCATCCCAGCCGCGCGCTCCCACGTCGCGGGCGGAATCACGCATCACGTCTTCGACCTGCGTCGGGTCGAGGCGCGGGCGCACCGTCCAGACCCAAGCCGTCGCGGCCGAGACGAGTGGTGCCGAGAAGCTCGTCCCGTCGAAGCTCGCGTACCCGCTCGGGCGGAAGGCGGTGGGTACCGCGACGGGCATCGCGACGCCGGGCGCTACGAGGTCGAGCGCACTCGAGCGGTTGGAGAAGGACGCGACGTGGTCGGTCGGGGTGTCCGCGCCGACGGTCAGGACATGTGGGAGGCTGGCCGGCACGAACGAGCGGTTGCCGGTCTGGCGGTCGTTCCCGACCGCGGCGACAACGACCGACCCGCGCTTGAGGGCGCGATCGATCGCCTGCTCGAGCAGCGCGCTGAAGTCGAGGAAGCCGCCGCTGAAGTTGATCACTCCTCGGCCGCGCTTCGACGCTGCGTTCAGGCCGCCAAGGATGTCCGACAACGAACCGTCGCCGAAATCCCATTCCTGTAACAGCGCCTGCGGGTAGATGCCGACGATCCCTTGGCCGTTGGCCGGCGCCGCCGCGACGGAGCTCACCGCGGTGCCGTGAAAGTCGTCCTGCGAGACGACGAACTGCTGGTTCAGCGCGACCGTGTTCGGCCGGCCGGCGAACTCCGGATGTGTCAAGTCGACGCCGGTGTCGACCACGGTCAGCGGCACCCCCGGGCCCGGCGGCTCGGCCCGGTCGTCGCCCACGTCGTGAATCCACCACTCGTCCGGAAGCAGCGGGTCGCCCGCGCTCAGGTGCGTGAATGAGACGAGCCGCTGGTCTTGCTCCGCGTGGGTAAGCACGCGCTCGGCGCGGAGCGCCGTCACGGCCTCCGCCGCCGTCCGCGCGGGAAGGCGCCAGACGTTGAGATCGGGGTCGACGAGCCTCGCATCGGCGGCCCGGAGCGCCGGGGACAGCGCCGCTCCGGGCGTCGACAGCTGCACCAGCGCGGCTCGTCCCTGCGCGGCTGCGACCGCGTGAGGCTGCGCTCGGTTGAGCGAGGCTGCAGCCTGCGGCGTCGCGGCGAGCGCCGCGAGAATGACTCCGATGCTGAGAAACCGGCGCCTCAAGTCACGGAAGGAAAGCACAACAACTGCCTTCATCGGCCTGGGCGCCAACCTGGGTGAGCGTGAGGCGACGATCAGGCGCGCGCTGACAGAGCTGGACCGGCAGCCTGACAAGCGTGTCGTCGGCGTCTCGACCCTTCGCGAGACCGATCCGGTCGGCTACGCCGAGCAGCCGCGGTTTCTGAACGGAGCAGCGATGATCGACACAACCGCGCCTGCGCGAAAGCTCCTCGACGACTTGCTCGAGGTCGAGCGACGTCTCGGGCGGGACCGTGCGGCCGGCCCCCGCTTCGGCCCCCGCACCATCGACCTCGACCTACTCCTCTACGGCCACGAGACCGTCGACGAGCCCGGGTTGCAGGTCCCCCACCCGCGCCTGCACGAACGCAGGTTCGTCCTGGAGCCGCTCGCGGAGCTGGACGGCGGGCTGGTCGTCCCCGGACGGGGGGCGGTTTCGACCCTGCTCGCGGGGCTAGAATGACCTCCCATGTCGCACATCGACGAGCTCGACGAATACGAGGCCGAGCTCGAGCTACGACTCAAGAAGGAGTACGGCGCCGTCTTCGGCCTGTTCCGCTACTGCGTGCTGACGCAGGACGCGACATACCTCTGCAACCGGCTCGATCTTCAGTACGTCCCGCAGGCCAGCTATCCGTTCTTCCACCTAAGGATGGAAGACGTCTGGGTCTGGGACAAGAACCGGCCGACGCGGATCATCCCCCGCGCCGAGGTGTACACGTCGAGTGACGTCACGGTCGAGGAGCTTCGCGGCGAGGGCGACGAGCCCGGGTTGACGGCCGAGGCGCTCGCGGAGCGCATCGGCGAGTCGCTCTCCGCTGACGACGAGCTTCCTTAGTAACGGCGCGCTTCGCTTCTAGGCCTACGCGGGGCCGCACGACCTTCAAATTGGCATCGCGAGCGACGCCTCTAGGTCGGCTGGCGCTCGCCGCGCTCGCGGCGGTCCAGCCGCTCTTCGAAGCGGCGGCGCACTTCCTCACCGCTACGGAGAATCGCGAAATAGCGGGGACGCCGCGGGGGCAGCCGGAGGATCTTGACGTCGTTGCCTCGGTCGCCGTGGCAGCGGGCGTAAGCCTCCGCTTCGCCGAGCGGACGCGACCGCCGGCGCCGGCTCCTGAAGCGCGGAAGAGCCATCAGCTACGACCGACTCTAGTGGGATAGCCTCGGTTTCGCTATGCCCCGGCTGCTCGCGGTCGACGTCGGCAACACCCAGACGGCCGTCGGCCTGTACGAGGACGGCGATCTCGGGCGGCACTGGCGGCTGGCGACGGAGCCGCAGCGGACGGGTGACGAGCTCGCGATCCTCTTCCGCGGGCTCGTGGAGCTCGATTCGATCCAGGGCCTCTGCCTCGCCTCGACCGTCCCGGCGCTCGTCCGCGCCTACGAGGAGCTCGCGGGAGCCGCGGCCGTGCCGCTGCTCGTCCTCGGGCCGGGGGTGCGTACGGGAATGCCGGTCCGATACGACAACCCGCACGAGGTCGGCCCGGACCGGATCGCGAACGCTGTCGCAGCGCGCGAGCGCTATGGAGCGCCGTGCATCGTGGTCGATTTCGGCACGTCGACGAACTTCGACGTCGTCTCTGCGGAAGGCGAGTACGTCGGTGGGGTGCTCGCCCCAGGGATCGAGGTGTCGATGGAGGCCCTTTTCGAGCGTGCGGCGCGGCTCGTCAAGGTCGACTTCGTCGCACCTGACACCGCCATCGGGAAGACGACCGAATCGGCCCTGCGATCGGGCCTCGTCTTCGGGTTCGCGGGTCAGGTTGACGGCATCGTCGAGCGCGTGCGCACGGAGCTAGGCGACGGCACCGCCCCGGTCGTAGCGACCGGCGGCCTTGCTGAGCTGATCGCGCCCCATGCGAAGACGATCGGCCGGGTAGACCCCTTCCTGACCCTAGAGGGCCTCAGGCTGGTCTGGGAGCGAAACGAGGCGTAGCCGTCGCAGAGGCGGGCTTGGCCCGCCTCTGCTCACAACGCTGCGACCCTGCGCCCCGGAAAGCCTTCAAGGTCGTCATGGCTTCGGCGGAGGCGAAGCCGGACTTGAAGGCTTAACCCCCGCCGTAAATAGAGATCGGGAGGTCGAGCAGCACCTCATCGCCCTGCGGCAGCTCCTCCTCGAGCCGCGCCAGGATGAAGCGGGCGCCGGGCGCCTCCTCGAGCAGCCGAGCCTCGACGTCCGCGATCCTCGGCAGCTGCGTCAGCTCCGCCTTGACGTGCCGCGGGAAGCGACCACGCCCGAGGTACCAGCCGTAGAACTTCTTCAGGAATCCGGTCGCGCGCCTCTCGCCGAGCTCGCGGACCGTCTCGCGCATGAACATGAGCAGCTCCGCCACAATCTCGTCCTGCGCCGGCTCGGCGGCATCGCCGTCGATGATCTCCCGGAGCGCCCACGGATTCCCCTGCGCCGCCCTTCCGACCATGACCCCGGCAGCACCGGTCGTTGCCAGCACCGCGTGCGCCCGCGCGCGTGAAGTGATGTCGCCCGAGGCCACCACCGGCACTCCGACGAGCGCGACGAGCTCGGCGGTCAGCGAGTGATCAGCCGTGCCGGTGTACATCTGCCGTGCCGAGCGCGGGTGGAGCGTCAGCGAGGCGGCGCCGGCCTCGACGAGGCGCGGGCCCACCGACAGGCACGCCCGGGAACCGTCTTCGAGCCCGCGCCGCATCTTCACCGAGACGGGGACCGCGACCGTCGAGGCGACAGCGTCCAGGATCTCGCAAGCTCGGTCCGGGTCGTCGAGCAGCGTCGCCCCGGCGCCCGTCTTCGTCACCTTCCGAACCGGGCAGCCGAAGTTGATGTCCACGATGTCGGCGCCGGCGCCCTCGACCATCCGAGCCGCCTCGGCCATCAGCGCAGGCTCGGAGCCGAAGATCTGCACCGCAAGCGGCCGCTCGTCCGCCGCGATCCGCAGGTAGCCCAGCGTGCGCTCGTTGCCGTGCGAGAGGCCGGCGCACGAGACCATCTCAGAGCACACGAGCCCGGCGCCGAATCGGCGCCCCTGCCGGCGGAAGGCCTGCACACTGACGCCGGCCATCGGCGCCAGGACGAGACGGGTTGGAATGGCGACGTCGCCGATCCGCCAGGATTCGTTGAGATTTACCTGCACAGAGCGCAAATCGTAGCCTCGAAAAGTGTTGCGACCGACTGAATCTATAGCTACTATTCGCGGCCGCGACGGCGCGGAAGCGCCGCGCGTTTTCTTAGGAAGGGGCAGTTTTGAAGGAAGTCATCCTCACTCCCGACGGGTACAAGAAGCTCCAGGCGGAGATCGAGTACCTCTCGAACGAGAAGCGACGCGAAGTCGCCGAGCGGATCAGGATCGCGCGCGAGTTCGGCGACATCGCCGAGAACGCGGAGTACGACGACGCGAAGAACGAGCAGGCGCTGCTCGAGCACCGGATCGCGATGCTCGAGGAACGGCTCCGGGACGCGAAGGTGATCAGCAAGAAGGACGTCGCCAAGGACGTCGTCTCGGTCGGCTCGAAGGTGAAGCTCCGCGACGTCAGCGCAAAGCAGACCGTCGAGTATCACATCGTCGGCTCGGCCGAAGCCAACCCGGCTCAGAACAAGCTCTCGAACGAGTCGCCGGTCGGCAAGGCGATCATCGGCCACAAGAAGGGCGAGACCGTCGAGGTCGCGGCGCCCCGCGGCTCGATGAAGTACAAGATCCTCGAGATCAAAGCAGCGTGAAGTCCGGCGCGCCTTCGGCGCGCCATGACGACTTCACGCTGAGGCGTGACTCGGTAGCTGTGTGAGCGGACGCCGGCAAAGCCCGGCTCCGCGACGTACCGCTACCGTGGATTTGTGTTCCAACGGTTCACCGAGCGGGCTCGCCGGGTGGTCGTTCTTGCGCAGGAAGAGGCGCGCCGCTTGCGCCACAACTACATCGGCACCGAGCACCTGCTCCTCGGCGTTTTACGCGAGGAGGAGGGGGTCGGCGCTCGCGTCCTTGCATCGCTGGGCGTGACGCTCGACGGGGTGCGGGCACGGGTCGGGAGCATCGTCGGCCAGGGCGACGAAGTGACGACCGGGCAGATTCCGTTCACGCCGCGCGCAAAGCGAGTACTCGAGCTCTCGCTGCGCGAGGCGCTTGCGCTCGGCCACGACTACATCGGCACGGAGCACCTACTGCTCGGGCTCGTGCGCGAGCGCGAAGGCGTCGCGGCCAAGATCTTGCTCGACCTCGACATCGACGCCGAGAGGATCCGCGAGCGGACATTCGAGCTGCTCAGCACAAAGCGCCCACCCCACTACGAATCGTCGATGAAACCGGCGCGACGACTCACCAGCTTCTCGCAGTCACTCTCGGCCGGGGTTCCGATCGTGATCGGCGCGGTCGTGTTCGGCGCCGGCCTTGCCGTCGGCTGGTTGATCTGGGGCTGAGCCTCCGGCAACTAGACTCGCGCGGCCATGAGCCTGCCGAAGCGCTTTCCCGACCGGGACGAGATCGCTGCGGTGCGCGCCGAGGCCGAGAAGCTCGAGCCCGGTGACGAGGCCGAGGACATACGGCGCCTAGCCGGGCGCGTGATGGCGCGGCGCGAGATGGGGAAGCTCGTCTTCCTCGATCTCGTCGACCGCTCGGGACGGATCCAGCTGCTCTGCGACACGTCGCGCGCCGGCGCGATCGACGTTGATCTCGGCGACATCGTCGGTGTCGTGGGCACGCCCGCGCGCGCGAAGCGCGGCGAGCCGTCGCTCGCCGTCGACGAGCTCGAGCTGCTCGCCAAGATCAAGCGGCCGCTGCCCGACACGTTCCACGGCCTGACCGACGTCGAGACCCGCTATCGCCAGCGCTACCTCGACCTGCTGACGAACGAGGAGACGCGCGCCGACTTCGCACTTCGCACCCGCATCGTCAGCGCGATCCGCGGCTATCTCGACAGCGAGGGCTTTCTGGAGGTCGAGACGCCGGTCCTGCAGCCGCGCTACGGCGGCGCCTTCGCTGAGCCTTTCGTCACCCACTACAACGCGCTCGACGCCGACTACTACCTGCGGATCGCGACCGAGCTCTACCTGAAGCGCCTCATCGTCGGCGGCCTGGAGAAGGTCTACGAGCTCGGCAAGGACTTCCGCAACGAGGGCTTCTCGTACAAGCACGTGCCCGAGTTCACCATGGTCGAGTGGTACGAGGCCTACACCGATTACAGCGACCAGATGGAGCGGATCGAGCAGCTCGTCGAGACCGTCGCCCGCGAGACGACCGGCGGCACGACCGTCGCCTTCCGCGGCCACGAGGCCGACCTGAAGGCGCCATGGCGGCGGATCAAGTTGCTCGACGCGCTCGAGGAGCACGGGCTGTGGACCCGGGACGCGGACGAGCTGCGCTCGCGGATGGACGAGCGCGGCGTCGACACGTCGCAGGATCGAAGCTGGGCGCAGCTCGTCGACCACGCGCTGAGCCATTTCGTCGAGCCGACGCTGATCCAGCCGACGATCCTGCACGACTACCCGGTCGAGCTCTCGCCGTTCGCGCGCGCGACCGACGAGGATCCGTCGATCGTCGAGCGGTTCGAGTATTTCGTGGGTGGGACGGAGCTCGGGAACGCGTTCACGGAGCTGAACGAGCCGGACGAGCAGGCGGCGCGCTTCGAGCAACAGGCGGCCGAGGTCGGAGGAGAGCCGGGCGACCCCGACTACGTCGAGGCGCTGGCGTACGGCATGCCACCGACCGGCGGGCTAGGGCTCGGGATCGACCGGCTGGCGATGGTTCTGACGGGTGGCGACAATGTCCGCGACGTGATCCTCTTTCCGCCGCTGCGGGAGCGCAGCTAAAACGGCCGCGCCGGCGGAGCCGGCACGGCCTCCAACACGGCATCGCAAGCGACGCCTTAGGAAGGGACGGGCGCCGCGGCTCGGCGGTGCTCGACGACGTCGGCGATGATCTCGTCGAGCCGGCGGCTCGGGGCCCAGCCGATCGCCTTCCCGATCTTCCCGATCGCCGGCTCACGATGGAGCGTGTCCTCGATTCCCCCGCCGTAGACCTGGTCGTAGGGGACGAAGACGATCTCGGAGCTGCTGCCGGTCGCCTTCCGCACTCGTTCGGCGAGGTCGATGATCCGGATCCGCTCGGTCGAGCCGACGTTGAAGATCTCGCCGGATAGCTCGCGGGCCGCCATCAGGCCCGCGAGAGCCTGGATGGTATCGCTGACATGGCAGAACGAACGCGTCTGCGTCCCGTCGCCGTGGATCTCGAGCAGCGTGCCGGCGAGGGCGCTGTCGACGAATCTCGGGATCACCATCCCGTACTTGCCGCTCTGGCGCGGACCGACCGTGTTGAACAGCCGAACGACGACGGCGTCGAGGCCCTGCTCGGAGTGGTACGAGAGCGCCAGATGCTCGTCCATCGCCTTCGAGTCGGCATAGAGCCAACGCTTCTCTGTCGTCGGCCCGTAGACCCGCCGGTCGTCCTCGCCGAGCGGCCGCTCCTCGCGGTGGTCGCCGTAGACCTCCGAGCTCGACGCCACGATCACGCGCTTGCGGAACCGGTTGCAGTAGCTGAGGACGGTCTCTGTCCCCTGCACGTTCGTCACCATCGTCCGCACCGGCTGCTCGACGATGAGCCTGACGCCGACGGCGGCGGCCAGGTGATAGACGACGTCGCACTTGTGAACGAGCTCGCTGACGACGGAAGGAGCCAGCACCGAGTCCACGACGAGGTGGAACTCGCGCCGACTCTTCAGGTGCTCGATGTTCTGCTCAGACCCGGTCGACAGATCGTCGAGTGCGTAGATCTCCCATCCCTGCTCGAGCAGGAGCTCGGCGAGATGCGAGCCGATGAAGCCAGCGCCGCCCGTTATCAAGGCCTTCTGGGACTCTCCAACCCGCTGATTCACGCGTGACAGGGTACGCGGAGCCTCGGACTCGCCACGGTCCGGACGGATGCGCGTGGGGTGCCCGATCGACGCTCCCGAGCGCGCTCGTAGCGGCTCGATCGCGAGTTCGTAAATGTGCTGTAAGAGTCCTTTCGGCGCCCCCCGAGGGGTTCGCTACAGTGGGCTCGCGCTAAGGCGTAGGGTCCACCTAGCCGATAGAGGGAGAACGTTGTTCGAGCGCTTTACCGAGAGAGCCCGCCAGGTCGTCGTCCTTGCCCAGGACGAGGCGCGAGCCCTGAAGCACAACTACATCGGGACTGAGCACATCCTGCTCGGCCTCCTGCGCGAGGAGGAGGGTCTCGCCGCCCGGGTGCTCGAGTCGCTCGACATCACGGTCGAGGAGGTCCGCGCCCAGGTTGCCCGGATCGTGGGCCAGGGTGACGAGGTGACGACGGGTCAGATCCCGTTCACCCCGCGCGCGAAGAAGGTCCTCGAGCTGGCGCTGCGCGAGGCGCTGTCGCTCGGTCACAACTACATCGGCACGGAGCACATCCTGCTCGGGCTCGTGCGTGAGAACGAGGGAGTCGCCGCACGGATCCTGCTCGACTTCGACGCCGACGCCGAGAAGATTCGCAACGAGATCATCCGCATGCTCTCCGGCCCCGGCCGGCGGCAGCAGGGCGGTCCCGGCGGTGCGCCGGGCGAGAAGACGAAGAGCTCGAAGCTGCTCGACCAGTTCGGCCGCAACCTGACGAAGCTCGCCGCCGAGGCGAAGCTCGACCCGGTCGTCGGCCGGCAGACCGAAATCGAGCGCGTGATGCAGATCCTTTCGCGCCGAACGAAGAACAACCCGGTGCTGATCGGCGAGCCCGGCGTCGGCAAGACCGCCGTCGTTGAAGGCCTCGCGGCTCGGATCTCGTCGAACCAGGTGCCCGAGCTTCTGAAGGGCAAGCAGATCTACACGCTTGACCTGGCCGCCCTCGTCGCGGGCTCGAAGTACCGGGGCGAGTTCGAGGAGCGCCTGAAGAAGGTGATGAAGGAGATCACCCAGCGCGGCGACATCATCCTGTTCATCGACGAGCTCCACAACCTCGTCGGGGCAGGCGCCGCCGAGGGCGCAATCGACGCCGCTTCGATCCTGAAGCCGGCGCTTGCGCGCGGCGAGCTGCAGACGATCGGCGCGACCACGCTCGACGAGTACCGCAAGTACCTGGAGCGCGACGCAGCGCTCGAGCGGCGCTTCCAGCAGATCCGCGTCGACGAGCCCTCAGTGGACGACACCGTCCAGATCCTCCGCGGCCTGCGCGACCGCTACGAGGCGCACCACCGCTGCAAGATCACCGACGAAGCGCTCCGCGCCGCCGCGATGCTCTCCGACCGCTACATCCAGGACCGGCACTTGCCCGACAAGGCGATCGACCTGATCGACGAGGCCGCCTCACGGATGCGGATCAAGACGATGAGCGCGCCGCCGCGCTACCGGGAGCTCGAGGACGAGATCGAGAAGGTCCGGAAGGACAAGGAAGAGTCGATCGAGGCCCAGGAGTTCGAAAAGGCCGCGTCCCTGCGGGACAAGGAGCGGAAGCTCACGCAGAAGAAGCGCGAGCTCGAGGACGACTGGCGCAACTCCGAAGGCGCGGAGGAGCAGCCCCAGATCGGCGAGGAGGAGATCGCCGACATCGTCTCAATGTGGACCGGCATCCCAGTCTTCAAGCTCACCGAGGCCGAGTCGCAGAAGCTGATCCGGATGGAGGAGGAGCTCCACAAGCGCGTCATCGGACAGGAGGAGGCGATCGTCGCCGTCTCGAAGTCGATTCGTCGCGCACGGGCCGGCATCAAGGATCCGAAGCGCCCGACGGGCTCGTTCATCTTCCTCGGCCCGTCAGGTGTCGGGAAGACCGAGCTTGCGCGCACCCTCGCCGAGTTCCTGTTCGGCGACGAGGACGCGATGGTCCAGGTCGACATGTCCGAGTACATGGAGAAGCACTCCGTCTCGCGCCTCGTGGGCTCGCCGCCCGGCTACATCGGCTACGACGAGGGCGGCCAGCTGACCGAGGCCGTGCGCCGGAAGCCGTACTCGGTCGTGCTGCTGGACGAGATCGAGAAGGCACACCCGGACGTCTTCAACATCCTCTTGCAGATCCTCGAGGACGGCCGCCTGACCGACGCCCAGGGCCGCAAGGTCGACTTCCGGAACACGATCGTGATCATGACCTCGAACATCGGCGCCGGCACGATCTCGAAGAATCAGACGCTCGGCTTCTCGATCGGCGACGAGACCGGACTGTCCTACGAGGACATGAAGGACCGGATCATGGGCGAGCTCAAGAAGGTCTTCCGGCCCGAGCTGCTGAACCGGATCGACGAGGTGATCGTCTTCCACAAGCTGACGAAGGAGGAGATCACCACGATCGTCGAGCTGGTGCTCCGCCGCCTGCGCGAGCAGATGGGCGAGCACGAGGTCGCGATCGAGCTCACGAACGACGCCAGGGAGCTCCTCGTCGAGAAGGGCTACGACCCCTCGATGGGCGCCCGGCCGCTCCGCCGCGCGATCCAGCGCTACATCGAGGACCCGCTCGCGGACTTCGTCCTCGGCCGCTCGCTCGAGCCCGGCTCGACGATCCTCGTCGAGCGCAAGAACGAGGACGAGGTCGACATCTCGATCATCCCCGGCGAGATCACGCCGGAGAAGGTCACCGTCCCGCCGGAGGAGCCACAGGACTCCGCCGACGAGGACGAGCACTCGGACGACGAGTAGTCAGCGCGAGCGGCGCCCAGCGCGGCCCTGGCGGCCGTTTCCGGGTCGATTTGAACGTCGACGCGCTTGCAGCCGGCGAGGCGGCGGCACGTTCGTGCCGCCGCCTCGCTTCCCTGGGGAGGGGTCTGTGCCGCGCGCGTCAGTCGTGCACGTAGAGCCAGTCGTCGATCGCGAACGAGCCATGTCGGTAGTCACCGCTCTTCTCGTGCCACCCGTCGTGCACGAGGCGTAGGTCGCTGGGGTTGCCGGCCCGAGAGACCTTGATGCAGCCGTTGGAGTAGTAGTCGAAGTCGCCTTCCCAGCAGTAGGGGTCGTCGCCGGGGCTGGGGCAGTACTGACCCTGGTCGGCCGTCTCCTCCGAATGGATGAACAGCTCGGTGCGCCAGGTTCCGTTCCAGCACGGCTTGTTCTGGAGGTAAAAGACGCGGCCCTTGATCGTGCCGTCGTAGTTGTTCCAGTGGCCGTTGAGGTCGTACCAGCCGATCGGGAGCCAGCCGTGGCCGATCCAGCACGCGTCGGTGGACGTGCCGGACCCGGCGCGCCAGCTGACGCTGCTGAACTTGCCCGGCTGCTGCTGCCAGACCATCCTCAGCGTCGACGCGATGTTCGTCTGGCGGGCGAACTCGAAGTACGTGTAGTAACCGGAGGCGGCTGCCGGGGAGCCGAGGGCGGCCACGACCGCCAGCAGCATGACGAGGTTTCTCGGGCGCATCAGCGGCCTCCTTCCGGGCGGCTCGGGTTTTCGACCGGGCGGAGCCACTCGCGCACTGGAGCGGACTCGCTGCGCTCGCAGCTTCGCGCGATCCGGTCGCAGCTGAGGAAGAACGAGACGCCGGGGTTGCCGGCCTTGGGCGGGGCGTCGGCGGTCGCGACAATCTGGTTCGCGGCGTCGTCGGTGAACCGTGGTTGCTGCACCCCGACCGGGAACTCGGCTTGGTCGAGGCTCAGCACCTGCTCGACCTCGATCGAGCTCGAGCCGACGTGGAAGACGGCGAGACCTGGATTCGCAGGCGCAACGACATGGTCTCCCACCCAGGCGCCGGAGTACCCGACCCACGCGAGCGACGGGGTTGTCGTCGTCACGTCCATCCAGGCCTGCTCGCGCCCGGTGGCGACATCGAGCACGCGTACGCTCCGCGCGTCCTCGCTGAGGACGGTCACTCGTCGTCCGTCGGGGCTCAGTGCGACCGCGCTGCCGTCCGCGAGCGGGCGCACGTCCCGCGGGCCGTCGGCAACGAGCAGCTCGAGCCGTTCCCCGAGGCCCACGCGGTAGAACAGCAATCGATTGCCGGCCCAGGCATAGACGACGTACCGCGCCGGGTCCATCGTCCAGGCGACCGCGCGGCCATGGACGCCGCGCCGAACGACGACCTGCCCCGTGTACGTGTGGCCGGCCCGGAAGCTGGCATCGGTTCCTTTCACGAAGGCGATGGCGCCGTCGCTTCGCCAAGCGGCCGAGTACGCGCCCTCTTCGAGCAGGAAGTCCTTTCCGGTTGCGTCATGAACGCGCAGCGACGGCACTGCGAGGGCTTCGCCGTCGGCAATGCCCTGCTTCGAGAACGACCGCTCGGTGTCGACGGGCCGCAGCTCGTGCCACGTGTTGTAGACGACGTCGGACGCGTCCGGCGACGAGACTGCGACGGGCGACAGCGCCCCCATCAACGCGCCCGACACGCTCGCGCTCAACTGCTCGCGTTTCGAGCGTCCGTTGTACAGGCCGTCCGCGCGCACGAAGCGGCCGGGCGGGCTCTGCGGCCCGGTCCTGACCGCCAGCGGCCCCGTTTGCGGGACGGCGCCGCTCGCACCGAGGCCAAAGATGGTGAAGGCGACCGAGCCGGCCAACGCCGCAAGCGCGGCGGCGGCGACTCCGCGCCACAGCAGTGGTTTCATTGACCCTCCTTCATCGACTGCTGCGACGGTACGCGTCGCCCTTCGTGTTGTCATTGTCAAACCTGACAACGACACGAAGTTGTTGCAGTCCCGTCACGATCGGCGTCGGACCGCCTCCGTAGACTCGGTCGCATGGCGAAGGCTGCCGTTCAATACGCCTGCACCGAGTGCGGCTACAGCGCCGGACGCTGGTTCGGAAAGTGTCCCGGCTGTGGAGCCTTCGGGACGCTCGTCGAGGAGCTGCCGCCCGCCGCATCGGGTCGCGCAGCCCGATCGAAGCCTCTCCTCCGGCTGGTCGAGGTCGATGCAGAAGAAGCCGAGCGCATCCCGACCGGCGTCCCGGAGCTCGATCGCGTGCTCGGCGGCGGTCTGGTCCCGGCTTCGCTCGTGCTCGTCGGCGGCGAGCCCGGCGTCGGCAAATCCACGCTCCTGTTGTCGGCGCTCGCAGCGATCTCGAAGGAGCGACGGGCCCTGCTCGTGACCGGCGAGGAGTCGGCGGCGCAGGTGAAGCTGAGGGCGGCTCGGCTGGGAGGTGCCGAGCAGGTCGAGATCCTCGCGGAGACCGAGCTGGAAACCGTATGCGCGACGCTCGAGCGCGAACGCCCCGCGGTCTGCGTGATCGACTCGGTGCAGACGCTCTACTCGTCCGAGCTCGGCTCGGCGCCAGGATCGGTCGCTCAGGTGCGCGAGGCCGCGGCGCGGCTGCTTCGACTGGCCAAGGAATCGCAGGTCGCGACGTTTCTCGTCGGCCACGTGACGAAGGACGGGACGGTGGCCGGGCCGCGCGTGCTCGAGCATCTCGTCGACTGCGTGCTCCAGTTCGAGGGCGACCGCTACCACGCGCACCGGGTCTTGCGGGCCGCGAAGAACCGGTTCGGCTCCACCAACGAGCTCGGGCTGTTCGAGATGACGGGCGGCGGCCTGGTCGGAGTGCCGGAGCCGTCCGAGCTGCTCGGCCGCGCCGGCGCCGGCGAGGTCGGCGCTGCCGTCGCCTGCGTACTCGAAGGGACCCGGCCTATCCTGCTCGAGATCCAGGCGCTCGTGGCGCCGACCGATTTGGCGATGCCTCGTCGCGTCGCCACCGGCGTCGACCCGAAGCGGCTCGCGATGATCGTCGCCGTCCTCTCACGTCACGCGCGGGTCGCGCTCGGCCAAGCGGACGTGTTCGTCAACGTGGCGGGAGGCGTGCGGATCGACGAGCCCGGTGCAGACCTCGCGATCGCACTCGCAATCGCGTCGGCGGCACGAGGTGGACCAGTCAGAGCCCGGACGGGCGCATTCGGCGAGATTGGCCTGACTGGACGGCTTCGCCCGGCGACTCAGGCCGAGCGGCGGCTCGAGGAATGCGCGAAGTTCGGCCTCGGTCAGGTCGTCGCGCCCGCGGGGACCCCTAGTGGCAAACTACGCATTCTCGAAGCGGACACGCTGCGAAGGGCGATGGGGGCCGGGCTCGATGGCGACGGATCCGAGGGCAGATAGGGAGACTCGACGGCTTGCCGCGCCGCTCGGGTTCCCGCGTAGCGCAGCGGAGCTCGATCCGCGCATCGACGAGAACGTCCTGAGCGCCGTCGCCCGGATCGCGCCGGGGACGCAGCTTCGGGGCGGGATCGACGACATCATCCGGGCGAGCGAGGGAGCCCTCATCGTGATTTGCGAGCCGTCCGAGCTCTCGTTCATGTTCTCGGGCGGGATCCGCCTCGACCAGGCGTTCAGCTCGCAGCTCCTGTACGAGCTCGCGAAGATGGACGGCGCGATCATCGTCAACTCGCCGATCGCCAAGATCGCCCACGCGAACGTCCAGCTGATGCCGGATCCGACGATCCCCTCCAGCGAGACGGGAACCCGCCACCGAACTGCGGAGCGCGTGGCGAAGCAGACCAACGCGCTCGTGATCTCGATCTCTCAGCAGCGGAAGACCGTCACGGTCTTCGTCGGCGCGAGCCGCTACCAGCTCGACCCGATCGCCGACGTGCTGGCGAAGACGAACCAGGCACTCGCGACGCTCGAGACCTACCGTGCGCGGCTCGACCAGGTGCTGACGCGGCTGACCGCGCTCGAGTTCCAGAACGCGGTCATGCTCGACGACGTCCTCGTCGTCTTGCAGCGTGCTGAGCTGACGACGCGAATGGCCGACTACATCGAGCGCGCCTGCACCGAGCTCGGTACCGAAGGACGGCTAATCCGGATGCAGCTGGAAGAGCTCGTCAGCGAGGTGCCGGCCGAGAAGGGCGCGGTCCTCTACGACTACCACGCCGACGGCGGCGCCGACCGCCTGCGCGAGGCGCTCGAGGCGCTGGCGCAATTGCCGTACCAGGACTTGCTCGAGTTCGAGCTCCTCGCCGTTCTCGGCTATCCGGCGATGACGAATCCGCTCGATTACTCCGTGTCCCCGCGCGGGTACCGGGTCCTGACGCACATCCCACGGCTGCCGGAAAACATCATCCATCGGCTCGTCGGCGAGCTGGGCGGGCTCGAAGGGATCGTGCGCGCGTCTCAGCGCGACCTCGAGGCGGTCGACGGCGTCGGGACAGTCCGCGCCCGCGAGATCCGCGAGGGCCTCCGGCGCCTGCAGGAGCACAATCTCGTCGACCGGTATTTACAGCTCTGAGTGACGGCGCGGCCGCGCGCATCGCCTCTGTGATCAAAGGGCCGCGTCACCGCTGGGGCGCTTCGCATTGCGAGACCCGAGCGCCTCGACGCGGCGCGAGTCACGTCTGAGCAGGGGTTTTCTGTTCGACGCCCGAAAAGCCCTGGAAATTTAGCCTTTTCAAGCGGTTTTCGGTATACTACTGGCGTCGCCGACGGGGTTCGCAGCCGTCGGCGTTCTGGCGAGGTAAACCCACAGAAAGGGGAGGTCGACTTTGTACAAGGTCGGCGACAAGGTGGTGTACCCACACCACGGAGCAGGCACGGTTGTGAAGAAGGAGTCCCGCACCGTTTTGGGTCAGAAGCGGGAGTACCTGACGATCAAGATCCTTCACAACGACATGACCGTAAACGTCCCGACCGAGAATGCCGACGCTGTCGGTCTCCGGAAGGTGATCGACGAGCAGATGGTCGCGAAGGTGATGAAGGCGCTGACCGGTGGCGGCACACAGATGCCGAAGAACTGGAACCGGCGCTTCAAGCACAACCGCGACAAGATGAAGACCGGCGACATCTTCGAGCTGGCGGAAGTCGTGCGGAACCTCTCCCTGCGCGACCACGAGAAGGGCCTGTCGACCGGCGAGAAGCAGATGTTCGTCAAGGCCAAGAAAATCCTCGCCAGTGAGCTGATGTACGCCAAGGAGATGGACGAGGACGAAGCGGCCGAGTGGCTCGACGGCGTCCTCGCCAACGGCGGCCCGGCCAAGAAGACGAAGGTTCCGGCGACGGCCTGAGGCGTCGCTTGCGATGCCGGTTGGGGGCGTGGTGCTGAGGCGTCGCTCGCGATGCCGGATGGAGGGCATGCCGGCTTTGCCGGGATGGCCGTCCGTGTTGCCGCCGCGGCCGTCTCGACCCGGTTGATTGGATAGCGGGCGTGAGCGCCACGTCCGCGAGGGAGCTGAGCGAAGGTTGAGCGCCTGGGCTGTCCTCGTCGCAGCGGGTCGCGGCGAACGGCTCGGCGGTGATCGCCCGAAGGCGTTCGCGAAGCTGCGCGACCGGCCGCTCCTGGCCGAGAGCCTCGAGCGACTGGAGAACTCCGACTGGATCGACGCGATCGTGATCGTGGCTCCCCGCGGCTGGGAGGAGCCTTCGACGCTCGTCGCGGAGGAGCTCGCCTGCTCGAAGGTCGTCGCTACCGTCGGAGGCGGCGAGACGCGCGCGGAGTCCGTGCGCGCGGGATTGGCCGAGGTCGACGCGGGCGCGACCGTCGTGCTCGTCCATGACGCCGCCCGTCCGGCTCTGCCAGAAGAGGTGATCGAGCGTGTGCTCGAGGCGCTCAACGAGGGGTGGGACGGCGTCGTGCCGGCTCTCCCTCCGGCGGACACGCTGAAACGGGTCAGCGGCAGGCAGGTGGTGGAGACGCTGCCTCGCGAAGAGTTGGCCGCGGCCCAAACGCCGCAGGCGTTCCTCGCGCCCGTGTTGCGCGACGCGTTCGCGGGCGACGTCGCCGGCGCGCCGGACTGCTCGGCGGTTGTCGAGGCGCACGGGGGCCGTGTCACGACTGTGCACGGTGACCGGCGGCTGTTGAAGGTGACGGAGCCGGCAGACCTGGAGCTGGTCGCCGCTTTCCTTTGATCGTCGACTACCACGTGCATTTGCGCGACCCGGACGAACGCGTCGATCACACCGTCACCGCGGTCGAGCGCTTCGCGAGCGTTTCAGCGGAGCGCGGCCTCGACGAGATCGGCTTCACCGAACACGTTTACTACTTCGAGCAGACGCGCGACCTCTGGGAGCAGCCGTACATGCTCGAACGCTGCGTCCACGATCTCGAGCGCTACGTGCGGGCGGTCGTCGAGGGAAGGGAGCGCGGCCTGCCCGTCAAGCTCGGCCTCGAGGTCGACTACGTCGCAGGTCGCGAGCGCGACCTCGCCGAACTGCTCGAGCCGTATCCGTGGGATTACCTGCTGGGATCCGTCCACTACGTGGACGGATTCGCGGTCGACCAGGAGCCGGGGCTGCTCGAGAAGCTGGGGGCGACCGAGGCATGGCGACGGTACTTCGTGTGGCTGCGGAACGCCGCGCGGAGTGGCCTGTTCGATTCGCTCGCTCACCCCGACCTCGCGAAGCACCACGGGCCTCGCCCCGATGTGGAGTCCGTGCAGTGGCTGCACGAGGAAACGGCCGATGCGATCGAGGCGGCGGGGATCTGCATCGAGGTCTCGTCCGCCGGGCTGCACAAGCCCGTCGCGGAGCTGTACCCGGATCGGTCTTTGCTCGAGGCATGTCGGGCGCGCGGCGTGCCGATCACGCTGGCGTCGGATGCGCACGTGCCGAAGAACGTCGGTCGCGACCTCGATCGAGCCGTTGGGTGGGCGCGAGCCGCCGGGTACGAAACGGTCACGCTGTTCGAGCGGCGCGAGCGCCGGCAGGAGCCTCTGGGGTGATGCAGCTCCGTGTCGGTCTCGGCGTCGACGCGCATGCCTTCGCCGACGGCGTGCGGCTCGTCCTCGGCGGCATCGAGGTCGATGCTCCGCGAGGTCTCGCAGGGCATTCGGACGGCGACGTGATCGCGCACGCGTTGATCGACGCCGTGCTCGGCGCCGCGGGGTTGGGCGACATCGGCTCGCTCTTTCCGTCCGGAGACCCAGCGTGGGAGGGGGTGTCGTCGGTCGATCTGCTGCAGCGTGCCGCGGCAGAGGTGCGCGAGGCGGGCTGGGAGCTCGTCAATGCCGATTGCGTCCTGGTCGGGGAGGAGCCGCGGATCGCGCCGTTGCGCGTCCAGATGGGCGAGCGGCTGGCGGCCGCGCTCGGCGTCGAGGTGAGCCGCGTCACCGTTCGCGCGACGACGACTGACGCGCTCGGCTTCACCGGGCGCCGGGAGGGCCTGGCCGCTCAGGCGGTAGCGCTCGTTCGGGCCACGTCCGGGGGCTGACTGGACGAGCCGCTTTCCGTCCCGGCGGGGGACGGTCCCCGACGTGGCCGCCCGGGACGGCTACGTCGGCAGCCTCACGCGCCGTTCGGCGACCTGGACGAGCCCGTCCGCCTCGAGCGACGCGACAGCAGCTGGGTCGAGCTCGGCCGCTTCGCGCGGCCGCTGTGCCACGAGCCGCAGCGTCTCGGCGCGCCGCTGCCGGAACGAGCCTTCGAAGCGGCTCTGCTTGCGAAGCGGCTCGTAGCGCCGACCGCGCGAGGGGCAGCGACCCGAGAGCGGGCAGACGCCGCAGCGGGGGACGCGGGCCAGGCAGACCGCCGCGCCCAGGTCCATCAGCGCCTGGGCGCAAGCCGCGTCGAACTCAGCTCCCGTTCGGCTGCGGACGCGGGCGACGTTGGTATCGACCGGCAGCACCTTATGCCCGAGCGCGAAGCAGGCGATCGCGTCGGCCGTGTAGCGGCCGACCCCGGGGAGCTCGGTCAGGTCCTCGGGCCAGCCGGCTGCAGCGATCCGCTGCGCCGCGCGATGAAGGTTCAGCGCGCGGCGGTTGTAGCCGAGGCCCTGCCAGACGCGAATGACGTCCGCCGTCGCGGCAGCCGCGAGCCGATCGGGCGTCGGCCAGCGCTCGAGCCAGTCGAGGTACCGCGGGATCACGCGCTCTACCTGCGTCTGCTGGAGCATTACCTCGCTGACGAGGATCGCGTACGGGTCGCGGGTCTTCCGCCAAGGCAGATCACGGCCGTGCGTCTCGAACCAGGCGAGCAGCGACTCACGCATCGCGGGGACAGTAACTTTCGCCGCGGAATGCGCAGAGTTCGTTTCGCCCCCAGCCCCACAGGCTCGCTCCATGTGGGGAACGCCCTCAGCGCGGTCGCGAACCGCGCCTTCGGCGACTGGTTCCTGCTGCGGATCGACGACACCGATCCCGCCCGCAACGTCACGGGCGGCGAGGATGCGATCCTGGCCGACCTGCCCTGGCTTGGGCTCGAGTGGGACGAGGGACCGGTGCGGCAGAGCGAACGGGGTTCCCGCTATGCCGAGGCCGCGGAGAAGCTCGGCGACCGCTTCGACGGGATCACGCTCCTGCGCGAGGACGGTACCGCGACATACCACCTGGCGAGCGTCGTCGACGACATCGACTTCGGGATCACACACGTCATCCGGGGCAACGACCACCGGCCGAACGAGAACCTGCACCGGCGCCTGACCGAAGCGCTCGGGGCGACCCCGCCCGAGTACATCCATCACGGGCTGATCCTCGGCGACGACGGGCGCAAGCTGTCGAAGCGCGCGCCGGGTGCGACGGTGGCGGCGCTGCGCGAGGCGGGAATCCCGGCCGCCGCCGTCCGTCGGTACCTGGAGGAGCTTGGGTTGCCGAGGCACGACGTCCGCTACGACCTGCCGCGGATCCGGCGGCTCGCGATCGAAGCGATCGCGGCCCTTCCCGACGAGGAGCTCGCGGCCGCCGCCGGCGCTCCGGTCGAGGTCGCGCCTGCCCTGCGCGGCGCCCGCGACCTAAATGAGGCGCGCGAGCTCGCCAGCCAGATCGTCGAGCCCGAGCCGGCACGACTGGCCCCGGAGGCGCGTCCCACGCTCGAGCGCTTCAAGGAGCTGCGCGAAGGTGCGAACAACGGGCTCGGGCCCGCGGCGGCCCGCGAGCTGATCCGCGAGCTGAAGGCGGTCGGCGGGGATCTGAAAGCGCTCCGACTGGCGCTAACCGGACGTGACCGCGGCCCCGAGCTCGCGGCGGTGCTGCAGGCGCTGCCGAAGGACGAGACGCTGCGGAGGATCGATGCGGCTCTTTGACACCTACACGCGGGGGCTCGTCGAACTGCCACCGCCGCCTGGGCCGATCCGGATGTACTTCTGCGGCCCGACGGTCTACCAGCGGATCCACATCGGCAACGCGCGGCCCTTCGTGGTCTCGCTGTGGCTCAAGCGCTGGCTCGAGGAGACGGGCTACGAGGTGAAGCTGGCCGAGAACATCACCGACATCAACGACAAGATCTATGACGCGGCGCGGCCGCGCGGGATTCCGAGCGCGCGGCTCGCGGCCGACGCGGCGCAGTGGTACGTCGAGGACACCGACCTTCTCGCCCTGGGCCGGCCGGACGTGGAGCCGAAGGCGACCGAGACCGTCCCGGAGATCGTCACGCTGATCGGCAGGCTCGTCGAGAGTGGTCTCGCCTACCCCGCCGAAGGCGACGTGTACTTCCGCGTCGGCGCCTTCCCGGACTACGGTCGCTTGTCCGGCCGGCAGGGCGACGAGGAGGCGCTCCGCAACCCGACCGAGGAGCCGGAGCGGGCAGAGCTGAAGGAGGACCCGCGCGACTTCGCGCTTTGGAAGGCGCACAAGGAGGGGGAGGACACTCAGTGGGACTCGCCCTGGGGCCGCGGCCGCCCCGGCTGGCACATCGAATGCTCAGCCATGGCGGAGAAGCACCTGGGGCCGGTCTTCGAGATCCACGGCGGTGGCAACGACCTGATCTTCCCCCACCACGAGAACGAGATCGCCCAGTCGCGGGGGGCAGGCGACGAGTTCGCCCGCATGTGGATGCACAACGGCATGCTCCAGCTCACGGGCGAGAAGATGTCGAAGTCGCTCGGAAACATCGTCCCGCTGCGCGAGGCGATCGATGAGTGGGGGCGCGAGACGATTCTCCTCTACTTCCTCGGCGCGCACTGGCGAAAGCCGATCGACTTCGCCGACGAGCCGCTCGAGCAGGCGCGCTCACAGGCCGACGGCTTTCGCAACGCCTTTCTCGCTCCGCCGGACGGCGCTACGGCGCCCGCCTGGGATGAGTTCTCGGCGGAGCTCGAGGACGACTTCAACACCCCCGGCGCGCTCGCCGTGATGCACGAGTGGCGGTCGGCGGGCCAGCTCGACCTCCTGCGGCGGGCGCTAGGGCTTTTCGGGCTGGAGTCACTGACGGAGACAGCGGCGGCACCCGCGGAGCTGGAGCAGCTCGCCCAGCGGCGAGCGGCCGCGCGCAGCGAGGGCGATTTCGCCGAGGCGGACCGGATCCGGGACGAGATCGAGGCGCAGGGCTGGGAGGTTCGCGATGTCGCCGACGGATTCCAGCTCGTCCCGAAGTGACGCGAGAGATCGTCTACGGCCGGCGCCCCGTCCGGGAGGCGCTGCGCGGACGGCGCGAGGTCTTCGAGCTTTGGGCGACCGAGCGCGCCCTCAAGGCCGAGCCTTGGCTGCGCGAGGCCGGGGCCAGACCCCAGGCCAAGCCCGAACGGGACTTGACCGAGGTGGCCGGGACACGCGACCACCAGGGCGTGCTGGCCTGGGCCGAGCCGTATCGGTACGCCGATGGATACGAGCTCGCAGGCGCGGAGTCGCCGCTGCTCGTCTGCCTCGACCAGGTCACGGACCCGCACAACCTCGGCGCGGTCTGCCGAACGGCCGAGTGCGCGGGCGCGACCGGCGTCGTCGTGCCCGCGCACCATGCGGCCCGTGTGACGGCAGCCGTCTGTCGCGCGTCGGCGGGCGCGGTCGAGCACCTGCCTGTCGCGGTCGTCAAGAACATCGCCCGCTATCTCGCCGACGTGAAGAGCCAGACGCTGTGGGCCTGGGCGGCGGCGGGCGACGCCGAAACGACGCTGTGGGACGCCGATCTCCGCGGCGGCGTCGCGCTCGTCCTCGGCGCCGAGGGAAAAGGGCTGCGGCCGCTCGTCCGCCGGACGTGCGACGCCGCAGTGGCGGTGCCGCTGTACGGGAAGGTCGAGTCCCTCAACGTCAGCGTCGCGGCCGGGCTCCTGCTCTACGAGGCGCGCCGCCAGCGCAATGGCTGAGCCGACGCTCTACCTCTTCGACGGCTACAACGTCCTGCACGCCGGCGAGTTCGACGGCCCCCGCGAGCTCGTCGACCAGCTTGCGAGCTTCGTTGCCCTGAAGGGCGCGCGCGGGGTCGTCGTGTTCGACGGCGCCGGCGCGGAGCGCGTGCACGGACCGCTCGAGGTCCGCTACGCGCCGCACGCCGATGCTTTGCTCGAGCGGCTCGCCGCCGAGCACCGCGGGAGTGAGAGCGTCTGCCTCGTCTCGTCGGACGCGGCCGTCCGAGGCACGTCCGGGCAGGAGGTGGCGAAGCGAACCTCGGCGACGTTCGTCCGCGAGCTCGAGGCCATGCCCCAGCAAGAAGAACGCCCGCATAGGCTGGCTGATCGCCTCGATCCGGCGACAAAGGACCGGTTGGAACGGCTCAGGCGCAATCGGTCCGATTAATCGGGAGAAAGCGCAAACTCTTGTTTTTTCGTTGGGACCTTGCTACCGTCGCCTCAACCTCAACGTGAGATTCGGTCCTGAGGTCGCTTTCTCGCCCGTGAGAGAGGAGCCATGCCGGCCCATTCCGCTCCAGCGCATTCCGTTCAGCGACAGCAGCGCGAGCTTGCGGATCTCCAGCTCGTCGTTCGTGCGCGGAACGGTGACCAGGACGCGCTCGATGCGCTCATCCGCCGCTACACCGGGTTCGTCCGCCTGAAGGCCAGCTCCTACTTCCTCGCGGGCGGTGACCCCGAGGACCTGATCCAGGAAGGCCTCATCGGCCTCTACAAGGCGGTGCGGGACTTCCGCCACGACAAGGAAACGTCATTCCGCAGCTTCGCCGAGCTCTGCGTGACGCGCCAGATCATCACGGCGATCAAGACGGCCACGCGCTTCAAGCACTCGCCGCTGAACACGTACGTGTCTTTCTCGAACACGCCGGCGGGCCAGGACTCGGACTCGGACGTGACGCTGGGCGACGCGCTGCCCGGCCCCACCGTGGATGACCCGTCGGTCTGCGTCATCTCGACTGAGGAGCTGGAGAGCCTCGTGTTCGCGCTCGGGACAGGTCTCTCGAAGCTGGAGGCGGACGCGCTCAAGCTCTACCTCGAGGGCTCGTCCTACGAGGAGATGGCGGGCGAGCTCGGCTGCGACACGAAGACGATCGACAACGCGCTCCAGCGCGTGAAGCGCAAGGTGCTCCAGCACCAGCAGCTCCGCCAGGTTCTGGACTAGGGTCTGCGGCATGGGCGCGCCGCCGGAGACCGGCGCCGAGGGAATCACGCTCGACGAGCTCCAGCTCGCCGCCCGCAATCACGGGCTGCCGCTCGAAGCGCTTCGTTACGACATCACGCCCGTGGGACTTCATTACCTGCTGATCCACTACGACATCCCGGCGGTCGACCCGGATTCGTGGCGGCTGGCGATCGACGGACGGGTCAAGCAGTCGATGTCGCTCTCGCTGGCGGAGCTGCGTGACCGCCCTGCTATCGAGGTCACGTCGACGATGGAATGCGCCGGCAACGGGCGGGCGCGACTCTCGCCCCGGCCGATCAGCCAGCCGTGGCTGCTCGAGGCGGTCGGGACCGCGCGCTGGCGCGGCACGCCGCTGCGACCGCTGCTGGAGGAGGCCGGCCTGGCCGAGAACGCGCGCGAGATCGTGTTCACGGGGCTCGACCGCGGCATCGAGAAGGGTGTCGAGCAGGTCTACGAGCGCGCTCTGAGCCTCGATGCCGGGCTCGCGGACGACGTGCTGCTCGCCTACGAGATGAACGGCGCGCCGCTCCTGCCGCAGCACGGTTTCCCGCTCCGTCTGCTCGTCCCCGGCTGGTACGGGATGACGAACGTCAAGTGGCTGGCGGCGATCACCGTCGTCAGCGAGCCGTTCGCCGGTTACCAGCAAACCGAGTCCTACCGGCTTCGCGCGGATGAGGACGACGAGGGCAGCCTGGTCACACGCATGCAACCGCGGGCGCTGCTCGTGCCGCCCGGTATCCCTGATTTCCACACGCGCGTCCGGACGATTCGGCGCGGCACGCACCGACTCCAGGGCAGAGCCTGGTCGGGCTGGGCGCCGGTGACACACGTCGAGGTGAGCACGGACGACGGCGAGACCTGGAGCGAGGCCGCCCTCGAGCCGGCGGGCTCGCGCTGGGCCTGGCGCGGCTGGAGGTTCGACTGGCAGGCGGACGAGCCCGGCGACCACATCCTCTGCTGCCGGGCCAAAGACGAGGCCGGAAACGCGCAACCCGATGCGCCGCCGTGGAACGTCGGCGGCTACTCGAACAATGCGATTCAGCGCGTGCCGGTGACCGTGCGGTAGCGCGGCTACCATCAGATCTCGCGCCGGAGTAGCTCAGTTGGTAGAGCAACGCTCTTGTAAAGCGTGGGCCGCCGGTTCGAGTCCGGCCTCCGGCTCTTATCCCGCGGGTATGGATCCATCTCCAAACATTTTGGATCCGAAACCCTTGAATTTCGTCCGTTCTTCCCTAAACTCCCGGATCTTGGATCCCAAACGGGAGGAACTGGATACATGACCTCGATTCTCGATCGCTTCAGGTCGCTCAAGACCGAGACGGGCGTCGGCGCCGTTGCCCGCGAGCTCCCGCAGGTCGAGCGCAACGGGCACGTCCGCCGTGCTACCTACGTCGTCACCAGAGCCGAGCAGGCCCCATGCACGTGCCCGGAGTTCTGCGAGCGTGACCACGGCAACGAGTAGCACCGAGGGGGCGGTCCGGGGCGTCGAGGTGCTGGCGCCGGCGACCGACCGCAGCGACGAGATCCTGACTCCGCCGGCGCTGGCGTTCCTCGCTCGGCTGCACGGCGAGTTCGACGCCAGGCGACGCGAGCTGCTGCAGCGCCGCGCCGACCGCCAACGCGAGCTCGACGCCGGAGCGGTGCCCGACTTCCTTCCGGAGACGGAGTCGATTCGCCGCGGCGACTGGGAGATCGAGCCAGTGCCGGTCGATCTACGCGACCGCCGCGTCGAGATCACCGGCCCAACCGACCGGAAGATGGTGATCAACGCGCTCAACTCGGGCGCGCGGATGTTCATGGCCGACTTCGAGGACGCGAACTCGCCCACGTGGCCGAACCTCGTCGACGGCCAGGCGAACCTGATCGATGCGATCGAACGGACGATCGAGTTCGAGAGCCCGGACGGGCGGACCTACCGACTTGAGGGCGAGACGGCGACGCTGCTCGTCCGTCCGCGCGGCTGGCAATTGGCCGAGAAGCATGCGGCGATAGGAGGTGTGCCGATCTCCGGCAGCCTGTTCGACTTCGGCCTCTATCTCTTCCACAACGGTCGCAGGCTGCTCGACGCCGGCACCGGGCCGTATCTCTACCTGCCGAAGCTCGAAAGCCACCTCGAGGCGCGGCTCTGGAACGACGTCTTCACGTTCACCGAGGACGAGCTCGAGCTTCCGCGCGGCTCGATCAGGGCGACGGTGCTGATCGAAACCGTCCTTGCCGCCTTCGAGATGGACGAGATCCTGTGGGAGCTCCGGGAGCACGCGGCGGGGCTCAACGCCGGCCGCTGGGACTACATCTTCAGCGTCATCAAGAAGTTTCGCAGCCGGCCCGAGTTCGTGCTGCCCGACCGGAACGACGTGACGATGCGCGCGCCATTCATGCGGGCGTACACGGAGCTGCTCGTGAAGACCTGCCACCGGCGCGGCGCTCACGCCATGGGCGGCATGGCGGCATTCGTGCCCAGCCGCCGAGATCCCGAGCTAAACGAACGCGCGCTCGTCAAGGTCGCGGAGGACAAGGAGCGCGAGGCCGGCGACGGCTTCGACGGCACGTGGGTCGCACACCCCGACCTCGTCCTGACGGCGCTCGAGCAGTTCGAGGGCGTGCTCGGTGACCGTCCGAACCAGCTGGAGCGGCAGCGCGACGACGTCGACGTCTCCGCGGCCGAACTCCTCGACGTGGCGGCGACGCCGGGCGAGATCACCGAGCAGGGGTTCCGAAACGACGTCAACGTCGGGATCCAGTACCTGTCGAACTGGCTGACCGGCACCGGCGCGGCCGCGATCTTCAACCTGATGGAGGACGTCGCTACGGCGGAGATCGCGCGCAGTCAGGTGTGGCAGTGGCTGCGCCACGGCACCAGGCTCGAGGACGGGACGGCGGTGACGCGCGACCTCGTCCACAGCGTCGTCGACGAGGAGCTCGAGCGGATCCGGGAGGCCGTGGGTGACGCCGTCTTCACGCGCAGCCGCCCGGACGATGCCCGCGCCGTCTTCGAGCGCGTGGCGCTCGGGCCGGAGTTCATCGAGTTCTTGACCCTGCCGGCGTACGACTACCTGGACTAGGAGGAGTAGATGGCGACGAACGGAAGCGGCAACGGCCACGTGACCACGATGGAGCTCGAACGCGTCTGGAACGAGGACCGGGCTCGCGGCGTCGAGCGGCCCTACACGCCCGAGGAGGTCCTGCGGCTTCAGGGCACGGTTCACGTCGAGCACACGCTCGCGCGGATGGGCGCCGAGCGCCTACGCCACTTGCTCGCGACTGAGGACTATCTACCGACGCTGGGCGCGCTTACCGGAGGCCAGGCCGTGCAGATGGTCAAGGCGGGGCTGAAGGGCATCTACGTGAGCGGCTGGCAGGTTGCGGCCGACGCGAACCTCGCCGGGGAGACCTATCCGGACCAGAGCCTCTACCCGGCCGACAGCGTGCCGCGTCTCGTTCGCCGGATCAACAACGCACTGCTCCGCGCCGATCAGATCCACGCCGCCGAGGGCGACACCTCCGTCCACTGGCTCGCGCCGATCGTCGCCGACGCGGAGGCCGGATTCGGCGGGCCGCTGAACGCATTCGAGCTGATGAAGGCGATGATCGCCGCGGGCGCCGCGGGGGTGCACTTCGAAGATCAGCTCTCGTCGGAGAAGAAATGCGGCCACCTGGGCGGCAAGGTGCTCGTCCCGACCAGTCAGTTCCTGCGAACGCTGGCGGCGGCGAGGCTCGCGGCCGACGTCTGCGGGGTCCCGACGATGGTCGTTGCCCGGACCGACGCGCTCAGCGCCAAGCTGCTGACGAGCGACGTCGACGAGGCCGACGCGCGGTTCCTCACCGGCCAGCGTACGCCCGAGGGCTTCTTCCGCATCGAGAGCGGGCTCGAGTCCGCCATTGCTCGCGGGCTCGCATACGCACCTTTCGCGGACATGGTCTGGTTCGAGACGTCGACGCCGGACATGGGGGAGGCGCGCGAGTTCGCGCAGGCGATTCACGCCGAACATCCCGGCAAGCTGCTGGCGTACAACTGCTCGCCGTCGTTCAACTGGCACGCGCACCTCGACGACGACCGGATCGCGACCTTCCAGCAGGAGTTGGGCGAGCTCGGCTACCGATTCCAGTTCATCACCCTCGCCGGCTTCCACGCGATGAACGCCGCGCTCTTCGAGCTCGCCCGCGGCTACCGTGACGAGGCGATGACGGCGTTCGTTCGCGTCCAGGACCACGAGTTCGAGCTGGAGGAGCTGGGCTACACGGCGACGCGGCACCAGCGCGAGGCGGGAGCCGGCTACTTCGACGCCGTCGTCGACGCGATCACCGGCGGTCAGAGCTCGACGCTTGCACTGCGCGAGTCGACCGAGGCGGCGCAGTTCGGGGTGTAGCGATGGACGAGGGGGGGTTCGGCACCAAAGCGGACGACATCGCCGTCGTCCTCGAGGAAGCCATCGTTTCCGGCGAGATCGCGCCGGGGACGGTGCTCCGCCAGGAGCAGCTGTCGGAGCGCTACGAAGTGAGCAGGACGCCGGTTCGCGAGGCGCTGCGGCGGCTCGCGGCGCTGGGCCTCGTCTCCTTCGAGCCGAACCGCGGCGTGCGCGTACGGACGCTCTCGCGGGACGAGCTGCGCGAGGCGTTCCTCGTCCGAGCGGAGCTCGAGAGCCTCGCAACCGAGCACGCCGTGCCACGCATGGGCGAGCGCGAATTAGCGGAGCTCGATGCCGCTGCGATGCAGTTCGCGCAGCTGACGGCGGAGCTGCGCGACCGGAACCGTGGCGAGGACGAGCGGATGCGCGTGACGAGCGAATGGATGCATGCGAATCATGCGTTCCACGACGTCATCTACGCGTCGTCGGGGCTGCCGCTCGTGACGCGGCTTGCGAAGAGCGCCCGGCGCTCGTTCTTCGGTCCCGCGACGTGGCGCCCCGGAGGACCGGAGGTCGACGATCGCTACGACCAGAACCTGCGCGAGCACCAGGCGATACGCGACGCGATCGCCGCGGGCAGCGCTGCCGGCGCGCGGGCGCTCGCGCGCGAGCACGTGCTGTCGTCGGGGCGACTGCTCGAGCTGATCCTCGAGCACGTGACTGGCCGGCCGCGGAACGCCGGCCGCTACGCGACCGGCGCTTGAGGCCGCGCCACCGTCTCGATCAGATCCGCCGCCTGGATCCTGCCGGGGCTCGCCTGGAGCCGCGCCGCGGTCGCCTCCAGCCGCCTGCGGAGATCCGAGTCGCCGAGCAGCCGCGCGATCGCACCGGTCAACTCCTCCGCCTCCACCTCGTACGGCGCCAGCCGGACGCCGAAACCGAGCTCGTCCAGCCGCTGGGCGTTGTCGTACTGGTCCCAGAACAGGGGTAGCAGGATCATCGGCTTGCCGAAGTGCAGCGACTCGGTGACCGTGTTGTTGCCGCCGTGGGTGAGCACGAGGTCCACCTGCGGGAGGATCGCCGGCTGCGGCAGGAACTCGGCGCCGACCATGTTCTCGGCGAGCGTCAGCTCTTCGTGCTGTGGCCCCAGGCTGACGATGACCCGGTGCTCCGTCGCGCCGAGGATGTCGATCAGCCGCTGCATCAGCTCGACGTCGGCCGACCCGAGGCTGCCGAGGCTCAGGTAGAGGAGCGCGCCGTCGTCCCGAGACTTAGTAACAGTCTGTTGCAAAGTTTGGCTCAGCGCCTCGCGGCTTTCGCGGACGCTCGAATCGAGCCGGTGCCAGATGCCGGCTAGCGGGCGCGAGCGCTCGTAGTCGGCCTCCTGCGGGTAGAGGTAGAGGTTGAGCCATGGCGACTCGTGGATGAACTCGCCCTCCGGCAGCGGCGGCGCGTCCTGCTCGACGCAGAACTCGCTGAAGTCGCGCCGCAGCGGCTCGTGCAGCTCGCGATAGCGGGCGCGAAACTCGTCCCAGCCCGAGCGGTCGCCCGTTGGATAGCCCGAGAACGGCGGTGGCAACGCCGGATCCTTCAGCTCGAGCGGGTTGCACGAGACGATCCGAACCCAGGGCACGCCCGTGGCCGGCACGGCCGGGAACGCGACCACGTTGTCCTCGACAATGACGTCGGGCTGGAGCTCGGCGAAGATCTCGCGGAGCCGCTCGTCGACGTAGCGCGCACCGTCGGCGAGCTCCTGCCAGACCGGCAGGATGAAGCCCTCCAGCTGCTCGATCGTCGGCTTGCGGAACTCCGGCGCCGTCTCGCGCACGAAGTCCTTCCAGAACTGGCCGATGGCTTCGGCTTCGCCCTGGTCACCCTCAGGAGGCGGCTTCAGGCGCATCAGCGCCTCCTCGAACCCTTGCGCCTCGAGCGTGCCGGCGAACGACTCCTCGACCACGAAGACGACGCGGGCGCCGCGCTCGCGCAAGACCTGGCCGATGCCGACACAGTTGTTCGTCGGCCCGAAGGCGCCCTCGGGGAAGAAGATGATCGTCGGGCGGTCGCTCATGCCGTCGCCAGCGCCTGCTCGAGGTCGGCCCAGAGCACGTCCACGTCCTCGAGGCCGACGCTGAGGCGGAGGAGGTTCTCGGGCACGCGGTCGCCCTCCCAGCGGCGGCGGCTCTCGAGCGTCGAGTCGACGCCGCCGAGGCTCGTCGCGTTCGCGATCGTTTTCAGGGAAATCTCCACTCTCCGCGGGTCGCCGGCGACGTCAAAGGACAGCATTCCGCCGAAGCCCGGGTAGCGGACACGCTGCACGCGGTCGTGCGCCCCGAGCCGCGCCGCGAGCTCGCGCGCGGTTGCGGTTTGACGCTCGACGCGCAGGCGCAGCGTCTTCAGGCTCCGGAGCAGGAGCCAGGCCGAATCGGGCGTCGCCACGATGCCCGACCGCCCGCGCAGCTGACGCAGCCGGGCGGCGGCGTCAGCGTCGCCGCAGACGACGGCGCCGAGCAAGAGGTCGTGGTGCCCGCCGAGGTACTTCGTCGCGCTCTGGACGACGAAGTCGGCGCCGTGCTCCAGAGGTCGTAGGTGGATGGGCGTTGCGGCAGTCGAATCGACGACGACGGTCGCCGGATGGGCCGCTGCTGCCTCGAGGTCGGGCATCGTCAGGAACGGGTTCGACGGCGCCTCGAGCCAGACGAGGTCGACGCCGTCCGGCGGCGCGCCGGTCTGGTCGAACTCCACGAAGCGAAGGCCCCACGGCTCGAGCGCGCGGAAGAGCGTCGCCGTGCCGTAGTACGCGCCTTCGGCGAGCGCGATCGTACGGCCCGGCCGCAGCTCCGACAGCACCAGGGCGGTGACGGCCCCGGAGCCGGAGGGGAAGAGGAGGGCCTCGCCTCCCTCGAGCGCTCCGAGTGCACGCTCGGCCTCGACGCCGGCTGGGTGGGCGTAGCGCTGGTAGTAGAACTCGCCGGGCTCACCGTCCTCGTACGGCCAGATCGTGGAGCGGTCGAGCTGCCTCACGCGGCGAACTCTACGTTCCGATTTGACGCCGTCCGGCGTGTCTGCTTAATGTCCAGCATCTCAGTCGAGAAAGAGGAGAGATAAGGAGATCTGAATGAGACGTATTTGGCTTGCTTTCGTGCCACTGCTGATCCTCGCAGCGGGCGTCGTGGTCGGAGCCCGCGCCGCGAGCGAGAGCACCACGCTGAGCCTCGTCGCCTACTCGACGCCGAAGGATGCGTACGGGAAGATCATTCCGAAGTTCCAGAGCACGCCGGCGGGCAAGGACGTCTCGTTCAACCAGTCGTACGGTGCCTCGGGCGACCAGGCCCGAGCGGTCGCGGCCGGCCTGGATGCCGATCTCGTGGCGCTCTCGCTCGAGCCGGACGTGAGCACCCTCGTCAAGAAGGGCATCGTCCCGAAGAACTGGAACAAGAACCCGTACCACGGGATGGTGACGGATTCCGTCGTCGTCTTCGTCGTCCGCGACGGCAACCCGAAGAAGATCCACACCTGGGCCGACCTGACGAAGAAGGGGGTCGAGGTGATCACGCCGAACCCGTTCACGTCGGGCGGTGCTCGCTGGAATGTGATGGCCGCGTACGGCGCGCAGCGCGCCCAGGGCAAGACCGACAAGCAGGCGATCGACTACCTGAAGAAGCTGTTCAAGAACGTGCCCGTGCTGCCGAAGAGCGCCCGTGAGGCGACGCAGGTCTTTGCCAGCGGCAAGGGCGACGTTCTGCTGACGTACGAGAACGAGGCGATATACGCCAACAAGAAGGGTGTCCACACCCAGTACGTCCTGCCGAAGCAGACGATCCTGATCGAGAACCCGGTCGCGCTGACGAAGAGCGGGGTCAAGAAGCCGGAGGCAAAGGCGTTCGAGAAGTTCCTCTGGTCGTCCAAGGCGCAGAAGCTGTTCGGCGACGCGGGTTACCGGCCCGTGCTGAAGTCGGTCGCGCGCAGCGGCAAGTACTCGTACAAGAAGCCGAAGAGCCTCTTCACGATCAACTCGAAGGCGCTCGGGCTGCGTGGCTGGAAGTCGGTGCAGTACCGGTTCTTCGACCACTCGAACGGACTCATGGTGAAGGTGATTGGCCACTAGCGCGGCCGCCGCTGTTGCTCGCCCCGGCGCGGGCGTTGGCCGCGCCGGCGGCGCGCTGGCACGCGGCATCGCCGTCGGCTACCTGAGCCTGGTCGTGCTCGTGCCGCTCGCGGCCCTGATCTGGGCCTCGCGCGCACACGGGATGGGCACGTTCTGGGACGAGGTGCGAAAGCCCGAGGCGTGGTCGGCGCTGAAGCTGACGCTCGCCGCAGCGCTGCTCGTCGCCGCCTTCAACGCCCTCACCGGCACCGCGATCGCATGGGTGCTCGTGCGCGACGAGTTCCCGGGGAAGGGGCTCGTCAACGGCGTCATCGACCTGCCGTTCGCGCTCCCGACGATCGTCGCCGGCCTGACGCTCCTGACGCTGTACGGTCCGAACGGGCCGTTCGGCGTCGACCTCTCGTTCCAGCGGGCCGGCCTGGTGCTGGCGCTGCTCTTCGTGACGCTGCCGTTCGTGGTCCGGGCGGTGCAGCCGGTGCTGCTCGAGCTCGACCGCGAGATGGAGGAGGCGGCGGAGTCGTTGGGGGCCGGCCGGTTCGCCACGTTTCGGCGAATCGTCTTCCCCAACCTGCTGCCGGCGATCCTGTCTGGCGTCGCGCTCGCCTTCGCGCGCGCGGTCGGCGAGTTCGGCGCCGTCGTGCTGATCTCCGGGAACGTGCCGTTCAAGACCGAGGTCTCGTCGGTCTACATCGCCGGTCAGATCGAGTCGGACAACGCGACCGGCGCGGCGGCCGTTTCCGTCGTGCTGCTCGTCATCTCGCTCGCGGTGCTCCTTGCCATCGGCGCTTTCCGGCACTGGAGGACTCGCCATGATCGCTAGGTACGCGCTCCGGTTCGGCGCGCTCGGCTACCTCACGTTTCTCCTGCTGGTCCCGGTCGGGCTCGTCTTCTACCGGACGTTCGAGCACGGCCTCCAGCCGGCCTGGGACGCGGTGACGAGCTCGCAGGCCCTGCACGCGCTTTGGCTGACGTTGTTGATCGCCGCGATCGCCGTGCCGCTCAACACGCTGTTCGGCATCGTGCTCGCGATCGCGCTCGTGCGGCATCGCATGCCCGGACGCGGACTTGTCAACGCGGTCGTCGACCTGCCGCTCGCGCTCTCGCCGGTTGTGATCGGCCTCTCGCTCTACCTGCTCTACGGCTCCGGCGGGTGGCTCAGCGGCCTGTCGGACCACGGCATCAAGGTCCTCTTCTCGCTGCCAGGAATGACGCTCGCCGCGATCTTCGTCTCGCTGCCGTTCGTCGTCCGCGAGGTGGTGCCGGTGCTACGCGAGATCGGGACCGACCAGGAACAGGCGGCCGAGACTCTCGGCGCCTCCCCGTTCACGACCTTCCGCCGGATCACGATGCCCGCGATTCGCTGGGCGGTTTGCTACGGGGTCGTGCTGACGACGGCGCGCGTGATCGGCGAGTTCGGCGCCGTCAGCATCGTCTCCGGCCGGATCGAGGGCAAGACGGAGACGCTGCCGCTCTACGTGCAGTCGCAGTTCGAAGGGTTCAACACGACGGGAGCATTCGCAGCCTCGGTGGTGCTGGCCCTGATCGCGCTGTGCACCGTCCTTGCGATGCGGCTGTTCAGGCCCAAGGAAGAGGTCGGGTAATGGGTATCACCGTCCTCGAAGTGACCAAGAAGTTCGGGGACTTCGTCGCGCTCGACGACGTCTCGGTCGCGATTCCGGAGGGATCGCTGACGGCTCTGCTCGGTCCGAGCGGCAGTGGCAAGTCGACGCTGCTGCGCGTGATCGCCGGGCTCGAGGATCCCGACGGCGGGCAGGTCCTGCTCGGCGACGAGGACGTCACCCACCGGCCCGCCCGCGCGCGGGGGGTGGGCATGGTCTTCCAACACTACGCGGCCTTCAAGCACATGACCGTCTGGGACAACGTCGCGTTCGGGCTCAAGATCCGCAAGCGCCCTCGCGCGCACATCGAGCAGCGGGTGCACGAGCTGCTCGAGCTCGTCCAGCTCGAGGGGCTGGCGAAGCGGTACCCGGCGCAGCTCTCGGGCGGACAGCGGCAGCGGATGGCGCTGGCGCGGGCGCTCGCGGTCGAGCCTCAGGTGCTGCTCCTCGACGAGCCGTTCGGCGCGCTCGATGCACGCGTGCGGAAGGAGCTGCGGGCGTGGCTCCGCCGCCTGCACGACGAGGTGCACGTGACGACCATCATCGTCACGCACGACCAGGAGGAGGCGATGGAGGTCGCGGGCCAGATCGTCGTCATCAACCACGGCCGCGTCGAGCAGGTCGGCGCGCCGCGCGACCTGTACGAGTCACCTGCCAACGAGTTCGTGATGAGCTTCGTGGGGCCGGTCAACAAGATCGGCGAGACGTTCGTGCGCCCTCGCGACATCACGGTCAGCCTCGAACCGGAGCCGGAGTCGACGGAGGCGATGGTCGAGCGGGTCGTCCACCTCGGCTTCGAGGTCCGTGCCGAGCTCGTCCGCGACGACGGCCAGCACTTGCTCGCGCAGCTGACGCAGGAGGAGGCGGAGGCGCTTGAGCTCGAGCGCGGGCTGATCGTGTACGTGCGCCCTGGGCGGCAGACCGTGTTCAGGCGCTAGCGCGTGCTCCGCGGGCGGGTGCGCGCCGTTCAGTGAGGCAGCCAGGCGTCCGGGTCGCTGGCGATGGCGGCCACCCTGTCCGGTAGGCGCCCCTCAGCGAGGTCGGCGAGCGTGACGGTCTCGAGGACCGAGCGGAGGTTGGCGCGGACCGCGATCCAGACCTCTCGCAGTGACTGTGCCGGCCCATCGTAGGCAACCTGTTCGGGTCGAAGGCCGCGCACGTTTGCGATCGGGCCTTCGACCGCCCGGATCACCTCGGCGAGAACGATCTCGTCGGGCGGACGAGCGAGCCAGTAACCGCCCTCGGCGCCACGCTGGCTCTGGACGAGGCCGGCGTGCTTGAGGTCGAGCAGGATGTTCTCGAGGAATTTGAGCGGGATCTCCTGCGACTGCGCGATCCGATCGCCCTTGAGGGGGCCGTCGCCCGCGGCGGCAAGCTCCGCGCAGGCGCGGAGCGCGTAGTCGACCTTGGCCGAGACCCGCATCCCGGCCCCATCTTCGCAGGCGTTAGGAAGGCCCGGCGATAGTCTCCCTCGGATGGCTGCCACCGACGAGTCGACTGCCGCCAAGCTGCGCGAGCTCGAGCGCCTGCGCGACGAGGCACGGCACGCCGGCAGCGAGCCTGCAGTGGCGAGGCAGCGCGAGCAGGGGAAGCTGCTCGCGCGCGAGCGGGCCGAGAAGTTGCTCGATGCGGGCTCGTTTGTCGAGCTCGACCGGTATGTGCGCCATCGCGAACCGAACTTCGGGATGCTCGAGCGCCGGCCGTACGGCGACGCGGTCGTCACCGGGTACGGGACGATCTTCGGGCGCAAGGTCTTCGTGTTCTCGCAGGACTTCACGGTCTTCGGCGGCTCGTTGAGCGAGGTTTTTGCCGAGAAGATCTGCAAGGTGATGGACCTGGCGGCGAAATTCGGCTGTCCTGTGATCGGCATCAACGACTCCGGCGGCGCGAGGATCCAGGAGGGCGTGGTCTCGCTCGCCGGGTACGCAGAGATTTTCTGGCGGAACGTGCAGTCGTCGGGCGTCATCCCGCAGCTGAGCCTGATCATGGGACCATGCGCCGGCGGCGCCGTGTACTCGCCCGCGATGACCGATTTCGTGTTGATGGTCGAGGGCTCGTCGTACATGTTCATCACGGGCCCCGACGTGGTGAAGACGGTCACCGGTGAGGAGGTCACCTTCGAGGAGCTGGGCGGGGCCGCGACGCACGCCTCGAAGTCGGGGGTCGCGCACTTCATCTCGCCGGACGAGGAGGCTTGCCTCGAGGACGCGCGGTACCTGCTCTCGTTCCTGCCGCAGAACAACGTCGATCCGCCTCCGTACGCGGAGCCGTCCGACCCTGCCGAGCGCGAGGACGCCGAGCTCGACTCGCTGATTCCCGACGATCCGGCGAAGCCATACGACATGAAGGACGTCGTCTCGCGCGTCGTCGACGACGGGGACTTCCTCGAGGTGCACGAGCGGTGGGCCGAGAACATCGTCTGCGGCTTCGCGCGGCTCAACGGCTACCCGGTCGGTGTCGTCGGCAACCAGCCGCGGGCGCTCGCCGGCGTCCTCGACATCGACTCGTCGAACAAGGCGGCGCGCTTCGTCCGGACCTGCGACGCCTTCAACATCCCGCTGATCACGTTCGTCGACGTGCCCGGCTTCCTGCCTGGGACGGCGCAAGAGTGGGGCGGGATCATCCGGCACGGCGCGAAGCTGCTCTACGCCTACTGCGAGGCGACGGTGCCGAAGCTCGCCGTGATCACGCGCAAGGCCTACGGCGGTGCCTACGACGTCATGAGCTCGAAGCACATCCGCGCCGACTTCAACTTCGCCTGGCCGACGGCGGAGGTCGCGGTCATGGGACCCGAAGGCGCGGTCAACATCGTCTTCCGCAAGGAGCTCGAGGACGCTGACGACCCGGAGACACGGCGCGCCGAGTTGATCGAGGAGTACCGGCGGCAGTTCGCGAACCCCTTCACGGCCGCCGAGCGAGGCTACGTGGACGAGGTGATCGAGCCGCGCCGGACGCGACCGGTGCTGATCGACGCGCTCGAGACGTCGCTGACGAAGCGCGAGCGCCGCCCGCCGCGGAAGCACGGCAACATCCCGCTCTGAGCGGGCTCGGATAAGGGCGCTGCCTCGTGACCAGCGGCGCGGCTTACTACCTGTCTCACACGCGCGCGTGAGACTGGGCCCCACCGCTCCACGCCCGATTTGATCCTAAGCCGAAGAAGCGCATGTGTGGGTGACGGGACCGTGTCGGATCTGCGAATACTGTCCGTCGGCGCCCGGGGACGAGCAGCGGCGCACGCACGTAGGCGTCGGGGCCCGCGCCGAGGCACCGGCTAGCCGGAACGCGCGCTCGCGAGGCTCCAGCTGCGGGACGCGCGCTTGGCGAGGCGCCGGAGGTCGCGCGTGCACGCCTCTACCACACGTCGCCGTCGCGCCAGTCACAAGTGAGCCCGTCGTCGAGGTCCAACGGCACCGTCAACGGGAGCACATAGACGCAGCCGTCGTCGTCGGGGGTCCGGGAGATTCCGGTGGGCATCAGCACGGAAGTCGGACCTCGCCACCGCTTCCAGCCGCGGCCGGCATACAAGTCCGCCGCCTCGTCGGTGGCTCCGAGCGCGCCCAAGTCGTACGCGCGGCGAATTATCCGCTCGAGCGCTTCCATCAGCGCGCCGCCGTATCCGCGTCGGCGCCGGTCCGATCGAACGCCGACTCCCTCGACGTACCCGGTGCGGAGCGCGCGGCCACGGTGGAGCAGGCGCCGCTGGATCACCGACGCGTGCCCGACCAGCTCATTGTCCTCCCAAGCGAGGGCGTGGAGGCCGCCCAGAGCATGCTCCCAGTCGTCGTCGGACATCTCGCCGGCGAACACCTCGTCGAGAAGCGCGCGCGCCGCCGAGAGGGTGGCATGGTTCAAGTCGGCGGTGTGCGCTGTGCGTACGCCGGCCGTGGGCGCTCCTCAGCAGGGCCGGCCGCGGAGGCCGGCCTCCTTCGCGGTCAGTCCGACGTCCTGCTCTCGATTGGGCCGGAGAAGCGAGCCGGCCGGATCCTGCTTTGGCTCGTCGTGGCCGGGCTTCGGTGGGGTGGCACGTTGCCTGCGCTGTCGGCGGTTCATCAGCCTCCCGAGTCGACGCCAGATTCGTTGCGCGGACGAGCTCTGTCTAAACGGCGGCCAGCCGCGGCCGCAGGTCTGCGGCGGCTTCGCGCGCGACCTCGAGGCCGAGCTCGGCCTCGAAAGCCGCCACGACCGTGGGATCGAACTGCGTCCCCGCGCAGGCCAACAGCTCCGCGAGCGCGGCCTCCGGCGACCGCCGCGGTCGGTACAGCCGATTCGAGGTCATGGCGTCGTAGGCGTCGGCGACGAAGATGATCCGAGCTCCGAGGGGGATGTCCTCGCCGGCCAGGCGGTCTGGATAGCCACCTCCGTCCCATCGCTCGTGATGGTGCAGCACCCAGTCGGCGACTGGGTCGATGCCGAGACTGTCCAGCATCCGGAATCCGATCTGCGGGTGCCGTTCGAGGATGAGCCGCTCGGGGTCGGTCAGCGGGCCGGGCTTCCGAAGTAGCTCCTCGGGGAGCGCGAGCTTGCCGAGGTCGTGCAGGCTCGCGGCCAGTCGTGTGAGCTCGACCTGCTCCCGGTCGAGACCGAGGCGCGAAGCGATCCGAACGGCCAGCTGGGCCACGCGCTGCGAGTGAAAACCGGTGTAGGCGTCCCGCGCGTCGACAGCGCGCGCAAGGCTCGCGGCCGCGCGCAGCCGCGCCGCGCGATCGCCGCCGGAGGCGAGTCGCTTCAGCTCGGCAAGCTCGACGACGTCGGGCCGGTAGCTGCGGGCCTGGTTCTTGCCGTACTCCTTCGCCCAGTAGAGCGCACCGTCCACGAGGTTGAGCAGTTCGTCCCGATCCCGCCCGTGCCGGGGAGCGAGCACGATGCCGGCGCTGACCGTCACGGGACCCGTCTGCTCGAGGTCGAGAGCGGCGATCCGGTTGATAATCGACTCTGCCGCGGTCTGGGCTTCGGGCTCTCCGTACCCGGGCAGGAGGAGCGCGAACTCGTCACCGCCGAGGCGGAACGCTTCGCCGGTTTGACGCAGCCGTGCAGCCACGAGCGACAGGACGCGATCCCCGGTGGGATGGCCGAAACGATCGTTGATCCGCTTGAAGTCGTCGACGTCCACGAGGCAGATCGCCAGCGACCGTCCATGGCGAAGCGCGTGCTCGAGCTCGCGTGCGAGGCGCTCGTGGAAATGACGGTGATTGCCGAGGCCTGTGAGGGGATCGGTCAGCGCAAGGCGGACGGCCCGAAGGGCGCGGAGAAGCGCGCGCTGGTAGAGCTGGATCGCGAGCAGTGGGCCGACGAGGGCGACGGAGAGGAGCGGCGACCGCTGCCAGAGGACGACGAGCGTGAGCACCGCAGAGCCCATCAGCGTGAACGGGAGCACTGTCTTCCGAATGCTCGCGGCGACCAGGCCCGGCCAGGAGCGGCCAGAGCCGCGGGCGACGACGGCCGTGATCAGGAGGACGTTGACGAGGTAGCAGACGTACGTGGCCGCGAGGACGCGCCCGGCCGCCAACGCCGGGGTGTCACCGCGGATCGGCGCGATGGCCAAGCTGGCGCTCGCCGCAGTCAGCGCGAATGCGAATGAGTTGTAGGAGATTCGAATCGGCGGCCGGCGGTCGAGCAGCTGCATGATCGCGGGCGTCGCGAACACGACCAGAACGCCTGCCGCCCAGCCGAAGAGGACGATTGCCGACAGGCCGAAAACGAACGCGAGCGAGACGCCGTTCGCGTCGAGATCATCCACCGGGACGGGAAAGCGATCGGCCAGCAGCGAAGCGGCGAGGAACGCCGCGAGACCGGCGAGCTCGGTCCCACTGTGGGGCGTCGTCGCGAACGCGATGGCGGCAGCGGCGACTGAGGCGAGTCCGGCGACGCACACCGGCACGACCACCGGATACAGGCGCCGCCGTGCGCCTGTCGACTCGCTCATCGTCAGCCCTCTACCACTCGAGGAAGAGCTGCGCGACGTCGCTCCAGCCCAGCGCCAGTGCGACTGTCACGACCGCCAGCACGATCAGCACTAGGCGGAGACGCGGCTTCCACTGCAGCATTTCGCTTCCTCCCTTAGTTTCGCGGACGCGAGAATTGTCCCGTCCTCTCACGCCGCGGCCATCCCCCGGGCGGGGGATTGCGCTATTTCCGGCCTTATCCGGAGAGCCCGGCTTCGGCAAGTGGCCGCCGGGCCCACGCGAACCGGTGCTGGTACCAGCCCGTGAGTGGCGCAAGTGCGACGCCGTAGCCGGAGGAGTGGATGAACCAGCCGTTGCCGAGATAGATCCCGGTGTGATCGACCTGCCACGGGGTCGACACCGGCCCGCGGGCGCCCCAGAAGAGCACGTCGGCCGGCTTGAGACCGTTGAACGAAATGCGCTTGGTCGTCGGCACTTCGCCGCTCATCGTGGAGGTCGTCCGTCCCTTCAGCGTCGCCGCCAATCCCGCTCCGCCGGCGTAGGGCTCGAGCTTGAAGACCCGCCAGACGAAGCCGGAGCAGTCGAAGCCGCCGGGCGCCTTGACGCCGACGGGAGCCTCCGCGTGCTCGCTCGTCCCGCCCCAGACGTACGGGAAGCCGATGAACCGCACGGCCGTCGCAAGCACGCGCTTCTGCCAGGTGGTGAGGGCGGGGAGCGCGATCGACTGCGCCAGCTCCTCCACCCTCCGTGTCTCCCAGCCGCGGAAGGCGAGGATCTGGGCGGCCGAATACGCGGCTTCTGCGCGTGTTGCCCGCTGGTTCGGCAGCAGCTCGAGCGAGTCGAGCTTCATCGGGTGGTTCGTTCGCAGGCCTAGGAGCCGCGCGACTACCTCGGTGCCGAAGCGACTTGGGGGTTTGAGGCCAGCCGTGCTGAGGACGCCGGCGAACTGGATCGCGGCGTCGGTCAGGTCGAGCGCGCGGACGAGCGCGGCGTCGAGCTGCGCGATGGTGACCGGCGCCGTCGACTGCGTCGCGGGACCCGGCTCACTCGAGTTGAGGCCGGCTAGCAGGGCGCTCAAGGCGCTGCGCGTCAGCGGATCGTTCGGGCGAAACGAGTTCACGCTCTTCGCCATCAGGCCGTGCGAGACGACGGTCCTGATTTCGCGCTGTGCCCACGAAACGGGCTGCTTGGCGCCGAGGGCCGCAGCGGAGCGAGACCCGGCGGCGGCGGGGGCCACCAGGACTGCGAACACCGCGGCGGTCGCAAGGATGCGGCTCATCCCGTAGGTACGTATCGTCAGGATGCGCGCGGGCCTTTAGGCTCGTGGGGTGGAGCTCGTTCTCGAACCGGAGCCCGCGCCCGACCAGCGCGCCGCCGTTGCGCTCGCGCTCGAGCGGCTGCTCACGCAAGACACGCTTCCGGCCCCGTATCGAAGCGCGTGGCGCGCGGCCGGAATCGCCGAGAACGTCGCGGACG
>JBKOYZ010000101.1:0-21500 GCA_046725655.1 Actinomycetota bacterium | reverse complement strand
CATACCGCTATTCAAACCGAGGGCGCGCGCCATAAGCTTCGCGGCCATGGCGCTCCTCGACGTGGTCGACGTGAGTCGGCACTTCGGCGGGATTTCCGCGATCGACCACGTCTCCTTCGGCGTCGAGCCGGGGCAGATCGTTGGGCTGATCGGCCCCAACGGTGCCGGCAAGACGACGCTCTTCAACCTGATCACGCGGCTCTACCGGCCCCACGGCGGCGACATCGTTTTCGCCGGCGAGAGCCTGTTGCGCGTGCAGCCGCACGGCGTCGTACGGCAGGGGATCGCGCGGACGTTCCAGAACGTCGAGCTGTTCAAGACGATGACGGTGCGAGAGAACGTCCTTGTCGGGACCCACGCGGGAACGTCCATGACACGTGAGCGGGACGTCCGCCGCCGTGCCGACGAAGCGATCGAGTACGTCGGGCTTGGCGAGCACGCTGACCGCCCCGTCGTCGGGCTTGCGTTCGCAACGCTCAAGCGCGTCGAGCTGGCCCGAGCGCTCGCCTCGAGACCGAGGCTGCTCCTTCTCGACGAGCCGGCGGGGGGCCTGCATCACGAGGACGTCGGGGAGCTGGGTCGCTTCATCCAACGCGTGCGCGACGACTTCGAGCTCACGGTCTTGCTCGTCGAGCACCACATGAACCTGGTGATGGGAGTCTCGGAGTTCGTGCACGTGCTCGACTTCGGCCGCCGGATCTCGAGCGGCACGCCCGCCGAGGTGCAGCGCGATCCGGCGGTGATCGAGGCCTATCTCGGGGCGGAGGGCAATGGCGCTGCTTGAGCTCGACGACGTTGTCGCATCCTACGGCGACATCGAGGCTCTGCACGGCGTTTCGCTCACCGTCGGCGAGGGCGAGGTGGTTGCCGTTCTCGGGCCGAACGGCGCCGGCAAGACGACGATGCTGCGCGCGGTGTCAGGCACGGTCCGGAAGACCGGCGACGTCGTCTTCGACGGGCGCAAGGTCGACCGCCGCGCGCCCGAGCAGATCGCGCGGCTCGGGGTCGCGCACGTCCCCGAGGGCCGCGGCATCTACACGCAGCTGTCGGTGCGGGAAAACGTGCGGATGGGCGCCTACACGCGGCGCGACCGCGACGGCGTGAAGCGAGATTTCGAGCGTGTGGTCGGGTATTTCCCGTGGCTCGAGCGGCGCGGCGGCCAGAAGGCCGGCACCCTGAGCGGCGGCGAGCAGCAGATGCTCGCGATCGCGCGGGCCGTGATGAGCCACCCGCGCCTGCTCCTGCTCGACGAGCCCTCGCTCGGCCTCGCCCCGATCGTCTCGCGGGAGATCTTCCGCATCGTGCGCGCGCTGAACGATGACGAGGGCGTGTCGGTCCTGCTCGTCGAGCAGAACGCGAGGGCGGCGCTCGAGATCGCCTCTCGCGCGTACGTGCTCGAGGCCGGCCGGGTCGCCGTGGCCGGCGAGGCCGACACGCTGCAAGCCAACGAGTCGATTCGCCGCGTCTATCTCGGATACTGATGGAGCAGTTCTGGCAACAGGTCGTGCTCGGGCTGGAGAACGGCTCGATCTACGCGTCGCTCGCGCTCGCGCTCGTGCTCGTCTACCGGGCGACCGGCGTCATCAACTTCGCCCAGGGGGAGATGGCGATGTTCACGACCTACATCGCCTCGAGCCTGCTCGACCACGGGTTCTCGTACTGGCAGGCGTTCGTCGCGACGCTCGCGATCGGCTTCCTGGGCGGTGTGACGATCGAGCGGGTGGTGATCCGACCCGTGGAGCGCGCGCCCGAGCTGACGATCGTCGTCGTCACCGTGGGACTGCTCGTTGCGATCAACGGCGCTGCCGCGTGGATCTGGGGAACGACCCTGAAGTTCTTCCCGAGCATGTTCCCGTCGCACACCGCCACGATCGGCGGCGTCGCGATCCCGCTGGACGCGCTCGAGGCGACGGCAGTCACGCTCGGCGTCGTGCTCGCGATGTTCGCGCTCTTCAACTACACGAAGCTCGGCCTCGCGCTGCGCGCGTCGGCGACCGAACCGGACGTCAGCCGACTGCTCGGAGTACGCGTCGGCTGGATGCTGGCGGTCGGCTGGGGGCTCGCGGCGCTACTCGGCGCCGTCTCCGGCCTGCTCGCGGCCCCGATCGTCTTCCTGACGCCGAACCTGATGCAGGGCATCCTCCTGTACGCCTTCGCGGCGGCCGTGCTCGGAGGAATCGACAGCCCGGTCGGCGCCGTCGTCGGCGGGCTCTCGATCGGCGTCGGCATCAACCTCCTGTCCACCTACGTTCACGCGATCACGCCGGAGCTGCAGCTGCCCGTGGCGCTCGGGATCCTGTTGCTCGTCCTGGTCGTCCGACCCTCCGGCCTCTTCGGGGAGGCAAGGGTGCAGCGCGTATGAAGGCCGTGCGCGAGGGCTGGCGGGCCCTGGCGGCGCTGGCGGCGTTCGCCCTCGCGGCGGTCGTCGTGGCCCTGCTTCCGCAAGTGCTCAGCGGCTACAGGACGTACCAGTTCGCCCAGGTCGGGATCTACTTCATCGCCGTGCTGGGGCTGAACATCCTCACGGGCTACTGCGGGCAGATCTCGCTCGGACACGGTGCGTTCATGCTGGTCGGCGCCTACACGACGACGTCGCTCGTCGTCCACGAGGGCGTCCGTGACCTGTGGACGATTCCGATCGCCGGCGTCATCGCCGGGGTCGCGGGGCTGCTGTTCGGGTTCCCGGCGTTACGGCTCGCGGGCGTCTATCTCGCGCTTGCGACGCTCGCGCTCGCGACCGCGGCTCCCGCGCTCGCACAGCACTTCTCCGGCCTCACCGGCGGCGGCACCGGAATCCACCTCGGCGAGCTCAGCGCGCCGTTCGGCTGGGACATCCGGCCGAACGTGTGGCTGTACATCCTCAGCTGGTCGGTCGCAGGGGTGATGTTCGTGGTCGCGTGGCTGCTCACCAGGGCCAGGTTCGGCCGAGCCCTGCGGGCCGTGCGGGACAGCGAGACCGCGGCCGTCGCCTCCGGCGTCAACCTCGCCGTCAACAAGACGCTCGCTTTCGCGGTCTCGGCGTTCTTTGCGGGGGTCTCCGGGTCACTGCTCGCGATCTCGCTCGCCTACATCAACCCGAGCACGTTTCCGATCACGCTGTCGATCCTGCTGCTGACGGGAGCCGTGGTCGGCGGCCTGGGGAGCCTCGTCGGCCCCATCTTCGGCGGCCTCCTGATCGTCTTCCTCTGGGTGACGCCGTTCTACTCGTCCCACGTGCCGAAGGACGCGCCCCCGGTCATCTACGGCCTGCTGACCATCGCGATCATGTTCGTTATGCCCTACGGCGTCGTGGGCGCAGCTCGGCGCACGACGGCGGCGCTGAGCCGCGCGCGGCGCACGTACAGCGAGCGAAGGCGGCTAACAACCGCGTGACGAAACCGTCAAACTTACGCCCGCGTACTTACACGTTGTGGGGCGCATAGACGAGGAGGGCGGAGTGAAAACGAGGATTGCGGTCTGGGCCGTCGTGGCTCTGGTCGCCGCGACGGTGACGGTCGCCGGCGCGACGGCGCGGACAACAACGCCGGCGAAGACCCCGGGCGTGACGAAGAGAAGCGTGACGATCGGAGCGACATTCCCGTTCAGCGGGATCGCTTCCGCGTACGGAGTCATCGCCAAGGCAGAGGCCGGCTATTACAAGTGGGTGAACGCTCACGGAGGGGTCAACGGCCGGAAGATCAACTTCATCACCAAGGACGACGGTTACAACCCGGCGCAGACGGTTCCGCTGACGAAGGAGCTCGTCGAACAGAACCGCGTGTTCGCGGTCGTCGGGCAGCTCGGGACCGAGCCTGTGCTCTCGGTTCGCAACTACCTCAACCAGCACAAGGTGCCGCAGGTGCTCGTGTCCACGGGAGCGAGCTACTGGGGGAACCAGTTCAAGAAGTACCCGTGGACGATCGGCTGGCAGCCGAACTACGTCGCAGAGGGGGCGCTGTACGGCCAGTACATCAAGACCAAGCAGAAGAGCGCCAAGATCGCGATCCTCTATCAGAACGACGACTACGGTGCCGACTACGTCCGCGGGCTGGTGAAGGGCCTCGGCGGCACGAAGCAGATCACGGCAAAGCAGGGCTACTCGATTACCGAGTCGAGCATCGCCTCCGAGATGGCGCGGCTCAAGGCTTCCGGCGCGAACACCTTGTTCGTCGCCGCGACGCCCTCATTCGCAGTCCAGTCGGTCGTGATCGCCTACAAGCTGAACTGGCACCCGAGGATCTACATGAACAACGTCTCGGCGACGAACGACCTGATGAACGCGGCCGCCAGGGCCTCGAGCTCTGCGGCGGTGAACGGGATCATCAGCACTGCGTACACACAGATCCCCGACGATCCCGCGTATGCGAAGACGCCGGGAATGAAGCTGTACCGGAAGATCATGGCCGCCGAGAACGTGGGAACGCGCCTGACCGACGCGTTCAACGTCTACGGCATGGGCCAGGGCTGGGCGTTCGTCGACGCGCTCAAGCGCGCCGGGAAGAACCCGACCCGGGCGAGCCTCATGCGCGCCCTCCTGCACACGAACACGAAGAAGAACCCGTTCCTGCTGCCGGGGATGGTCACGAAGACCACCCCCACGGATCATTTCCCGCTCGACCAGGCGCGGCTCGACCGGTTCACCGACGGCCACTTCGTGCCGTTCGGCAAGCTGCTCACCTACAAGCGCTACTAACGAACATCGACTGAGGGGCCGCGGCTTGTCCGCGGCCCCTCGGCTCACTCTCGGTCGAGTACGCTCGCCGGCGTGCCGGATTTCACGCTCAGCCCCGAGCAGGAGCTGGTCCGGCAGTCGGCGCGTGAGTTCGTCGAACGAGAGGTCGCGCCTCACGCGCGCGAATGGGACCGCGCCGAGGCGATGGACCGCGGCGTCGTCTCGAAGCTCGCCGAGGTCGGGTTCCTGGGCGCCGGGCTCCCGGAGAAGTTCGGCGGCCTCGGGCTCGACATGCTGTCGTACTGCCTCGTCATGGAGGAGCTGGGGCGCGCCGACTCGTCCGTCCGCGGCATCGTCTCCGTCAATGTCGGCCTCGTCGGCAAGACGATCGCCAACTGGGGAACCGACCAGCAGAAACGGGAGTGGCTGCCGAGGCTCGCCTCGGGCGACACGCTCGGCTGCTATGCGCTCACCGAGCCGGGCTCCGGTTCCGATCCGGCGAGCCTCGCCACCAGCGCCGAGCGCGACGGCGGAGACTGGGTGATCAGCGGCTCGAAGGTCTTCATCACGCTCGGCAGCTGGGCGGGCGTCGCGCTCGTGTTCGCGCGGACCGGCGGGCCCGGAGCACGCGGGATCACGTGCTTCCTCGTCCGTCCGACAGCCCGGGCTTCTCAGCCACGCCGATGAAGGGGAAGCTCGGGCTCCGCGCGCAGGACACGGCGGAGCTCTTCCTCGACGGGGTGCGCGTCCCGGACACGGACCGGCTGGGCGGCGAGGGCGAGGGCTTCTCCGTCGCGATGTCAGCGCTCGACAACGGCCGCATCTCGCTCGCGGCCGGCTGTGTCGGCATCGCCCAGGGCTGCCTCGACGCGTGTCTCGAGTACGCGCGCGAGCGGCGACAGTTCGGGAAGGCGATCGGCAGCTTCCAGCTCGTGCAGGAGCTGCTCGCGGAGATCGCGGTCGAGACCGAGGCGGCACGCCTGCTCGTCTGGCGGGCGGCGGCGCTGGCCGACCGCGCCGAGCGGCACACGCTCGAGTCATCGGTGGCGAAGTACTTCGCGAGCGAGGTTTCCGTGCGGGCGGCGAACGCCGCCGTGCAGGTGCACGGTGGCTACGGTTATGTGGATGAGTACCCGGTGGGCAAGTACCTGCGGGACGCGAGAGTGACGACCTTGTACGAGGGCACCAGCCAGATCCAGAAGCTGATCATCGGGCGCGCGCTGACCGGCGAGAGCGCCTTCGTCTGATGGCCGAAGCCGTCATCGCCGCCGCAGCCCGGACGCCGATCGGCCGCGCGCGGAAGGGCTCCCTCGTCGACGTCCGACCCGACGACCTGGTCGCGTTTGCCATCCGCTCGGCGCTCGAGCAGGTGCCGGAGCTCGATCCCGCCGAGGTCGTCGACGTGATGGTGGGCTGCGGCTTTCCCGAGCAGAAGCAGGGGATGAACCTCGCCCGCCGCGCGGCGCTGCTCGCAGGCCTGCCGAAGCACGTCCCCGGGACGACGGTGAACCGCTTCTGCGCCTCCAGCCTGCAGACGATCCGGATGGCCTTCCACGCGATCAAGGCCGGCGAGGGCGAGGTCTTCGTCGCCGCCGGCGTCGAGTCGATCTCGCAGGTTGACGGCTATCCGAAGGACGCCGACGAGCTGCATCCGAGCCTGACGGGCCAGAACGGGGCGATCGCGAACGTCTACATCCCGATGGGGCTGACCGCGGAGAACGTGGCGGAGCGGTTCGACGTCTCGCGCGAGGACATGGATCGTTTCGGCCAGCGCTCACAGGAACGCGCGGTGGCAGCGCAGGAGTCCGGCTTCTTCGACCGCGAGGTGACGCCGTACCCGAAGGAGGACGGGACGATGGTCGCGCGCGACGACGGGCCACGGCCCGACTCGACGCTCGAGAAGCTGGCGCAGCTCGACCCGGCCTTCCGGTCCCACGGCAAGGTGACTGCGGGAAACTCATGTCCGCTCAACGATGGCGCCGCTGCAGTGGTCGTCGCCAGCGAGGAACACGCGCGCCGGCTGGGGATCCGCCCCCGGGCCCGGATCGTCGCCTCCGCGGTCTCCGGAGTCGACCCCGAGATCATGGGCGTCGGCCCGATCGAGGCGGTGCGAAAGGTGCTGAAGCAGGCGGACATGACCCTCGACGACGTCGACGTGGTCGAGCTCAACGAGGCCTTCGCAGCCCAGGTGCTGCCCGTCTGCCGCGAGCTCGGGATCGATCCGTTCGGCGAGCAGCTCAACCCGCACGGCGGGGCAATCGCGCTCGGGCACCCCTACGGCATGACCGGCGCGCGCATCATGTGCACGCTGCTGAACGACCTGGACGAGCTCGACGGGTCGATCGGCCTCGAGACGATGTGCGTCGGCGGCGGCCAGGGGATGGCGATGATCGTCGAGCGGCTGGACGGAGGCGCGCGCTAGGACGCCAGGACCGCTTGCGTCTGCGTCACGATCGCGACCCGCTGCTCCTCCGCATCGAAGAGTTCTGTCTGCACGACGATGAAGCTGCGGCCGACGTGCAGCGGGCGAGCCGTCGCCGTGACCTGGCCCTCGCGCACCGGCCGGAAGAAATTCGTCTTCGACTCCACGGTCGCGGTCGTCGCTCCCTCCGGCAGGTTGAGGAACGCACAGATCGCCCCGAGCGTGTCCGCGAAGGCCATCAGCGCGCCGCCGTGAAGAACGCCGCCCGCGGTGCACAGTTCGGGCGCCCACGGCATGGCTCCGCGCACCTCCGCCGGCTCCGCTGCGATGACCTCGATCCCGAGCTGCGAGGCGAACGGGATCTCGGCAGCCACGGTCTCGTAGCCTAGTCCCGGTGGCCGCCGGGTCCCTGCACGTCGAGTCCTACGGCGACGGGCCGCCGCTGCTGTTGATCGCGGGGCTCGGACAGGGCGGCTGGGTCTGGGGAGACGTGGCTCCAACGCTCGCTCGGAAACAACGGGTGCTCGTGTTCGACAACCACGGCACCGGACGCTCGCCTCCACCCGCGCGCTCGTCGGTCGAGGAGCTCGCCGCCGACGCGGCGTCCGTCTTGCCGGGCCCTGCGGACGTGCTCGGCTTCTCGATGGGAGGCTACGTGGGACTGACGCTCGCGCTCGCCGAGCCCACGCTCGTGCGGTCGCTCGTGCTGGCGGCCACCGGCGCCGGCGGTCCCGCGCGCGTGCCGCGGCCGGCCAACGTCCGTGAGGCCTTCGAGCAGGCGATCGGCCTGCCGCCGGAGGAGTTCGGGCGCCGCACGATGCCGTACACGTTCTCGCCGGGCTGGCCGGAGACGCATCCCGACCGTTTCGAGGAGATCCTCGCGGCCCGGCTCGAGCGCCCGACGCCGTACGAGACACTCGAGGCTCACGTCGCGGCGTGCTACCGCTTCTACGAGGCAGCGTACGAGGTCGAGCGGGTCGCGGCGCCGGCGCTCGTCGTCCACGGCGACGCCGATCTGATCGTGCCGGTCGAGAACGGGCGGATGCTTGCCCAACGGCTGCCCGACGCCGAGTACGTCGAGCTTCCGGGCCGCGGCCACAACCTGATGCTCGAGGAGCCCGAGACGCTCGCTTCGCTAGTGGAACGGTTCCTCGATGGCCGTCAGGCATAGGCGAGGTAGAGCACCTCGCCCACCAGCGCCGGCTTCTCCTCCCCCTCGATCTCGATCTCGACTCCGACGTGGAAGAGCACCCCGTTGGTCCGCCGCTCGGTGCCGGTGAGCTTCGCGCGAAGGCGGACGCGCGTGCCCGAGGGCACGGGTGCCGTGAACCGAGCCCGTTCCACGCCGTAGTTGACGCCCATCCGCGCGTCGGTCACGCTCATCACCTCCGAGAGAAGCGCGGGGAGCAGCGAGATCGTCAGGTAACCGTGCGCGATCGTCGTGCCGAACGGCCCCTTCGCAGCCGCCTCGGGGTCGACGTGGATCCACTGATGGTCGCCGGTCGCCTCGGCGAACAAGTCGATGCGGCGCTGGTCGATGGTCACCCAGGAGCTCGTGCCGAGCTCGACCTCGCCGGCCTGCTCGAGCTCCGAGATCGTCAGTTGAGTTGCCACCCGTGCCTCCTTTCCCTCAGACAAGCGCGCGAAGCGCCTTGCGGTCGACCTTGCCGACGGGAGTCAGCGGGACGTTCCGGACGATCCGCACCTCGCGGGGGTACTTGTAGCCGCCGAGCCGCTCCTTCGCGTACGCGACGAGCTCCGGCTCCGCCAGCTCGCGGCCGGGACGGAGCGCCACGAACGCGACGACCTCCTCCCCGTGCGCCTCGTCCGGCCTGCCGACGACGCCTGCGGCCTCGATCGCGGGATGCTCGAGCAGCGCGTCCTCGACGTCGCGCGGGAATACGTTGAACCCGCCGCGGATGATCAGGTCCTTCTTGCGGTCGACGATGAAGAGGTACCCGTCGCCGTCCACGTAGCCCATGTCGCCCGTGTGCAACCAGCCGCCTCGGGTCGTCTCCTCGGTCAGCTCCCGGTCGCGCCAGTAGCCGCGCATCAGGAACGGCGAGCGACAGCAGATCTCGCCGACCTCGCCGCGCGGCAGCTCTTCGTCTTCTTCGTCGACGATCCGCACCTCGACCTCTGACACGGGCAGGCCGACGGATCCGAGGCGCACCCGACCGGGAGGATTCGTCGAGACCAGCGCGCTCGATTCGGTCAGGCCGTAGCCCTCGCGAAGCTCGACGTTCGGAAGCCGATCCGCCAGCTCTCGGATCGACTCGGGTGCGAGCGGGGCGGCGCCGCAGACGAGGTAGCGGAGCGACGAGAGGTCGTAGTCCTCGAACGGCGACGCGAGCAGGCCCTGGATCATCGACGGGACGACGGCGCTGATCTGCACCGAATGCTCCTGGACGAGCGTGAGGAAGGCGGTCGGGTCGAACCAACGCAGGAGCGCGGTCACGTTCGGCTCGACCGAGTGCAGTCCCGCCGCGGTCACGAGCAGGCCGTAGGCGTGCGAGAGCGGGAGCGTGACGAGGTTGCGGTTGATGCCGGCGACATAGCTGGCCTGCTGTCCCGCCTTGCCGGCGCGCCAGAGCGCCTCGTGCGAGAGCATCACGCCCTTCGCACGGCCGGTCGTGCCGCCCGTGTACATGAGAGCGGCGAGATCCGCGTCGTCGCGAGGGACAATGCGGCCCGGCTCGGCCGCGGCGAGCGCCGCCAGCGTCAGCTCCCCCTCGCCTTCGGTCGTCACGACCCAACGCAGGCTCGGAAGCCCCTCCTTCGCCTCCGTCGCGGTCGGCGCCAGGTCGGGTGTCGTGATCACGGCTGTCGCCTCCGAGTCCGAGAGCACGTGCCGAAGCTCCTCGGGCGAGAGCAGGAAGACGGCCGGGGTCAGGACGCCGCCCGCCCGCCAGACCGCGCCGTACGCGATGCTGACCTCCGGGCAGTTCGACATCAGCACGACGACGCGGTCACCCGGCTCGAGGCCGAGCTCGACGAGCCCCTGGGCGACGCGCTGGGTGCGCTCGGCCAGCGAGCCGGACGAGTCCCAGCAACCTTCGAACCAGAGCGAGTCGTAGTCGCCGTGGCGCTCGAACGACTGCTCGGCCAGGCGCGCGAGGTTGTGCTCGCCGATCCGCTCAGCCAACGCGCAGCGACTGGCCGCCGGCCTTCGCCATCATCGCGATCATGCCTGCGGGCGCGGCGCCTTCGGGGAAGCGATCCTTGAGCTCGGCCAGGAAGTCGGCCGCTTGCCAGCGGCCGTCGGTGGCGATCAGCTCGCCGACATCCCACGCCCGCAGCACGTTGACGGCGCCCCCGTAGACGAAGAAGCACTGACCGGTGATCGCCTGCGCCTCGTCCGCGCAGAGCGCGACCGCGATCGGGGGGATGTTGCCCGGGTCGAGCGGGTCGGAGCCTTCAGCGGGCGGAGGCAGCTCGCCGAAGGTCTGCTCGGTCATCCGGGTCCGCGCGTTCGGGGCGAGGCAGTTGACGGTGACGCCGTAGCGCGCGAGCTCCTGGGCGGCGATCAGCGTGAACGCCGCGATCGCGCCCTTCGCGGCGCCGTAGTTGGCCTGGCCGACGTTGCCGAAGACGCCGGACGGGCTCGACGTGTTGATCACGCGCCCCCGGACCGGGTCACCGGCCTTGGATCGCTCGCGCCAGTACGCGGCCGCGTGGCGGGTGGAAGCGAAGTGGCCCTTGAGATGGACGTTGATCACCGCGTCCCACTCCTGCTCGGTCATGTTCACGAGCATCCGGTCGCGAAGGATCCCGGCGTTGTTCAGCAGGATGTCGAGACCGCCGAAGGCGTCGAGGGCGCGCCGCACCAGCCGCTCGGCGCCGGCGAAGTCAGCCACGTTCTCGTAGTCGGCGACGGCTTCGCCGCCCGACGAGCGAATCTCCTCCGCGACCTCCTCGGCCGGTCGGCGGTCGGTCCCCTCGCCGGAGAGTGAGGCGCCGAGATCGTTGACGACGACCTTCGCGCCCGCGCCGGCGAGCGCCAGCGCGTGCTCGCGGCCGATGCCGCGGCCCGCACCCGTCACGATCGCGACCTTGCCCTCGAGCACCGGAACATCCTAGGGGCGTCTGGCGAAACCGCGCTCGTCGTCGGGCCCGCGGAGCTCGTTCGGGGGCGAGACCCGGGAGCGTCGAGTCCAAGTAACAGTCTGTTGCAAGCTTCGACACGTCCCGGCAGGGCAGTCGAGGTGACACGAACCCGCACCCCAGGCCGAACCGTTCCAAGTAACAGACTGTTACTAAGCATCGCGAGTCGGAGCTAGCGGCGCCACTGCGGAACCAGACGAGGCCGTTAGACGAGGGTGCGCCTCGGCGGTACAGCCTCTGTTTCGCCACGCCCGCCTAGGGGCGGTACTGCTCGAAGAGCCGTTCCATCGTCGTGGAGCGCGTGGTGACGTGCACGAGATCCGAGGGGGCGACGTTGACGGCGCGGACGATCCAGTCGTGCCCGACGTCGAGGACGTTGACGCAGCCGGGCGCCTGCTCGAAGTTGCCGAGGAAGGTGCGCCAGCCGGTGAGGGCGTACGAGAGGATCGCCCGGTTGACGCCGCCGTGGAGGACCGCGAGCACGACGTCCCAATCCGGGTCGGCGACGAGCCGTTCGAGCGCCGGGATGACGCGGTCGAGCAGCGAGCCGATCGTCTCCCCGCCGAGGAACCGACGTTCATCGGGCACGACTCCGCGGAAGGCGCCGACGAACGCCTCTTCGAGCGCGTCGGCCGGAATGTCGCTCAGCCTGCCCGGCTCGAGCTCGCGTAGCTCAGGCCACGACTCGGGCTCGGCGTCGGTAGCGACGAGGCCCGCTGTCTCGAGCGCGCGCGGCAGGCCGCTCGTCACGACCCTGTCGAAGCGGACGCCGCGGAACGCTTCCGCAGCCGCGAGCGCCTGCCGTCTCCCCTCCTCGGTCAGCTCGACGCCGTCCGGATGCGCCGGCCGGCCGTGCTCGTCGAAGTACGCGACCTCGGCATGTCGCATCAGGTAGAGCCGGCGCCTCCTCATTCGTACCTGGCGAGGTAGCGCGGGCTCGCCACGCGCAGCTTCGCGGCGACGTGACGCTTCAGCAGCGTCGGCGTTCCGGCCGGGACGTCGCCCGCGCGGATCCGCCGCGCTAGCTCGGCGAGCTCCTCCGCGGACAGCCCTTCTTCTCCCTCGGACTCGAGCTCGCGCTGCGCGATCGACAGCGCGTTGATCGCGACGAGCGTCCGGAACCGCAGCCGGTCGTCCTCGAGCGTCGGAAGGATCTCCCGCTCGAGGAACTCCCGGCTCGCCTCGACGAGCTGCGCGGCGATCGGCCGATCGGTCAACCCGTACGCTCCAGCAGGTCGAGGAGCTCGTACTCCATCTCCGCCGCGAGCCGGCCTAGCACCGCGAGCTCGACGCTTCGCTCCTGCCCGGAGAGGTGGCGTCGCGACTGCGTCAGCGCTCCGATCGCCCACTTGACGTTGCCGAGCACCTCCCACCAAAGGAGCTCGTTCGCGGCGATCTCGCGCCTTGTTAGCTCGCGGTAGCGCTCGAGATAGGGCTCGACCTCGCCCACGCCGCCGAGCCGCAGCTCGTCGACGCCGAAGCGCCAGGCGCGCACGAGCGGCCAGGCGACATCCTCGCGGGGATCGCCGACGTGCGCGAACTCCCAGTCGAGCAGGTACTCGAGCCCGCGCTCGGACACCACGACGTTGCCGATCCTGAAGTCGCCGTGACTGACGACAGGGTCGAGCGGCGCGGGCCGGTGCTCGCGCAGCCACAAGAGGCCGAGCTCGATCGCGGGGTGCGGCTCGCCGACCGAGTCGAGCTCGCGCTCGAACCGTTCGAGGACGTCGCGCGACCGCAGGAACGGCACGCTCTGGGGCCGGATCTCATGCACCTTCGCGAGCTCTTGGGCGAGCTGCCGGGGCAGGGCCGCGCGGGCGCCGGCGAGCTCCGGCCTCCGCACGATCCGCCGGCCGATCGTCTCGCCGACGACGCGCTCCATCGCGAACGCCTCGCGCCCGCCGAGCTCACCGAGGTAGCCGTATGGGCGTGGCACGCGCACCCCCGCCGCGTCGGCGGCCTCGAGCACCCGGTACTCGTGCTCGAGTGAGAGCGTGTCTGCGTGGATGACGCCGCCGGCGGCTCGGCGGACGAGCAGCTCGAGGCTGCCGTCACGACCGCGAACGTCGACCGCCCACGCCTCTTTCGAGGCGCCCCCGGCGAGGAGTCTCGCCCGCTCGAGCTCCACCGGCCCGAGCCGCTCCCCTAGGCGCTCGCCGAGCTCCGCCGCCCAGGGAAGCTCGACGGAGGCCGGGGTCACCACACGGATTCGCCGCCGTCGACGACGAGCGTGTGTCCAGTCACGTAGTCGGAGGCCGCCGAGGCGAGGAAGACGACTGCGCCCTTGAGGTCGTCCGGCCCGCCGAAGCGCCGCAGCGGGACGCGCTCGACGAGCGCCTCGCCCTGGCGGTCGAGCACGTAGCGCGACATCTCGCTCGGAAACCAGCCGGGGGCGATCGCGTTCACGTTGATCCCGTGTCGCGCCCATTTGCAGGCGAGGTCGCGGGTGAAGGCGATGACGCCCCCCTTGCTCGCGTGGTACGGGATCGCGTTCACGATCTCCGGCGGGGCGCCTCCGAGCCCGGCGACGGAGGCGATGTTGACGATCTTGCCGCCGTCTGCGTCGATCATCACGCGCCCGGCCGCCTGCGAGAAGACGAAGACGCCCGTCAGATTGACGTCGATCACCTTCTGCCAGCCGTCGAGCGGCGTCTCCTCCGGCGGGGCGCCCCAAACCGTGCCGGCGTTGTTGACGAGGACGTCGATCCGGCCGAATTCCTCGCGCGTCCGATCGACGACCGCCTGCACGGCCTCCGGCTGGCGCACGTCGCAGCGCAGGCCGAGCGCGCGGACGCCGAGCTGCGTGAGCTCTGCCGCAGCCTGCTCGCAGCGCTCGACCTTCCGCGCGCAGAGAACGAGGTTCGCGCCCGACTCCGCCAGCGCCTGCGCCATTTGCCGCCCGATTCCGGCGCCCCCGCCGGTGACGATGGCCGTCTTGCCGCTCAGGTCGAAGAGCTCTCGTGGGTGCACGAATTTCTCCTAGCTGTTGATCTCCGCGAGCAGCCGCATGGTCTCGAGGTCGCGAGTCTGGCAGAGCAGCGTCGTCACGCCGCACGCCCGCCAGGCCTCGAGGCGCTCGGCGATCCGCTCGCGCGGGCCGACCAGCGCCACCTCGTCGACGAGCGCGTCGGGCACCGCCGCGACGGCCTCCCGCTGCTTCCCGCCGAGGTAGAGCTCCTGGATCTCGCGTGCCTCGCGCTCGTAGCCGTAGCGGCAGGCCAGCGCGTTGTAGAAGTTGGTCCCGCGCGCTCCCATGCCGCCAATGTAGAGCGCGAGGATCTGTTTCACCGGCGCCCGGCAGGCATCGAGGTCCTCGCCGGGAACCACGTGCGCTCCGGCCGCGATCTCGAACCCGTCACGCGCCGCGGCGAGGTGCGGCCGGAACGCCTCGTCGAAGCGCTCGGGCGAGAGGAAGAGCGGCAGCCAGCCGTCCGCGATCTCCGCGGCGAGCTCGACGTTCTTCGGCCCGAGCGCGGCGAGGTAGATCGGGACGTCGGCGCGGAGCGGCCGCCCCATCAGCTTCAGCGGCTTGCCGAGGCCCGTCGAGCCGGGGCCGGAGTACGGAATGTCGTAGTGCCGCCCGTGGTGCTCGAGCTGCTCGCGGCGCAGCACCGAACGGACGATCTCGACGTACTCGCGCGTCTTGCCGAGCGGCTTTCCCCACGCTTGTCCGTGCCAGCCCTCCACCACTTGCGGTCCGGAGACTCCGAGCCCGAGCAGGAAGCGGCCGCCGCTCATCAGGTCCAGGGTCATCGCCGTCATCGCCGTCAATGCCGGCGTCCGCCCCGGAATCTGCATGACCGCCGAGCCGAGCCGCAGCCTGGTCGTGGTCGCGGCGAGCCAGGAGAGGACGGTCACGGCGTCCGTGCCCCACGCCTCGGCGGCCCAGGCCGAGTCGAACCCCAGCCGCTCCGCCTCCTGCGCGAGCGCGACCAGCTCGGTCGGATTGGTCCCCGGTGGCGCGTAGCCCATGTACAGACCGAGGCGCACGAGATGCGATGCTAACGGCGTGACGGTCGCCGACCTCGCGCCCACGCAGGCCGTCCGCGAGCTGCGCGTGCGCTACCGCGCCTTCATGGACGAGCACGTCTATCCGAGCGAGCCGGCGCTCGCGCGCGAAGACGAGGACGCCGACGCACTCGTCGACGAGCTTCGCGCACGCTCGAAGGCCGAGGGGCTGTGGGCGCCGCACATCGGCCCCGAAGCGGGCGGCACGGGCCGAGGCTTCCTCGCCTACGCATACCTGAACGAGATCATCGGCCGCAGCGTCTGGGGGCAGCTCGTCTTCGGCTGTCAGGCGCCGGACGCCGGCAACGCAGAGATCCTGCAGTCGTTCGGCAGTGAGCAGCAGAAGGAGCGCTGGCTGCGCCCGCTCGTCGCCGGCGAGATCAGGTCGTTCTTCGCGATGACGGAGCCCGAGGTCTCCGGCGCCGACCCGACCGGTCTGCGCGCCCGTGCGGTCCGCGACGGGGGCGACTGGGTGATCGACGGGCACAAGTGGTTCAGCTCCGGCGCCGAAGGCGCGGCCTTCGCAATCGCGATGGTCGTGACGGATCCCGACGCGGAGCCGCACCGGCGGATGAGCCAGATCATCATTCCCGCGGACGCCGCCGGCGTCGAGATCGTCCGCCCGATCTCGGTCTTCGGCCACACGGGCCGCGGCTGGTCGACCCACTGCGAGGTGCGCTTCGACGGCGTCCGCGCGCCTGTCGCGAACACGCTCGGCGAGCCCGGCGACGGCTTCCGGATCGCGCAGAAGCGGCTCGGCCCAGGCCGGATCCACCACGTGATGCGCTGGCTTGGCCAGATGCAGCGGGCGTTCGAGCTCATGTGCACCCGCGCGCTGGAGCGCGAGGCGTTCGGCGGACCGCTGGCGGAGAAGCAGACAGTGCAGAACTGGATCGCCGACTCGGCCGCCGAGATCCAGGCCTGCCGGCTACTCACCCTCGACGCGGCGCACAAGATCGACCAGGGCGACGAAGCCCGCGTCGAGATCTCGCTGATCAAGTTCTACGCCGCGCGCGTCCTCAACGAGGTGATCGACCGCGCCATCCAGGTACACGGGGCGCTCGGGCTGACCGACGACACGCCGCTCGCGTCGATGTTCCTCGCCGCCCGCGGCGGGCGCGTCTACGACGGCCCCGACGAGGTGCACCGAATGGTCGTCAGCCGCCGGATCCTGAAGGCGTTCGCCGAGGACGGGCGCTGGGAGTTCGGCTAGCTGCGGTCGCGCACGATCTGCGTGCAGCGGGCGCTCGCGAGGAGGGCGCCGTCCGCGTCCGACAGATCAGCGGCGCAGAAGGCCGCGCGGCGGGTGCGGTGAACGACTCGTCCCTCCGCCCGCAGCGTGCCGGGTCGCGCGGCGCGGAAGAACTCGACCCGGAGGTCGGCGGTGAGGAAGCCCTCGTCCTCCTCGAGCCGAGTCCGGCACGCATAGCCCATTGCGGTGTCCAGCAGCGTCGCGACGAGGCCGCCGTGGACGATCGAGCCGCCGGCGCGGTCGGGGAAGGCGTAGTCCTCGGCGGCATCCCACTCGATCGCCGCCCGGCCGTCGTCGGCCTCGACGCGGCGGTAGCCGAGCGTCCGCCACACGTGCGGCCCGGGCCGCTCGTCCTCCCACGCGGGGCGCCTTCGGTCGTTCATCGCCGCCCGATCCTACGGGTCGCGTACCGCCTCGATCGGCAGATCGCGCTCGAGCGCCCATGCCTCCCACTCGGCGGCGGTTCGGCCGCGGAACGCCCGCTCGAGCGCGGGCCGGGTCGCCTCTGACAGCTCGAGCTCTTCCGCCAGGCGGCGCCGGAAGGACGGTTCCAGCGCCGCGACCGCGATCCAGCCGTCGCCGGTCTCGTAGAGGCCGTAGACGGCGAGGCCGCCGCCGAGCGGGCCCCCCGGCGCGGTCAACCCGTGCCGCAGCGGCTCGGCGAAGAGTTCGGCCGCATCGCTCAGCGCGACCTCGACGTACGATGCTTCCCCGTCACGCTCGCGCGCCAGCAGTGCCGTGAGCGACGCGCTGACCGCGCGCTCGGCGCCTCCGAGGTCGGCGATCATCGTCCTCGGCACCTCCGGCGGCGCCAGGAGGCCCCGCTTCGCGACGTACGTGAGGTCGTGCCCGGCGCGGTCCTGCCTGGGCGCCGGGTTGCCGACGATCGCGACCCAGCAGAGCTGCGGAAAGCGGCCGTGGAGGTCGTCCCACACCAAGCCGAGGCGCGCGAGGGCAGCCGGGCGCTGCGCGGTCAGAAGCAGGTCGGCCTCCTCGAGCAGTTGGTCGAGCTCGGTGCGGGCCGACGGCTCCTTGAGGTCGAGTCGCAGCACGTGCTGGCCCGCCGCGAGCTCGTCGTACCACTCGCGGCTCGAACGCGCGAGCGGATCGCCGTCCGGCGGCTCGACCTTCGTGACCGCGGCGCCGAGGGCGTGGAGGCGGGCGGTAGCGACCGGCCCTGGCACGTTGACGGCGAGCGACACGACAGTGACTCGGTCGAGCGGTCGCACGGTCAGAGCGGTGGGCGAACGCCCTCGCGGCCGGGGACGCGCGGCCCGGGGACTTCCGGGAACCGGAAGCGAACGGGCTCGCGGCCCGGCTGGCAGACCCAGACCTGGCCCGACGTCTCGTCACGGGCGGCGAGCAGCACGGCCTCGGCGACCTCTGCGGGCCGGAGTAGCGGGAAGCCCGCCGCCTCCATCGCGGCCCGGGCATCGCCGTCGAGAAGCGGTGTGTCCACGTAGCCGGGAGCAACCGCGTTGATCCGGATTCCGGCCTGCTCGAGCCGCGGCGCCACGCTGCGGATGAACCCCACGAGGGCATGTTTCGTCAGCGCGTAGAGCGGGTCGCGCTCCGTCGGCACGAGCCCGGCCAACGAGGCGGTGGCGACGATCGCAGAGCCTGGAGCCATTAGCTGCGCCAGCCGGCGGACGCCGAAAACGACGCCGTCGACGTTGGTGCCGACGATCCGGCGATACGCCTCGTCCGACACCTGCGCGACGTCCGTCGTGCCCGTGGTGACGCCGGCGTTCAGGCAGGCGAGGTCGACGCGGCCGACGGACTCCCAGGCTGCGGCGTCGGCGTCGTCGTAGCCATCCTGCAGGTCGAGCACGTCGACCTGCGCGCCCTGGCGCTCGAGCAGCTCGACGATCGCGCGGCCGATGCCGGAGGCGCCGCCCGTGACAACCGCCGTCTCAGGGAACGAGGACGACTTTGCCACGGTTCCGGCGTTCCTCGATCAAACGATGCGCCTCCGGGGCTTCGGCGAGCGGGAAGACGGCTCCGACGACGGGGCGGAACGCGCCGTCACGCCAGAGTCCGAGCAGCTCGTCGATCGCGGCGTGCACGAGCTCCGGACGAAGGCCCATCAGGCGGCCGAGATAGAAGCCCTGAACACTCACGTTCCGGCCAACCAGGAGCGCCGGGTCGAGCTGAGGCCAGGCGCCGCCGGCGAAGCCGATTGCGACCAGGACGCCGCCCGGGGCCAGCGCCTTCAGGCTCTGCGCGAACACATCGCCGCCGACCGGGTCGACGACCACGTCGGCGCGGACGCGCTCCGCGAACTCCTGGTAGCCGTAGGCCTCCTCCGCACCGAGCTCGCGCGCGAACTCGCGCTTCTCCTGCGTGCTCGCGATGGCGATCACGCGCGCGCCGAGGTATCTCGCCACCTGAACCGCCGCGCTGCCGACACCGCCCGCGGCCGCATGCACGAGGACGGTCCCGCCGCGCTCGACCCGGGCCCGGCCGGTGAGCGGCAGCCACGCCGTCAGGAACGTCAGCAGGAAGCTTGCCCCCTCCTCGAACGACGCATCCTCCGGCAGCGGGACGAGCCACTGCTCGTCCACGGCCGCGAGCTCCGCATAACCGCCGGCGCCGCGGGGAAGGCCGATCACCCGCCTGCCGTCGACCTCGCCGGCGATCTCGCTCCCCGGGATGGTCGGCAGCGGAGGCGCCTGCGGATAACGGCCCTGACGAACCAGGACGTCGACGAAGTTGACTCCCGCCGCGCGGACGCGCACGAGCGCCTGGCCGTCGTTCGCGGACGGCTCGGCCACGTCGGTGTACTCGAGCCGCTCCGGCCCGCCCGCCTCCCGTAGCAGGACCGCCTTCACTAGCGCGGGCCCATGCGCAGAGCGCCGTCGAGGCGGATCACCTCGCCGTTCAGGTACGCGTTCTCGACGATGTGCCTGACGAGCGCGGCGTACTCCTCCGGTCGCCCGAGACGGGGCGGGAACGGGATCTGGGCCTCGAGCGACTGCCGGATCTCGTCGGGCAGCCGCGCCAGCATCGGCGTGTCTGCCGGACCGGGCGCGATCGTCATCACGCGGATCCCGTGCCGTGCGAGCTCGCGCGCGACCGGCAACGTGAGGCTGACGACGCCGCCCTTCGAGGCCGAGTAGGCGGCCTGTCCGATCTGGCCGTCGAAGGCGGCATTCGACGACGTGTTGACGATGACGCCGCGCTCGCCCTCCTGAGTCGGCTCGTTCGTGAGCATTGCGGACGCCGCGAGGCGAAGCACGTTGAAAGTGCCGACGAGGTTGATCTCGACGATCTCCCTGAAGATGTCGAGCGGGAACGGCTCGCCGTCCTTGCCCACGACGCGCGCGGAACCGCCGATCCCGGCGCAGTTGACCAAGCCGTGCAGAGCGCCGAACGCCTCGACGGCGGCGTCGACCGCCCGCTTGGCGCCCGCCTCATCGCGGACGTCCGCCTCGACGAAGCGCCCGACCTGCTCCGCTTCGCGAATGTCGACGGCGAGGACGTTCGCGCCGGAGTCGGCGAGCAGGCGGCAAGTCGCCGCGCCGAGCCCGGAGCCGCCCCCGGTGACGAGGAACGTCCTGCCGCGGAGCTCCACCCTAGGAGGCGGGCACGGCCAGCCGAGCGAACTGCTCGCGGAGAGCCGTTTTCCGGAACTTCCCGACGGCGGTCTTCGGGATCTCCGGGACGAACTCGAACCGGTCCGGCAGCCACCACTTCACGAAGTGCGGCGCGAGGAACTCGCACAGCTCCTCCGGTGTCGCCGCCTTCCCTTCCCGGAGCACGACGACGGCGAGCGGCCGCTCCTGCCACTTCTCGTCCGGCATCGCGATCACGGCCGCCTCCGCGACCGCCGGATGCGCCATCAGCTGGTTCTCGAGCGCGACCGAGGAGATCCACTCGCCACCGGACTTGATCACGTCCTTCGAGCGGTCCTGGATCTTGACGTAGCCGCGGGGGTCGATCGAGACGATGTCGCCGGTCTTGAACCAGCCGTCCTCGGTCCAACGGTCGGTCTGGTCGGCCGCTCCGTAGTAGGAGCCCGCGACCCAGGGGCCGCGCACCTCGAGCTCGCCCATCGTCTCGCCGTCCCAGGGCACCTCGTTACCCATGGCGTCCCGGGCGCGGAGCTCGACGAGCGGCAGCGGCAGCCCCTGCATGGCGATGTAGTCGAACTGCGTCTCCTCGTCGGCCTCGTGCAGCTCCCCGGGGAGCGCCGCGACGGTCGCGACCGGCGACGTTTCGGTCATACCCCAGCCGTGGCAGACCACGAGACCGTGCCGCTCCTTGAAGCCCGCGATCATCGCGCGCGGCGCCGCAGAGCCTCCGACGAGCATGCCCTTCATGCGCGAGAGGTCCCAGCGATCCGGCTGTTCGTCCAGGAGCTGAAGCATCCCGAGCCAGATAGTCGGCACGCCCGCAGTCCACGTGACGCCTTCCCGGACGAAGTCGTCGAGCAGGCTCTCCGCGTCCAGATGCGGGCCCGGGTAGACCTGCTTCGCACCGAGCATCGTCGCGATATAGGGGTAGCCCCAGGCGTTCGCGTGGAACATCGGCACGACCGGCAGGATCGTGTCCTCCTCCGAGATCCCGAGACCGAGCGGATTCCCTGCGGCGACGCCGAGCGTGTGGAGGACGGTGGAACGGTGCGAGTAGAGGACGCCCTTGGGCTGTCCGGTCGTACCGGACGTGTAGCACATCGCCGCGGCCTCGAGCTCGTCGAGCCGCGGGTCGTCGTACGTGTCGGGGTCCGCAGAGGCGAGCAGCTCCTCGTAGCCGTTCTCGACGACGAAGACGTGCTCGATCGCGGTCTCGTCCCTGAACTGGTCGAGGAGCGGCACGAGCGAGGCGTCCACGATCACGGCGCGGTCGCCGGCGTGGCCCGCGACGTGCGAGAGGTCGTTCGGGTGCAGGCGCAAGTTGAGGGTGTGGAGGACGAACCCCGCGCAGGGGATCCCGAAGTACGCCTCGAGGTGCTGGTAGTGGTTCCAGCAGAGCGTGGCTACGCGATCTCCACGCTCGAGCCCGAGCGCCTGGAGCGCGACCGCCAGCGCCCGCACGCGGCGGCCGAAGTCCGCGTACGTGTA
>JBKOYZ010000199.1:0-6000 GCA_046725655.1 Actinomycetota bacterium | reverse complement strand
GCGGCCCCAGTCCCGATCCTCGGAGCGCGCCGCCACGACGCGCATCGGTCGATCCTCCCAGTCGATGGTCTCGTTCACCTGAAGCTCGTGGTCAAACCGCGTCATGGAGCCTTCAGCGGGGAGACCGTAGACGTGAACGATGTGGTCGAACGTGTCCGTCACTAGTGGCTTGGGCACGGTTCGGGCGCTCCAAAGCGCCCGAACCGGCTATGCGGATGAGAGGACTTGAACTCCACGGGGTTCTGAGGCGGGTGGTGGCCGGTAACGGGAGATGGTGAGACGTGGCTTTGCTCCACGGTTTCGCCGTCTCTTCCGGCTTGGTTGAGCCGAGCCTTTCCGAGACGTTTGGGCACGGATTGGGCACTGGACCGGGCGGCGAGCCGAACGCCCGGGCGCTAGGAGGGTGAGCGGCGGCGAGCCGTGAAGCCCGCCGCCGCTGTCCCGTTAGTTGCCGCTATGGCGTAACGAGGGCGTGTGAACCCCAGTCGGCTTGGTGGTCGCGTGTTGGACTGACCGTCGCTTGCTGGACGTTGCTGCCGTCGGCGTTGGCCGTGCCGATCCCCTCCTGCGTCCCGCCCGAACTGGTCTTGGTGTTGAGGGAGAAGACGAGTTTCGTGCCGTCGGGCGACCAGGCTGCATCGAACGCAGTGAACGCAGTTGTGGTTCTGCCGGTCCGCAGAGGGATCTTCACCAGCCCGGTGCCATCGGGGTGAACGGTGTAGAGCGAGCCGAAGTGCTCGAAGACAATCTTCGAGCCGTCGGGCGACCAGCTGCCGTCGTCGTCAACGAAGCGGCAGGGGGTGATTCTCTGCGGGTCGCTGCCGCTGACGTTGACGACGTAGAGCGCGCTACAGGTATGGCCCGGGCTGGTGTGGTTGAAGACGATGTGGCCGAAGACGATCTGCTTGCCATCGGGGGAGTAGTCGATCGGAACATCAATGACATCAACGCCGCCTCCGGCTCCGGCGTTCGTGATCCTCGTAAGGCCACCCCCGTCCGATGAGCGGATGGTGTAGACGCCGTTGAGAGTCGGGTCGGGACTGTCACCCTCGCAGGCGAGGCGGGTGGCGTCCGGCGACCAGATTTGGCAGAAGGTGCCGACGTTCGGATCCTGCATCGCGAGTGTGCGGAAGCTGCCGGTGTCGGGGTTGACGATCACTGCCGAGAAGGGGCAGCAATCGAGGCCGAGGGTCGAGCCGACCGCGACCTCACTACCGTCCGGTGACCAGCGGGGTAACCCAGATGTGAAGCCGGCCGGCAAGAGCGGCTGTATGTTGGTTCCGTCCGGATTCGCCGTGTAGGTGACGGTGTCACCCAGCGCCGGATCCTCGCGGGCGAAAGCAATCCGCCCGTTCGAGCCAGAAACCTTCGCTTGAGCGGGCCCGCCGACAACGACGAACACGATCGCGGCGGCGGCGATCGCTATGAGGGCGGTCCTCCTGCCGGGAAAGATGAGGCGTGGTAGCCGCATAGGTCCTCCTTCGTTGTGAGGGGGACCGTCGCTACATCGCCTGCCCGGTGTCCTGGGCTGCCACAGCCTCCGCGGAGTGACAAGCCACACAGCCTGCTACGAAGCGCCCAGAAGTTCAAGGGGCCGGGCGGCGAGCCGAAAGCCTAACTAGACGCTTCCCATCCTCCCGGCCCGCGCTTCACGCTACGCCTCGAGCTCGTGAATGGCTAGTCGCTCTCTCGGCCACGGGTCGAAGCGTCAGCGCCGCGTCCCAGTGGCGGTCGCCCGCAAGCGCCGCCAGGCAGGCCGCGACCATCGCGGCTTCCTCGATCGTCGCGTCGGTGACTTCCTCGAGGTAGCGGAGCAACCATCGGGCGGCGACGCGAGGGTGCCGGCCGCGTCGTCGCGCGACGCCCTGGGCGGCGTGCCCGGTCACCCTGCAGCGAGTAGGCCGAACGGCCCTGGACAGCAGACTTTCGACGATATAAGACTTCCTATTCGTGGCTCCGTTGCGGCAGGAGCCATGGAGCGTGGGGCCGGTCACCACGGAGACCCTCGGAGCTGCGGCGCCTCGGGGCCCCGCCCGGCCCCACGCTCGGAGCGTAAAGCACGGACTGCGAGCGTCGTCGGTGAGGCTGAGCGGCGGTAACTCCTTCGCCGTCGCCTCAGCGACGACCAGATTCCCCCGCTCGAGCGCTCGGCGGAAGATCGTGCGCGGGCGGCCCTGCGAGGTCGTCGCTGCTCCTCTCGGGGGCCAGGACGGACGTAAGCGAGTCTAGAGCGATCGCGCCGTCGGCAAGCGGGGCATCTACTGTGGATCCAGTAGCTGAAAGATCCAGCAAATTACCTATTTTCGCCCGGTTCCTTGCGGCTAGGCTCACCCGCGTGCATGGATTCCACGGCCACGAGGTTTTTGTCCTCCCGTCAGCGAGGAGCACATTCGCAGACGTTCTCGTCGAGCCAAACCCCTCGGCTCGGTGTTCAGGAGGAAAAGCCCCGCCCCACGTTGACGCGCGGGGCGGGGCTGTTGCACCGACCTCGCTTCCCCGACACCCGCGAAGACGACCGAAGAGGGGAGGTGGCGCCTAAGGGCTGAGTCTACTGGCGCGCTCGGCGCCAGTCATCTGACCGAAAGCCAAGCTGCCCGCATTTTTGGGCAGAGAAACGGAGGATCTACCAATGCGACGAATCTTCTTCGTCCTGGCCGCCGTCTTCGCGACAGCGGCGATCACCGTGCCGGCGGCAACCGCCGTCAGCCCGCACTTCGTCAGCGCCAAGGGGACGCTGAATGGTGACGGGACGCTGACCGTCTCCTTCAAGGAGGCCGGCCTCGGCACGAACCAGAACATCGACTACACGCTCACAGCCAACGGCACCGCCACCTGGGTCTGCGTCAACAAGGGTGGCGCCAACCCGAGCGCCCAGAACAAGACGACCGTCAACGGGCCGGTGAGCGCGAGCGGCAGCTTCAACTCGGGCAAGAACGGCAACGTCACCGCGTCGCTGACGGTCAGCCCGCCGCCGAGCGACATCACCTGTCCTAACGGGCAGCGTCTGGAGCTCGCGTCGGTCTCGTATACGGACGTGGTGCTTACCGATGTGACGAACGGGATCATTGTGCCTCTGGGCGACTTCTCGTCGGGGTGTCTGCTCCCGAACGTGCGGGGGGCGTGCTAGCGGAACCCGTACAGACGGCCTGAACCAGATCCACCGGTTGCGGGCCAGAGCACCGGGGGGCCATGCAGCGGCGCCCCCGGTGCTCTCCACCAAGCCACCGTGTGCGACCGCAACGTCCCCGGAACGCTCTCGAGGACGTTCTTCAACGTCTGAGCGCGAGCACCGCGAGCGCTCTTTCTTGGAGAGCGCGTTGAGGCGCCGGGGTGGTGGCCGCAAACCCCGGCGCCTCGTCTAGGCGAACCTCCGCAGCCGATCGAGCTCGCGGCGCTGAGCCCTCTTCCGCTCGTCCCGAAACGACTGCGAGCAGACGAGGGCATCCAGATCGTCGCCTGAGTTTCTTTCGCAAAAGACTGCCGTCGGTCGCGAACGTCGACTCGCTTCACTCTCTTTCTCTTTGCTCCCCGGCCGAGCATCGAGCGATGTGAGGTCCGGGATGGCCGGGACCTGCCCGCCGCCCCCTGAAGTTTCCGGAGAGCGCAAGCCTCGTAATGTCTCTGAGTTTTCCGGAGAGCGCGCGCCGTTGTGTCGCTGTTTTCAGCGACCGTGCGCGCCGGGCGCGACCTGTTCGACACCTTGTTCTCAGGCATGACGTCGCGGCCTCGCTGAGTTCGCGCGCACGTGCCTCCCGCGATTCGGAACATCTCGTTCCCGAGCGCAGGTCAGAAGTCCACTCCGGTCAGGCGAGCAGGTGGCGGGTCGCGCCTCCCTCTTGATGGAGCGCAAATGCGATCGCCTGCGCACGGCTCCGCACCTCGAGCTTGCCGAGGATGTGCTGGATGTGGGTGGCGACGGTCTTCGGGCTGATGACGAGCCGGTTCGCGATCTCCTCCTGCCGGTAGCCGCTCGAGAGGAGCGCGAGAATCTCGTGCTCGCGCGGTGTGAGCGACTGGAGACGGCCGGTCGTACCGACCTCGCCGGACTGGGAAGGCGGCCGATCCACCAACCGCCGCACCCGGGCGATCAGCTCGTCAGGATCGACGGGCTTCACGAGGTAGTCGTCCGCTCCGACGATGAGGCCGGCGGAGCGGTCGAATCCCTCCGTTCGTTCGCCCGAGACGAAGAGAATCGCCAACGCGTCGCCGTACAGCTCGCGGAGCTGACGGCAGACCTCGTATCCGTTCAGACCCGGCATGGCGACGTCCAGCACAACTGCGGACGGCTGCTCCTCGGCCGTTGCCGAGAGAGCTGCGTCGCCGCTTGCGAACTCGCAAGTTCGGTAGCCGGCCCGCTGAAGAGCCGCCGCGACAAAGGATCGAAACCGTTTGTCGTCATCAACCACATAGATTGCGCAGCCGTTCACGAACGGCATGTGTCCTCCACTGCTAGGGGCGGACGTGCTTAGGCAAGTAGCCTACTTCGACTCGCAGCCGTGACCGTGTAGCTGCCGCTGGCACGACAATTCGACTCCGATCCGCTCACGGGGCTGCTTGATCACCGAGCGGGCTCTGTACATCTGCACGCCACCCGGAGTAGGGTCAGCGAGCTAGACGCTCGTTGAAGGGAGGAGGCATGACTGCACGCGGCGCGGCCGATGCCCCGCCGGCCGACGGGACGTCCGAGGATCAGCGCCTAATGATCTCGCAGCGCCTGCTTGTGGTCGCAGGGTCTCCCGAGCTATACGGCACATGGGTGGCTGCCGGCGCGATCAATGACGCAGGCACCGCGCATGCGTCGGCCGTCGTCCGTGCGCACAGCGGTGGGAAGGCCCTGGTGACGGGGATACACACCCTCACCAACTCGGCCGACAACGGGACGATCGAACTCAGCGGCCACTCGTGGCTCCGGCCGTACCCACCACCGGCGCCGAACCGCGTGATGGTCGAGGGAACCTGGATGCTCGTCGCCGCGACCGGCGCATACGCGGACGTGCAGGCCTACGGGAGACTGTACGCGACGGTTAGTCCTGGGCCGGTCGTCGACGACCATCCGACGAGGGAGATCACGATCGTTCGCGACGGTACGGCGAGAAGAGCAAGCTAAGTGACACCGGTCGTGAACCGCCCAGCGTTCCACTCGGGCCGAGGCAGCTTCCCAAGCCTGAGGGGGACTCAGTCGATTCTCATCTCGCGTGCCCGCGGCGAGGGCTCCGGCCGCCGGCTAGGAAACCACGCCCCCATCGGCGGAGTCAGCACTCAAGTCGCTCGCAGCGGGTGGCCCCTCCCCGGGCGACCAAGCGGAACGCCCCGCTTCTTGGTGGCGCGGGCGCGCGTGCGCGCGCGTAGGCCAACGACCGACGACGCGCGTTGCTTCAGGGAGTCAGCGCTCAAGTCGCTCGCAGGGAGGTGGCCTCTCCCCGGGCGGTAGCGACCAGGCGGGACGCTCGGCTTCTGTGGTGACGCAGGCGCGCGCGCGCGCGTAGGCACTAGCCGACGTTCGCCGCAATTAGCGATCTGCTACTAAGCTCCTGCCTCCACCGAGGGGAGGAGGGACATGAGTCTGAAGATTCTCGCCGCGGCCGTCCTCGCCGGGCTCCTGTTCCCGGCCGGGGCTGCCGCCGCGCCGATCGCAAGCGCAAACGTCCTCGTCGACCAAGACCACGGCCTCCAGTTCCCGCAGAACAAGCAAAACGAGAATTCGATCACTCGCGATCCGTTTACCGGCGTGCTGATCGTTGGGGCGAACGACGAGATCGGGCTCAACCTCTGCCGCGCTGTGACGGCGCCGCTCACGAGCCCGTGTCCGTTCACACCCGGCGTGAGCCTCTCCGGCTACTACCGCTCGACGGACGGCGGCGCCAGCTGGAGCGGCGGACTGCTGCCGACCGGCTCGGGCTACGTGCCGGGCGGCGACCCGTCGCTCGACTACGGTCCGCGCCGCTGCGCCGACGGAACCTTCAGCTGGTCGTGCGGCGTCGTCGTTTACTTCGCGAGTCT
>JBKOYZ010000224.1:0-9168 GCA_046725655.1 Actinomycetota bacterium | reverse complement strand
CGTCCCGCAGCGGCCCAGCTCATCGCCTTCCGGTAGGGCCGGTTGCTCGTCATCGCGTCCAGCGTGTCGGCGACGGCGAAGATCCGCGCTCCGACGGGGATGTCGGTTCCGGCCATGCCGTCGGGATAGCCTCCTCCGTCCCAGCGTTCGTGGTGGGACCGCACGACGCTCAAGCCCTCGCCCTGGAGGAAGGCGACCCCGCCCAGCATCTGCTCGCCGAGCACCGTGTGGGTCTGCATCCGGTCCCGCTCCGCGGCGGTCAACGGACCGGGTTTCCCGAGGATGTCGTCCGGGATCCCGATCTTGCCGACGTCGTGGAGGAGGAAGCCGTATTCGGCGCCCTGGTCGTCGACGAGGCTCGGGTCGACCGCCTTCATCAGCTCGACCGCGTACCGCTGCACCCGCTGTGAGTGCGCCCTCGTGCCGGTGTCCTTCGACTCCAGCGCCGTGGCGAGTGCGGCGACGGTTTCGTGGTAGGCGTTCTCCAGCAGATGCCGTTGCCCGCGCTCGATCTCGAGCAGGTGCCGAAGATCGCGTGCGTAGAGCAGCAGCTGCTCCTGCGGCTCCTTGTGGTCTGCCGTTCGGAAGGGAACGCCGCGGAGCCCGCCGGCGAGCCGCTCGACGACGGCGAGCAGCTCGAGCGGGCTGAACGGCTTGCTCAGGAACGCCTCTGCGCCCGCGGCGCTCGCCGCCTCGGCGGTCTCGCCGCCGAAGCCGCTGAGCACGACGACCGGGATCTCGCGCGTCGTCGGCTCGCGCTTCAGCGACCGACAGAACGCGAGCCCGTCCATGTCGGGCAGGTTGATGTCGAGGACGATCGCGTCCGGTCGGCGAGTCTCCAGTGCGTTCGCGGCGGCCCGGGCATCCTCGGCATCGTCCAGCTCGATGTCGACAGCGTCGAGCGTCGCCCGCAGGAGAGCGCGAAGACCAGGATCGTCGTCGACAAGCAGAAGGCGCATCTGCGACCTCCACCGCGTTTCCAACACGTTGCCTTTCCGGTCGGGGGTTGTTGCCTCCTTAGTCAGTAGACGTAAAAACCTTGTCCAGACTTGCGGCCCAGTCGTCCCTGCGCAACGTACTCCTTGAGCAGCGGTGCGGGGGCGTACTTGTCGTCGCCCAGCCCCTCCTGGAGCACTTCCATGATCGCGACGCACGTATCCAGGCCGATCAGGTCGGCGAGCGCGAGCGGTCCCATCGGATGCGCAAAGCCCAACCTCGCGATCGTGTCGATCGCCTCGGCTTCCGCGACGCCGTCGGCGAGCGCGTGAACGGCCTCGTTGATGTACGGCATCAGAATCCGGTTCGAGACGAAGCCGGGAAAGTCGTTCGCGACCGCCGGCGTCTTGCCCAGCTCACCCGCCAGCTCCGTGATCGACTCGGCCGTCTCGTCCGAGGTGTCGCGTCCGCGAACGACCTCGACGAGCTGGAGCACCGGAACCGGGTTGAAGAAGTGCATCCCGATCACGCGGTCCGGTCGCCTCGTCGCCGCGGCGAGGGACGTGATCGGGATCGACGACGTGTTCGAGGCGAGAATCGCGTCAGACGGGAGCGTCTGGTCGGCGCGCCGGAAGACGTCCTCCTTGACGTCGGCATCCTCGACGACCGCCTCGACCATCAGATTGGCAGGAACCAGGTCCTCGACGGGCTCGACTCGCGCGAGTACGTCGCCCGGCGGCGGCCCGCCCTTTTCGGCCAGCTTCGCGAGGCTCTTCCGCATCGTCTCCAGGCCGCGGTCGACGGCGCCCGGCGCCGCGTCGTGCAACGAGACCGTCCGCCCCGAGGCGGCCACGACCTGCGCGATTCCGCCGCCCATCTGGCCGGCGCCGACCACGAGCACGTGCTCGAAGCGCATCGGCGGAGAGGCTAACGTGCAGCGCCGCGATGGTCCGGTACGAGCACTCGATCGACATAACCAGACCTGTTCACGAGGTGTGGGAGTACCTCACGGACTGCGAGAACGTGCCCGAGTGGCAATCGAGCGCCGTCTCGTCGCACCAGGTCTCGAACGGCCCGATCGGGGTCGGGGCGAGGCTGGAGGACGAGCGACGCTTTCTGGGCCGGCGGGCGCGGTCCGAGGTGGAGGTGACGGAGTTCGAACCGGAACGCGTCTTCACGTTGCACGGCATCTCCGGGCCGGTGCGGTTCACGTTCCGGCACCGCCTGGAGGAGCACGACCGCGGCACGCGGTTGCACGTCGAGGCAGAGGCCGACCCGGCCGGGATCGGGCGATTCGTGCGGCCGGTGATCGAGCGGGCGGCCGAGCACGAGCTGAAGAACGACTTCGCCCGGCTGAAGCGGATCCTCGAGCGCAGGACTTAGCAACAGACTGTTACTTGGCCTTCGGCCCGGCGCGGCGGCCCCCAGCCCCAAAGCACTGTCCCCCGGCGCTCGAGGAGTTAGTAACAGACTGTTACTTGCCGTTCCGGCCCGGCGCTACGTCGAGCCGAGGCGTCGCTTGCGATGCCGCTCAAAAGGCCGTGAGGGCTTTGCCCGTGCGGCCGTCTAATCCCGGCCGGTGACGCCCCCACGGGTGATCAATTCGGCTCGACTTCAATGACGAGCGCGTCGCCCTGGCCGCCGCCCGAGCAGATCGCCGCCAGGCCGAGACCGCCGCCGTTCCGGCGGATCTCGTTGATCATCGTGGTCACGATCCGGCCGCCCGAGGCCCCGATCGGGTGCCCGAGCGCGACGGCGCCGCCGTTCACATTCGCCTTCTCCGGATCGGCGCCGAGCATGCGCACCGAGTTGAGCGCCACGGACGAGAAGGCCTCGTTCACCTCGACCCGCTCGACGTCGTCGATCGATTTGCCCGCCTTCGCGAGCGCCTGCCGACCCGCCGCGGCCGGGGTGCGCGCGAGGTAGGCGAACTCGTCTGCGACGTAGCCCTGCGCGAGGATGGTCGCGAGCGGCTGGAGCCCGCGCCGCTCCGCGAACTCCTCCGAGCAGACGATCACGCAGCTCGCGCCGTCGTTGACGCCGGGCGCGTTTCCGGCCGTCGTCGTCCCCTCCGGGTCGAACACCGGCTTCAGCTTCGCGAGCGCCTCGATGGACGTGTCGCGTCGCGGTCCCTCGTCGTGGTCGAGATCGCCCACCGGCACGATCTCGCCCTCGAAGAAGCCGCCGTCCTGCGCCCGCACTGCCCGCTCGTGCGAGCGGAGCGCCCATGTGTCCTGCTCCTCACGCGAGATGCCGAGCTCGCGCGAGACGAACGACGCCTGCTCGATCATGTGCTTGCCGTCGAAGCTCGACGTGAGGCCGTCGTGGGTCATCAGGTCGATCAGCGTGCCGTCGCCGAGGCGGTAGCCGAAGCGCGCCTTCTTGAGCGCGTAGGCGGCGTTCGTCATCGACTCCATCCCGCCGGTAACAACGACCTGGACGTCCCCGGCGCGGATCATCGAGTCGGCGATCTCGACGGCGCGAATCGAGGAGGCGCAGACCTTGTTGATCGTGTCCGCGGGAACCTCGACCGGCAGGCCGGCGCCGACGGCGGCCTGCCTCGCCGGCGCCTGGCCGGCGCCGCCCTGGAGCACCTGGCCCATGATCACGTACTCGATCTCGCCGGGCTCGAGGCCGACGCGCTCGAGCGCGGCGCCGATCGCGATCGAGCCGAGCTCGGTCGCCTCGTAGTCCTCGAGCCCGCCGCCGAGCTTGCCGAACGGCGTGCGGACGGCGGAGACGATCACGGAACGCGTCATGGAAACCAGCGTAACAACGCCCTTCGGAGTCGCAGAGGCGCGGAGAAAACCGGTCGTCGCGCTCGTGCGTACGGGGTGGTGGAGCAGGAGTTCGATGGAAGGGAGGCCGACATGACACGGCCATCGCTTATCGACGTCCGCAGAGCAGCTCTCTTAGGCGCGCTCGTCCTCACAGGACTGCTCGCAGGAGCAGGAGCTGCGCCTGGTGGCGTCGCCGTCGGTCACGAGACATACGCGGTCACCAATCTCGTCTCCGATGGAGCAGTCCCGGCGGCACACACCGACCCCAACCTCGTCAATGCCTGGGGACTGACCGCGACGTCCACGTCCCCGTGGTGGGTCGCGAACAACGGCACCAGCACCTCAACCCTCTACAACGGCGACGGCGTGGCCCAGCCGGCGGCGGCGCCGCTCATCGTCAGCGTCCCCGGAGATCCGACGGGAGCGGTCGCGAACACGACGAGCGACTTCGTCGTGACAAGCGGCGCCTCGAGCGGGCCAGCCCGCTTCTTGTTCGCAACTGAAGACGGAACGATTCGGGGCTGGAACCCGAACGTCCCGCCGCCTCCGCCGTCCCACCAGACCGAGATCGGAGTGGACAACTCCGCTGCCGGAGCGGTCTACAAGGGGCTGGCGATCGGAGCGGTCGGCTCGGACAACTTCCTCTACGCCACCGATTTCGTCAACGGCCACATCGACGTGTTCGACAAGAGCTTCAAACCGGTCGACATGCAGTTCGTCGACCCCGGGCTCCCAGCCGGCTTCGGGCCGTTCGGAATCCAGAACATCGGCGGCCGCCTCTTCGTCACGTATGCGAAGCAGAGCGGAGGCACCGACGAGCTCCACGGGCAAGGCCTCGGCTTCGTCGACGAGTTCGCCACCGACGGCACGTTCCTCGCCCGCGTGGCCACCCGCGGCCAGCTGGACGCACCGTGGGGCCTCGCGCTGGCCCCGGCGAACTTCGGTCGCTTCAGCGGCGATCTGCTGGTCGGAAACTTCGGCAACGGGCGCATCAACGCCTACGAGCCACTGGCCGACGGCAGCTTCGCCCATCGAGGGCTGCTACGAGACTCCGACCACAAGCCTGTCACGATCGACGGCCTGTGGGGTCTTGGCTTCGGCAACGGCGTCGGGTCAGGGGCGACGAACGCCCTGTACTTCACGGCCGGGCCGAACGACGAAGAAAACGGTCTCTTCGGGAGGATCACGGCGCAGTAGCGGCGTCACGGGCCCGGCAGCGCGGCACCGACGCCGCCGGGCCCTCCTCTACCCGTCGACGACGAGCCCCTGAATCGGCCCGAGTAGGCTCCCCGAACGGCGCGAGACTCCGGGCAGCCGCACCAACCGGTGCGTGAGCGGCTCGCCCTCGTTGCGACGCCGGAGCTGCTCCTCGGCGACCGGCTTCCACCGCTCGTCGATCAACGCGACGGGATCGCCCCCCGCGACCTCGGCGAGCGGCAGCTCGAGGTGCTCGGCCCACAAGCGCCCACGTGTCTCGCGCGCGATCGCCGGATCGCAGCTGACGAGGTTCACCTCGGTGTCATTGAAGAGCGAGTGTTCGTTCAGATTCGCGGAGCCGAGCGTCATCCAGCGATCGTCGACGACGCCGATCTTCGCGTGCACGTAGACGGGCTCCGCGCGCACACGGTCGCGCGCGTAAAGGGTGCAGGCGAAGAAGCGTCCGGCGCCGTCGTCTGCGGCCACGAGGCGTCCGACCTGGCCACGGCTCTCGTCGTTGCCGCTCTGGGGGTGCGCCGGCAGCACCACAAGCAGGCGGAAGTCGTCGCGCGGCGGCCGCTCCAGCTTGTCGATCAAGATCTCGACCAGCTCCGGCGACCAGAGGAACTGGCTTTCGAGATAGACGAGACGTTCCGCCGAGTGGAGCGCTCGCGCGTACGTCTCGATGATGCGGAACGCACCGCTCGGCCTGCTCGCGTAGACGTTCTCCGGGATCGTCTGGACGAGCTGGAGCTGAGCGGCCCCGGCCGGCGCCGGGGTCCCCGGCTGCGCCAGCTCCTCGCCTGTCACCTCGCGCCAGCGGAAACGGAAGTGCTCGGCGACGTCGGCCACGACGGGCCCGCGGACCAAGGCCGCGGCGTCGTGCCAGCCGAGGGCGCTGCGGTACGGGTGCTCGTTCGAGTCGAAGCGGTCACCGCAGTAGGTCGTCAGGTCGATCCCGCCGACGCTGGCGACCCGGTCGTCGACGATCACAAGCTTCTCGTGGTGGCAGTGCAGCGGGCGCTCCTTCGAGTCCAGGCCGACGCGCACACCCGCCGCGCGCAGGCGGGCAGCGACCTCGCGCACGTCGCCGCGCGACGGTCTGAAGAGCGGCAACGGCGCGCCCGCCCAGAGCAGCACGCGGACGTCGACCCGACGGCCGAGGTCCCTGAGGAGGTCGATCAGGACGACCCGCTCCGGCCCGCGCACCAGCGCGAGCTCTGTCGAGAGGTACCAGCCGGCGATGTGGACGTGCGACTCGGCGCGCTCCAGCTCGGCGGCGATCCGAGGCAGGAAGCTCGCCCCGTCCACGAGCAGCTGGAGGTCGCACCCCGGCCGAGGCGGAGGATCGCCTTCTGCCCACAACAGTTGGGCCGGCTCGAGGACGTCCGCGCGATCGAGACGGCGCAGCCGGCGGCGATGATGGGCGCGGACCAGCGCGTCCACAGCATCTCCGACAGCGTCGTCGACTCGGTCGAGCGGGATCACGGCGGGTGAAGCTTGACCGCTCCCGGTCCGCCGTGCGCCGCAGGGTTGACGCGGAGCGGCGGCGCGGCGTACCCTGGCAGGACAGATGACTCCTGCCACGCAGACCTGGGCCTGGACCTGGCGCCACGAGCGGGGCGGGAGCGCCTGAGCTGGCCTAGGCCGACATCCCGTTCCGCTCGAAAGACCTTCCGCCGGAGGGTCTTTTTGTTTGCTCGTACATGAACGCAACCACCGTCGTCTCCACAGATCTCCTCACTCCCCTCGGGGCCTACCTCCGGCTGCGCAGCGCCGGGACGGCCTCGTTCCTGCTCGAGTCCGTCGAGCACGGTCGGCTTGGCCGGCATTCGTTTCTCGGCTGCGGGTCCCGCCTCGTCGGTTTCGAGGAGGCCGAGGCGCTTCACCAGCCGGTGGTCGGCTACCTCGGTTACGACCACATCGCCACGCTCGAGCCGACGGTCGGCCTCCCCGACCACGGCCGCGATCTGCCGGAGAGCCGCTTCGTCGTCGCCGACACACTCGTCCGCTTCGACCACGGCCTCGGCATGGCCGAGGTCCTCTGCGGCGATCCGGATTCGGTCACGGCACTGCTGGAGGGCGAGCGGCCGGACGCGAACGGCGGTGCCCGAGGGCGGCGCGGCTCGACGCGCCGGCTTCCCTCGCGCCACGACTACGAACGAAGCGTCGTGCGCGCGAAGGAATACATCCGCGACGGCGACGCCTTCCAGATCGTCCTTTCGCAGCGCGCCGAGCGTCCGACCGCTGCGACGGCGCTAGAGCTCTACCGCTCACTTCGCCGCGTCAACCCGTCGCCGTACCTCTTCCTGCTCGAGCTCGACGGGCTGGCGCTGATCGGCTCCTCGCCCGAGACGCTCGTGAAGCTCGAGGGCACCCGCGCGAGCGTCAACCCGATCGCGGGAACGACGGCGCCCGGCAACGGCGACGCGGAACGGCTGCTCTCGTCGGAGAAGGACCGCGCCGAGCACGTGATGCTCGTCGACCTCGGACGCAACGACCTGTCCCGGGTCTGCACGGCGGGCACGGTGCGGGTGGAGCGGTTCCTGGAGCCGGAGCGCTTCTCGCACGTGACGCATCTCGTCTCCGAGGTCGCAGGCGAGCTCCGCCCTGAGCACTCGCCGTTCGAGCTGCTGCGGGCCTGCTTCCCGGCGGGGACGGTCTCGGGCGCCCCGAAGGTGCGCGCGATGCAGATCATCTCGGAGCTCGAGGGCCACCGCCGCGGCCTGTACGCGGGCGCCGTCGGCTACTCCCTACCCGACGGCGCGCTCGACACGTGCATCGCGATCCGTACGATCGTCCTTCACGACGGGCTCGCCCTCCTGCAGGCCGGCGCGGGGATCGTCGCCGACTCGGATCCGGCCGCCGAGCACGTGGAGTGCCTACGGAAGCTCGCCGCACTCGAGACGGCGATCGAGCTGGCGGAGGCACGCCTTTGATTTTGCTCGTCGACAACTACGACTCCTTCACGTACAACCTCGCGCACCTGTTCGGCGAGCTCGGGTGCGAGGTGACGGTGCTCCGGAACGACGCAGTCGATGCCGACGCCGCCGAGAAGCTCGCCCCCTCCCATCTCGTCCTCTCCCCCGGCCCCGGTCGGCCGGCCGACGCCGGCGCCCTCCTGCCCATCGTCCGCCGGCTGGCCGGCGGGGTCCCGACGCTCGGGGTCTGTCTCGGCCACCAGGCGATCGTCGAGGCCTTCGGCGGCGAGATCGGACGGGCGAAGCGGCTCGTCCACGGGAAGGCGAGCCCCGTGCGGCACGACGGCCGTGGGATCTTCGCCGGCCTGCCGGAGGAGTTCGAGGCGGGGCGCTACCACTCCCTGGCCGCGACGTCGGTTCCCGACGCGCTCGAGGTGTCCGCGACCTGCTCGGAGGGCGAGGTGATGGCGGTCCGCCACCGGGAGGCGCGCGTCGACGGGGTGCAGTTCCATCCGGAGTCGGTGCTGACGCCCGTCGGCCCACAGCTGGCGCGGAACTTCCTGGAGGCGGCGGCGTGATCCAGGCCGCGCTCGGCGAGCTGCTCGACGGCCGCGACCTCTCGCGGGACGAGGCCCGCGAGGTGATGGGCGCGATCATGCGAGGCGAGGCCACGCCCGCCCAGATCGCAGGGCTCCTGATCGCGCTGCGGGCCAAGGGCGAGACGGCGGACGAGATCGCCGGCTGCGCCGAGGCGATGCGCGAGCACGTCGTTCCGGTACGGCCGCGCCGCCAAGACCTCGTCGACACGGCCGGCACCGGCGGGGACGGCGCGAAGACCATCAACATCTCGACCGGGGCTGCACTCGTGGCGGCTGCCGCGGGAGCGGGCGTCGCGAAGCACGGCAACCGCGCCGTCTCGTCGGCTTCGGGCTCTGCGGACGTGCTCGAGGCGCTCGGGCTCAATCTCGAGCTGCCGGCCGAGCGCGTCGCGCGCTCGATTGACGAGCTCGGCTTCGGCTTCCTCTTCGCGCCGACGCATCACCCGGCCATGCGTCATGCAGCGCCCGTTCGCCGCGAGCTCGGCGCCCGAACCGTCTTCAACGTCCTCGGCCCGCTCACGAACCCGGCGGGCGCCCGCGCACAGGTGGTGGGCGTGTACGCGCCCGAGCTCGTCCGCACGATCGCCGAGGTGATGGCGCAGCTCGGCGCGCGGCGCGCGTTCGTCGTCCACGGCGCGGCCGGCATCGACGAGCTCTCGCCGGCAGGGCCGAACCTCGTCTGCGAGGTCGTAGGCGGCACCGTCCAGGAACGGACGATCGACCCGCTCGAGCTCG
>JBKOYZ010000037.1:0-3234 GCA_046725655.1 Actinomycetota bacterium | reverse complement strand
AGCGGCGCGGTTCTCGCGGTCGAACGGAAGGACGAGCTGTCTCGGGCAGTCGTTCTCGAGATTGGAGACCGAGACGCCGACGAGGGTGAGACCGCGACGCTGGATCGTCGGCGCGGCCGTGGCCAGCAGCGCCCTCGCCGTTTCGAGGAGCGTCTGCGTCTCGGCAGTTGCCCGCTCGATCGTCGCAGAGCGCGTCGCGCGCGAGAAGTCGTCGAAGCGCAGCCGCAGGACGACCGTGCGGCCGACTCGCCCGGCGGCCCGCATGCGGCGGGTGACCCGATCGACCAGGCCGAGCAGGACGGTGTCGATCTCCCCGAAGGATCTCCGCGAGCGCCCGAGCGCGCACTGGGAGCCGATCGAGCGCCTGCGGCGGCGCGCCTGCACGGGACGCGGATCGCAGTTGTGGGCGAGGGCGTGGAGGTGCCGACCCGATGCGCATCCGAGCATCGAGACGAGTGAAGCCTCCGCGACTTCGGCGACCTGGCCGACGGTCGTGATGCCGCGGCGACGCAGCTTCTCGGCGGTGACGGCGCCGACGCCCCAGAGACGTTCGACCGGAAGCGGATGGAGAAACGCCAGCTCGCGGTCGGGCGGGACGACGAGCAGGCCGTCGGGCTTCGCGACGCCGCTCGCGACCTTGGCGAGGAACTTCGTTCTCGCGACCCCGACTGTGATCGGCAGGCCGACCCGTGCGCGCACGTCGCGCCGCAACCGCACGGCGATCTCGGTCGGCGTGCCCGCGAGCCTTCTCAGCCCGCGCACGTCGAGAAAGGCCTCGTCGATCGACAGCCCCTCCACAAGCGGGGTGAAGTCGTCGAAGACGCGGTACATCGCCTTGCTCGCGTCGGCGTAGGCTGACATGCGCGGCGCGACGACGATCGCGCGGGGGCAGAGCCGGCGCGCAGTGGCTCCGCCCATGGCGGTCCGGACGCCGTAGGCCTTGGCCTCATAGCTCGCCGCGAGGACCACGCCTGCGCCGACGATCACGGGCCGGCCCCGCAGGTGAGGATCGTCGCGCTGCTCGACCGACGCGTAGAAGGAGTCGACGTCGGCATGGAGAATCGTCGCTTCCCCTGGCACGAACACATGTTCGCATAGGATGAGGTGGCAGAGTGGCGCCGTGACGACGATGGCCGACCTCGACGAGCTTGCGCTGTCTCTGCCGGAGACGATCAAAGAGACGGCCGGCGACGGGCGGCCGTCGTACCTCGTGCACGGCAAGCTCTTCTGCTGCCACCGCAACCGCCGCCGCGACGCGGTCGATCCCCAGACCGGCGAACGGCTCGACGACGTCCTGATGTTTCGCGTCGCCGACCTCGGCGTGAAGGAGCTCCTGCTCGCGGACGACTGCGGCGTGTTCTTCACGACGCCGCACTTCGACGGCTACCCCGCCGTGCTGGTGCGGATCCCGGATCTTGCGCGCGTCGATCGCGACGAGCTGCACGACCTCGTGGCCGAGGCGTGGCTGACGCGAGCACCGAGGCGGGTCGCGAAGGCATGGCTCGACTCGAACCGGCTCGGCGAGGACTGAGCGCCGCCGCTCGCTAGGGAAGCGCGAGCAATACGTACGCTTCGACGGCGCGCTCTTTGCCCTTGACCTGCAAGCCGCCCTTCGGCTCGACTAACGTGCCCGCCGGAAGCTGCTCGTAGGTCTCGGCGCCGACGAGGACCCCGCCCACGGGCGCGAGCCCCTCGAGTCGGGCCCCGGTGTTGACGGTGTCCCCCACCATCGGATAGGCGACATGGCCGTCGCCTCCGATCTCCCGAACGACCGCCTCGCCGCTGTTGACCCCGATGCGCATCCGCGGCCAATCCGGATGCTGGTCGCCAAGAGTGGTGAGCTCGCGCTGCAGCACCAAGCCGGCGCGCGCGGCGCGCTCCGCGTGATCGGGCTGATCGCCGCGGCTGTTGAACATCGCCATCAGCCCATCGCCGATGAACTTCTCCAGCTCGCCGCCGAAACGACGCGTGATCAGCGGCGCGGCGATTCCCCAATACGCGTTGAGGACGGCCGCGACCTCGGACGGCGCCGAGCGTTCGGCGAAGGTCGTGAACCCGACGAGATCTCCGAAGAGGACGCTCACGTCTTGGCGGCGTTCGCGGGTCGTGGACAGGTAGAGGTGACGGAACCGCTCCTCGCGCCACTGGCGTTGGGCGGCGAAGCCGATGATGACGTAAGCGGTGACGATCAGGCCGTGCCACTCCCACCAGCTCGCGTGCCACGCGCGCTCGCCGGTGAGCGCAACGCCAATGAGCGCCTCCGAGAGGAGCACGAAACACGCGATGACGGCCACCGGGAGCAGGTTGGGACGGCTGCGGAAGATGCTCCAGTAGCGCGCGGCGCTGACCGCGTAAACGACAGTCCCAACGATCGCCATCGTCGCGAGCAGGCTGCCACGGGCGGCTTCGCTGTCAGGCCCGCTGAGCGGCGGCAGCGTCGCAACCGTCCAGACGAACCAGCCGACCATGGCGACCAGCACCGCGCCGCGAAGCGGCGCCCGGTGGCGCATCAACCAGAGCGCGATCCCCGGCCGAACGTCGACGAAGGCAGAGCCGGCCGCGAAGACCGCGGCCGCCAGGAGCCCCACCGGAATGGCGACCTGGAAGCCGGAATACTCTTTCGCGAACAGGACGCCGGGCGTCCCGAGCGCGTGGAGCCCCATGAAGCCGCCGGTGGCCATGAACGCGAGCGAGAGGAGCAAGACACGGGCGTCGCCGCGCCGATTGGCAGCCTCGCCCGCCGCATAGCCGAGCAAGAACGCGAGAGCGCCGACAAATCCGAAGATGACGAAATGGGCGCGGTAGTTCTCGAAATGGGGATCGAGCTGCGAGCGAAGCAGGAGGGAGACAAGCCCGATCAGCGGTAGCGCGGCGGCGAGAGACCACCCGAGCAGGACGGCGCCCGTGCGCGCACGCTCCTGAAGCATTGGTGATCGGCTCGTCCCCGTGGCGTCTGTGGTCTCCATGGCTAGTTCCAACGCCGAAGGGCTTGGTGCTCATCCCGTCCCCGTGCGTCCGGCTCGCGCCCCGCAGATGAGTTTCGGCCAACCGCCGGGTCTAACGGATACTGACCTGATGCTCTTCGCGCCCCCAGTCCGCCATCTGCTGCGCGCCAAGGATCTCGCCGACGGCCACTACTTCGAGCCGCTCGGCGTCGACGACCTTGCCCGCGCGGCCGGCCTCTCGCGCGCACACTTCAGCCGGGAATTCCGGCGCGCGTTCGGCGAGCCTCCG
>JBKOYZ010000124.1:0-12908 GCA_046725655.1 Actinomycetota bacterium | reverse complement strand
GGGGCTGGCGATCCTCGTCGCCCTGATGCTCGCGCGCTGGCGACCGCTGGGGGCGGCGCTGATGCCTTACGCCGTGGCGGCGAACGCGATCCCGATCATCGCCTTCGCACCGATTACGAACCAGTGGTTCGGGGGCGGGCTGACGAAGAGCTCGAAGATCGCGATCGCCGCGATCCTCTGCTTCTTCCCTGTGCTCGTGAACACGCTGCGGGGGCTGACGTCCGTTCGGCCGCAGGACCTCGAGCTGATGCGATCGTACGCCGCGGGGAACGTGGAGGTGTTCCGGCGCGTCCGGATCCCGACGGCCCTCCCGTTCATCTTCACCGGCCTCAAGGTGGCGACCGTCCTCGCGATGATCGGGGCCGTCGTCGGCGAGTACTTCGGCGGGGCGTTGAACGCGATCGGCGTCTTGATCCTGTCGCGCTCGCGCGTGTTCCAGTTCAACGAGGCGTGGGCGGGAGTGCTCGTCGTCTGCCTCTTCGGGCTCGCGCTGTACATCGCAGTGGCGCTGCTCGAGCGCGTGGCTTTGCGTTGGGTCCCATCGACATCGGAGTGACGAACGGTCAGAATCGCAACGTCGGGACGAGAGGAAAGGGGAATGAATGAAGCACCGTAGGTACTGGGTCGGGGCACTCGCTGCGCTCGTGATCGCCGGCGGGACCCTGGCCGCGGTCGGCACAGCGGCGACGACGAGCCGTCACTCGCAGAAGCTGACGAAGCTGACGTTCCAGCTGAAGTGGGTGACACAGGCACAGTTCGCCGGCTATTACGCGGCCGCGGCGAAGGGGTACTACAAGAAGGCGGGCCTGGACGTGAACATCCGCGTCGGCGGTCCGGACATCATCCCCGAGCAGGTCGTCGCCGGAGGCCAGGCCCAGCTAGGGCTCGACTGGCTGCCGAGCTTGATGTCGGCGCGAGACCAGGGGACGAAGCTGGTGAACATCGCGCAGGTGTTCACGCGCAGCGGCATGACCGAGATCACCTGGAAGAGCAGCGGCATCAACACGATCGGGAAGATGACGGGAAATAAAGTCGGCAACTGGCTAGGCGGAAACGATTTCGAGGTTTTCGGGGCCCTCGGCCGCCCCGGCATGGACCCGGTTCACAACAAGGGCGTCACGATCGTCAAGCAGCCGTTCGACATGAACCTGTTCCTGAAGAAGCAGATCGACGCTGCTTCGGCGATGACCTACAACGAGCTCGCCCAGGTGTTGGAGACGAAGAACTCCAAGACCGGGAAGCTCTACAAGCTCAGCGACTTGAACGTGATCAAGATGGACAAGATCGGCACGGGAATGCTGGAGGACGGGATCTTCGGCACCGAGTCGTGGCTGAAGGACAAGAAGAACCAGGCAACGGCCAAGAAGTTCCTCGCCGCGTCGTTCAAGGGCTGGATCTACTGCAAGACGCACATGAAGGACTGCGTCAAGATGGTCCTCTCGCACGGGCCGACGCTCCTGAAGGGTCACCAGACCTGGCAGATGAACGAGATCAATGCGCTCATCTGGCCGGCACCGAAGGGCATCGGGCTGATGAACCCGAAGGACTACGCGTTCACGGCGCGGACGACCGCGAAGTACAACCACCTCAAGAAGGTGCCGGGGCACCAGGCCTATCGGACGGATCTCGCCAAGGCAGCACAGGCGATCCTGAAGAAGCAGCACCTCGACATCTACGGAAAGGGCTGGAAGAAGGCGAAGGTCAAGGTCACGCCGGGAGGCCAGTAGCCACATCTGACGCCGGGGGCGCCGCTCGGTGCCCCCGGCGTTCGAAAGGAGCGTCATGTCGATCCTGATCAAAGGCGGCCGCGTCATCACGGCGGCGGACGACTACGTTGCCGACGTCTTCGTCGACGACGAGCGGATCTCCCTCATCGGCGAGTCGCTCGATGTCGCCGCGGACCGCACGATCGATGCGGCGGGGAAGTACGTCCTACCGGGCGGGGTCGATCCGCACACGCATCTCGACATGCCCTTCGGCGGCACTGTCACGATCGACGACGTCGAGTCGGGCCAGACTTCGGCGGCGTTCGGCGGCACGACCTGCCACGTCGACTTCATCATCCAGCCGCAGGGCTCGACCTTCGCGGACGCGCTCGAGGACTGGCGCAGCAAGGCGAACGGCAAGCAGGTGATCGACATGGGCTACCACATGGCGGTCACCGACCTGAAGGAGGGCGGCACGCTCGAGGAGCTGGCGACGCTGCCCGACCAGGGCATCACGTCCTACAAGCTCTTCATGGCCTACAAGGGCGCGCTGATGGTCGACGACGAGACCCTCTTCCGGACGATGGAGGTGGCGGCGCAGACCGGCGCGCTGGTGATGGTGCACGCGGAGAACGGCGACGCGATCGACGTGCTCGTCAAGGAGGCACTCGCGGCGGGCCAGACCGCGCCGAAGTACCACGCGTTGACGCGGCCGCCGGAGACCGAGGGCGAGGCGACGAACCGCGCGATCCAGCTTTCGCGCGTCGCCCGCTCGCCGCTCTACGTCGTCCACGTCTCCTGCGCCGAGGCGGTCGAGCCGATCCAGCTCGCGCGCGAGAAGGGGTGGGACGTCTGGGGCGAGACCTGCACGCAGTACTTCTTCATCGACTACACGTATCTCGAGAAGCCGAACTTCGAGGGCGCGAAGTACGTTTACACGCCGCCGCCGCGCGACAAGGCGAATCAGGACGTGCTCTGGAACGCGGTCCGGACCGATGTGCTGAGCGCGGTCTCGACGGACCACTGCGCGTTCCTCTGGGACGGCCAGAAGACGATGGGCAAGGACGACTTCTCGAAGATCCCGAACGGAGGGCCAGGGCTCGAGAACCGGCTGCACATGATCCACGAGTTCGGGGTGCGTGCCGGCCGGATCTCGCTCAACCGGATGGTCGAGCTGCTCTCGACGAACCCGGCCAAGCTGTTCGGCCTCTACCCGCGCAAGGGCACGATTGCCGTCGGGTCCGACGCAGACATCGTCGTCTTCGACCCGGAGCGGAAGCACACCATCACGTCCTCCGGCGACCACTCGAAGTCCGACTACAACCTGTTCGAGGGGACCGAGGTGACCGGGACGCCGGAGGTCGTCCTCCTGCGCGGCAACGTGCTCGTCGAGGGAGACGACCTGGCCGCTTCGCCGGGCATCGGCCAGTTCGTCGCGCGCGCCAAGTTCGGCGAGGAGCTGAAGCCGACCGTCGCAGTCGCCTAGACGCGTCTCGAGCGGCCACGTCTGGGGACAGTCCCCCGACATGGCGCGTGCGGCCGGGGCCGCTCTAGCCTCGGCCTACCGGTTGTGGTTGACGAGCTCGACGTTGTTGCCGTCGGGGTCGAGGACGAAGGCGCCGTAATAGCCCTCGTGGTAGATCGGGCGCTCGCCGGGCGCGCCGTTGTCGCGGTAGCCGGCGGCCGCAGCCGCGCGATAGAACTCGTCCACCGCGGCATTCGAACGCGCAGGAAACGCGACGTGCGCTTGCTCGGTCGGTTCTCCCGGGATGAGCGAGAACGATCCCTCGGGGCCGGCGAAGCCGACGCCGAACTCGTGCGGGCCGCGCGGCTCGAACCCGGTCCACGGCGCGAGCGTCTCGTAGAAACGCTGAGACGTGTCGAGGTCTGAGACGCGGATCCAGAGGTGGTCGATGGACGCGGTCCGCGGGATCTCGTGGGTGACGGCCTCGACGCTGTTGCCGTCGGGGTCGAGCAGGAAGGCGCCATAGTACTCGGGCGTGTACTGCGGGCGAGGCGCCGGCGCGCCGTCGTCACGGTATCCGGCCTCGGTGCCGACACGCCAGAACTCATCCACGAGCTCGCGCGAGGGAGCGCGGAAGGCGACGTGCAGCCGCCGCGTCACCGGCTTGTCGTCGCTCGCCTCCGCGAGCGAGAAGTTGCCCCACTCGGCGAAGTCCTCCTCGCTGTAGCCCTTGTCGAGGCCGAGTACCGGCAGCACCGTGTCGTAGAAGCGCTCGGACGCTGCTCGGGCGGAAACGCGGATCGTGACGTGGTCGAACACGAGCGCGAGTCTCTCAGAGCGCTAGAGCCGAGGCAGATCGATCTCGACGATGCGCCGCTGCTGGATCCCGTGCAGAGGGTTCGGCAGCGCGCCGATCAGCAGGTCGCGCAAGCCGGCGCCGAGGCCGCTGCGCGCCTGAGCGAGTCTCCCGGCCGCATGCGAGCGCTTGACGATCCGTGCCGTCCGCTTGCGCCGCGCCGCCTCGTACGCCCGCAGGGCCGCCACGGGATCGTCGGTGTCGCGAAGGCAGGCGGCAAGCACGACCGCATCCTCGAGCGCCTGGGCCGCGCCCTGGCTGAGGTCGGGCGTCATCGGATGGACCGCGTCACCCAGAAGCGTGACCCGCCCGCGACCCCACGTGCGCGCCGGCTTGCGCCAGTAGATCCCGGTGCCCGAGATGGCGTCCTCCGGCGTCGAGTGGACGACTGCCGCGATGGGCTCGTGCCAGCCGGCGACGAGCCGCGCGAGCTCGCCCTTCTTCCCGGGCACGAGCGTCGCCTCGGGCTTGGCGCGGGTCTCGGACACGAACCAGTACACCCTGCCGCGGCCGATCGGGATCAGTCCGAAGCGGACGCCGCGGCCCCACGTCTCCGTCATCCGCCGGCGCGGCGACCCGTGCTCGAACTCCGTCACGGCGCGCCAACCCGTGTAGCCGGCATAGACGGGCGGCCCGTCCGCCAGTAGCCACGCGCGTGACTTCGAGCGCAGTCCGTCCGCGCCGACGAGGAGGTCGGCCTCGAGCTCGGTGCCGTCCGAGCCGGTGACGGCGACGCGCCTGCCGTCGTCGCGGAAGCCGGTACAGGCGACGCCGAGCCGCAGTCGGTCGCCGAGCTCGGAGACTAAGACGTCCTGCAGATCTGCGCGGTGGATCCCGAGCATCTCGCGCCCTTCGAGCGGCACGACGACCAACGCCTGGCCACTCGGCTTCAGCGCCAGCAGCCGCTGCGCCGCCTCGCCTCGCGTCCGGACCGCGTCCCCCACGCCGAGCCTGTCGAGCGCCTGGAGCGCGTTCGCTGCGAGGCCGAGTCCAGCGCCGACCGCCTCGAGCCGCGCCGCCTGTTCGAGCACGACCACCTCGACGCCGACGCGTCCGAGTGCGATCCCTGCCGCGAGCCCGCCGATCCCCCCGCCGACGACGAGGGCCCGCAACGTCAGACGGACGCCCGGGCGAGGCCCGGACGTCCTCGAACTCGGCGTCGCAAGCGAACGCCTCGGTTATCTGGTCTGCGGGAAGCCCAGGTCGACCTTCGACGTCGCCGGGTCCGGCCAGCGCGAGGTGACGACCTTGCCGCGCGTGTAGAACTGGATGCCCTCCGGCCCGTAGACGTGCAGGTCACCGAAGAGCGAGTTCTTCCAGCCGCCGAATGAGTAGTAGGCGACCGGCACCGGGATCGGGACGTTCACCCCGACCATGCCGACGTTGACGTCGAACTGGAACTGCCTGGCGACGCCGCCGTCGCGCGTGAAGATGGCGACGCCGTTGCCGTACGGGTTCTCGTTCACGAGTCGGACGGCGTCGTCGTACGTGTCGACCCGCGTGACGCCGAGCACGGGGCCGAAGATCTCGTCCTTGTAGACGTCCATCGCCGGCTTCACGTCGTCGAGCAGGGTGACGCCGAGGTAGAAGCCTTCACCGTCCGGCGCCGTCTCGCGGCCGTCCGTGACCACCGTCGCACCTTCCTCGGCGCCCTTCTCGATGTACGAGGCCACCTTGTCCCGGTGCTCGCGCGTGACGAGCGGCCCCATCTCCGAATCCGGGTTCATCCCGTCGCCGACCTTGACGTTCGGGAGGCGAGCCTTGATCGCGTCGACGAGCTCGTCCGCAGCGTGGCCGACGGCGACGAGCATCGAGACGGCCATGCAGCGCTCGCCCGCGGAGCCGTAGCCGGCCGAGACGGCGGCGTCCGCGGCCATGTCGATGTCGGCGTCCGGCAGCACGATCATGTGGTTCTTCGCCCCGCCGAGCGCCTGGATGCGCTTGTCGTGCGAGGTACCGGTCTCGTAGACGTAGCGCGCAATCGGCGTCGAACCGACGAACGAGACCGCGGCGATGTCGGGGTGCTCGAGGATGGCGTCGACCGCCGTCTTGTCGCCGTGAACGACGTTGAAGACGCCGTCGGGCAGCCCGGCCTCCTGCAGCAGCTCGGCCACGTAGATCGACGCCGACGGGTCCTTCTCCGAAGGCTTGAGGACGAACGTGTTCCCGCAGGCGATCGCGGGCGCCCACATCCACATGGGCACCATCGCCGGGAAGTTGAACGGCGTGATTCCGGCCACGACCCCGAGCGGCTGGCGGATCGAGTAGACGTCGATCCCGGTCGAGGCCTGCTCCGAGAAGCCGCCCTTGAGCAGGTCCGGGATACCGCAGCAGAACTCGATCACCTCGAGCCCGCGCGCAACCTCGCCCTTCGCGTCGGACAGCACCTTCCCGTGCTCGGCGGTAAGGATCTTCGCAATGTCCTCGCGGTGCTCGTCGACGAGCTTGCGGATGCCGAAGAAGAGGTCGGTGCGGCGCGAGAGCGAGACCGCGCGCCAGGACGCAAACCCTTCCTTCCCCGTCTGCACTGCGCGGTCGACCTCCTCGACCGAGGCGAAGTCGACCTCGCCCGTCTGCCGACCGGTCGCAGGGTTGTAGACCGGTCCGCTCCGTCCGGACTCCCCAGGGACGGAGCGCCCTCCGATCCAGTGGTTGATCCGCTTGATCTCCTCGGCGCGCTCCGCGCTCGGTGCCTCCGCGACTTCCGTCATCGCTGCCTCCTCGTTCGTCGCGAAGAGCCTAGCGCGGCTCGAGAGCCGCGAAGTCGTTGCTGGCAGGCTCGGGGCTTGGCTCGCGCTACGAACCAGGGTGCGGGGCCCGCGACAACCGCTTGCTCGCGAACTCCGTGGCCGACGAGCGCCACCAATCGCGCAACAACCGGCTCACCAGTCGTGCAACGAACAAGGTTCGGGCCTTCGCGGGAGCGCGACGCCGTCCTCGCACCTCGCGCGCGCGCTGCCACTTCCGGGCCTCGCGTTCGAGATCAGCCTCGTGCTCCTTGCCCAACATGCGGTACATCTCGTCCATGTCGCCTCCAGGGCCCCATAGGGCGGCGGACGGGGGCTCGGCGGCCCCCGTCCAGTAGCGTCTTTCAGCAGTGCACGCGCGGGTTCCAGGGCTGAAGGAGCCCGGCGGGGTTGTTCTTCCAGACCCAAACGTGCAGGGCGTAGAAGGCGGGAATGCCGAACCGGTTCGGGCTCGGCGTGAGGAAGAACTGCTGCCCGAACAGCGACGGCGGCGAGCTGTGCTGCGCGTTCCACGCATCGGCGAACACGATGTACTCGAGCGCCGCCAACCTCAGCGTCCGGTTCCTCCTCGAAGGCGCGTAGACGAGCGCCTCCGGGTTCAGCGGGTCGATGACGGTGTCTCCGACCCCGCCGTTGACCCAGTGGACGCCCATCCCGCCGACGGGCGGGTTGTCGATGCACGCGATGTTCTGCGCGTCGCGCAAGAGGGAGTAGCCCGCACCCTCGGCAACGCTGATGTCGTGGTACTTGGCGGTTGCGGCCATGACATCCCTCACCGAGGGCCGGCCGTGCTTGCCGCCGGCCTGCGCAACCACCGCGGTCAGCGCGATCGCAGCGGCCGCGAGCGGCAGAGCGAGCAGAAATGCAAAACGTAGTCGTGACTTCGTCATTAACTCGTCCTTTCGTCAGGCGCCCACCAGGGCCGGATCGGGCCGGACGACCACGGTCTCGGCCACGGCGACGATCTCGTCGACCGGGAGCTCCGCCGCCTCGGCGTGGGCGCGAATCGCCTCGGGGCTCGTTGCCTCGTAGATGCAGACCGTGCCGACGGAGCCGTCGGACTCGTCGAGCACGTAGCTTCGGATCCAGCGGACGTCGTCGGACATCCGCTCGCCTTCGGCGGTCGAACGGTCAGCAGCCTCGCGCAAATCGTCTGCGGTCCGCCAGCCGCCGCGGCGCAGGATGACGTACGTGTTCACGTGCCTCCTTTCGCGTTGAGCTCTCGATGCGCTTGACGCTAGGCGCCCAGCGGAGCAGCGAAATCGGCGGAACTACCTAGTTTGCGGCGATCCGCTACCCGGCTTGAGGCGTTCGCTTGCGACGCCGACCTGGCGGACGCCCGGGGGTGTGCGCGGGCGTCCGTCTAATCCCAGTTGGCACGGCCGCTTTGCGGTGAGCCTTCTGGAACCGGTTGTTCGACGATCCCGAGCCGGTGCGCGGCTGCGCTCGCCTCAGAGCGCGTCCGGACGTCGAGCTTGCGCAGGATCGCGGCCACGTGATGATCGATCGTGCGGGGCGATAGGAAAAGAGAATCCGCGATCTCTGCGTTCCGCTTTCCTGCGGCGACGAGCTCGAGCACCTCGAGCTCACGCGGGGTGAGACCCGCTGGATTCCCACGCGTCGCCGCTCTCGGGCCACGAGCGAGGCCGCGCGCGCCGCGCCGCCGCAGCCGGCGCCCGACCATCGCAGCGACCGGGCGGGCGCCGAGCTCTTGCAGCCGCTCGAGCGCACGGCGAAGCGCATGCTCGTCCTCCGCCTGCGCGAGCGCGAGCGCAGCCTCGTACTGGCAGCCGCGCTCGTCCCAGGCCGCGGCGGCGGCTTCCCACCGCTCGGCCAGCATCAACGCCCACGGCTCGGCCGCGATCGCCGGCGGATCCTCGTCGATGCCGCAGCGGCGGCGCCAGTAGGCCAGCTCGCCGGCCCACCAGGACGCGCGACCCTCGACCGCCCAGCGAAGGGCCGCCTCCGTCTCCGACCTGACGGGATCCGGGTCGCCCGCCAGCCAGAACGCCTCCGCCCGCGCCGCCGCGACAGGCGCGACCCACTGCAGCTCGCCCGACGGCGTCGCGAGCTCGGACGCCTCGTCCAGAGCCGTCCACTGCTCCGGATCCCCGCGCCGTGCACGTACGAGCCCCAGCACGATGAGCGCGACGATCCGCGGCAGCGGCGTCCCGGGGTTGACCACGCTCGGCGGAATCACCGCCACCGCCTCGGCCCAACGGCCGCGGTCGAGCTCGGTCCGCGCGTGGTAGACATGCATGTAGCGAAGCCATAGATCGAGGCCTCGCTCGCCGCAGTAGTCGATCCCCGGCGTCGCATACGCATCCGCGAGCTCGAAGTCCCGGTTTCGCTGTGCCACGTCCGCGAGGTGGATGTACGCGCGGCCGACGTGCTCCTCGAGCCCAGTCTCATAGGCAAGCTCGAGGCTGCGCTCGAGCTTCTCGCGGCCTTCCGGCTTCCCCTCGAAAAGCTGCGCCGTTCCGAGCGTGTTCAGCGCGTGGACGTAGACCTCAACGTGGTCGAAACGCGCTGCCACCTCGAGCGCACGGGTGGCCGCCGAGGCCGCTCCGTCGAGATCGTTCACGTTGAGCGCGAGCATCGCGAGGTTTCCGTACGCAGCCGCGAGCTCGCGGCCTGGGGGCTGTTGCTCGAGCAGCGCCACGCTCTGCCGCCCCGTCTCGGCCGAGCCGGCAGCATCGGCACCGCAACGCTGGATCGACGAGAGCTGGCGCAGCGCAGCGCCCTCGCGCACCCGATCGCCGGACGCGCGCCGGATCTCGACGGCAGCGCGGAGCCAGCCGATCGCATCGTCAAAGCGATCGATGAGATAGCACTCGTGCCCACCGCGTTCGAGCAGCTCGGCCCGGCGGCCCGGTGAGAGCTCATCGCCGAACCTGAGCGCCCGCTCGTACTGAGCGGCCGCCTCCCGGTGCGCACCGATGGCAGAAGCGCGCTCGGCCGCGAGCGGAGCGAACTCGAGCACGGCTTGGGCATCGCCGGCTTCGTCTGCGTGATGAGCGAGCCGCGCCGCGTCGGCACCGGCGGCTCGCAGCGTGTCGAGCGCGATGCGGTGGAGCGACATGCGGCGAAGCGGGTTGATCGACTCGTCAATTGCCATACGGGCGAGCTCGTGGCGAAACCGCATGCCGCCAGGTGCCTCCACGAGCATTCCGGAGGCGACGCAGTCGTCCAGGTGCTCGACATCGGCGCCGGCCAGCGCCTGGAGGAGTCCGAGCTCGACGCGGAGCGGCACGATCGACACGGCCTCGAGCACGTGTCGCGCTTCGGGATCGAGGCGCGCCGCCCGCGCGAGGACGGCGTCGCGGACGGTCGGCGGAAGGTCGGAGACTCCACTCGCGAGCGCTTCGGTGACGAAGAACGGATTGCCGCCCGTGCGGTGGAAGAGCTCGGCCGGATCGACATCGTGCGGCGCCGCGAGCTCGGCGACGGCCTCGAGCGAAAGCGGCGCAAGCGGCATGCGCTCGACGTCGGCCTCGGCGGCGAGGCCGCCGAGCACCACGAGCAATGGGTGGTCCGGGTGCAACTCGTCGTCGCGGTACGTCGCGACGATCAGACCGCGCGTCCCGCCGACGCGGCGGCCCAGCAGGCGCAGGAGGTCGAGCGTCGCCTCGTCCGCCCAGTGGAGATCCTCGAGCACGAGAATCGTGGGGCGAGCCAGCTCGTCGAGCAAGGCCGCGGAAACCTCGTACGGCCGCGCTCCGCGGTCGGCCAGCTCGGCAAACGAGCCGCCGGTCTCGGCCGCGATGTCTGCGACCGGCGCCAGCGGCCGCGGTGTGAACAGCGCATCGCAGGCTCCGGCAAGGACGCGCGCGCCGTCCGCGTCCTCGCAGAAGCTCCGGACGAGCGTGCTCTTGCCGACGCCGGCCTCTCCCGAAAGAAAGACGAGCCGCCCATGGCCGCTCTTCGCCTCGTCGAATAGGTCGGTCAGACCTTGCAGGTGGGTGTCACGCTCGAGGAGAGCGCTGGTTGCTATTGAGCTCACGAAGGAATCCTGGGCCTCCGGCAGCTCGGCTTCAAGTCGAGGCACCGGACTCGGATCGAGCGACCTACCCTTGGGACGCGGTCGACGCGTCAAGGCCGAGGCTCCGAGCGGTCGCGCCGGCTTCGGCGCGAGTGCGCACGCCGAGCTTCCTGAGGATGGAAGCGACGTGGTGTTCGACCGTCCGACGCGACAGGAAGAGCTGCTTCGCGATGTCGGCGTTCTTGAGCCCGGTCTCCAACAAGCGGAGGACGTCGAGCTCTCGCGCGGTAAGCAGACCCGGATTCTGCTGTGTTGCGCGCCGCGGGCCGCGCGCGACGCCGCGTACACCCTGCTCTCGAAGCCGGCGTGCCACGATCGCCGCGGCCGGCCGGGCACCGAGTCGTTGAAGTGCCTCGAGGCTTCGTCGAAGAACTGCTTCCTCGTCGGCGTCAGCGAGCGCAAGCGCCTCCTCGTACGGGCAGCCGAGTTTCGACCAGAGCGCCGATGCGCGCTCCGGCTCGCCGGCGAGCTGCAGCGCGTAAGGATCCGCCGCATGGGGTGATACCTGGTCCCGTATGCCCGCCCGCCGGCGCCAGCAGAGGAGCTCGCCGAGCCGCCATAGCGATCGGCGCGCCAGCGCGAGCTCGAGGGCGGCGTCGGTCTCGTCGGCGACGGCCTCGTTCCGTCCGCTGAGCCACGCGGCCTCGGCTCTCGCCGCCGCGACGGGCGCGATGCGATAGAGGTCTTCACTCGGCGCCGCCAGCGCGAGCGCCTCGTCGAGCGCGGTCCAGCAGCCGGGGTCTCCGCGCCGAGCTCGTACGAGTCCCAGCACGACGAGGGCAAAGATCCTGGGGGACGTCGACGTGCGAGGAACCTGCCCCACGAGTGAGGCAGCCTCGGCGGCCGCCGTCCACCGTCCTTGGTCGAGAAGCGAACGAGCCCGGAACGCGAGTACGTACAGCCGGTAGAGCTCCAGGCCGTGGTCGCTGAAGTAGGTGAGCCCTGCGGTCAGGTAGCCATCGGCGAGCGCGTGCGAGCGAATGCTGACGGCCGCTCCGGCAAGGTTGAGAAAGGCAATGCCGGCCAGCTCGGTGAAGCCGGCCCGATCGGCGAGCTCGATGACCCGCTCGAGCATCTGCCTGCCTTCAGCCCCGCCTTCGGCAGCGCCGATGTAGAGCTGCGCCCGCAGGCTGGTCTCGGCCTCGTCGAGATCGTTAGCGAGCTCGAGCGCGCGTTTCCCCCAGGCGAGAGCCTCATCCGCTCGCCCCCCGACGATGCAGATATCGGCGAGGTTGCAGTAGGCCATCGCAAGCTCCGGCCCCGGCGGGAGGTGTTCGAGCACGGCCACGGCTCGGTTGCCGGCCTCCTCGGATTCCGCGACCCGACCGGGACACCACAGGATGTGGGAGAGCCAGCGAAGCGCGTCGCCTTCCCTTCGCCGGTCGCCCACGTTCCGGTGGTGCTCGAGCGCCTGCTGCACCGCCTCGATCGCTTCGACACCCTGATCCGTGAGGTAACAGGCGTGGGACCGCCGCTCGAAGAGCTCCGCCCGATCCTCTGGCGAAAGGCCATCGCCGAATCGAAGAGCCCGCGCATATTGGGCGGCCGCTTCTCGGTACGCGCCGAGACGTGCTGCGCGCTCGGCTGCCGCCGGCGCAAAACGGAGCACCGCGTCGACATCACCGGCTCCCTCGGCATGGTGAGCAAGCCTGGCATGGTCGGAAGTCGGAGACGCAGCGAGCACGCGGAGAAGTTCCGCGTGCAACGCTCGGCGACGGTCAGGTGGGACCGACTCCTCGATCGTGAGACGAGCAAGCTCGTGACGGAAGCCGATCGCGGTGCCGGTCTCCTCCAGCATCCCCGATGCCAGACACTCGTCGAGCCGGCTCAGTTCGGCGGTTGCCGTCGCTTCCAGGACACGGAGCTCCGCTTGCCCAGACATCACGGCGACTGTCTCGAGGAGTCGCCGCGCCTCGGGTGTCAGGCGCGCCACTCGGCCGAGGACGGCATCCCGCACGGTGGGCGGCATGTCGTCTCCGCCGACTCTCAGCACCTCCGTCACGAAGAACGGGTTCCCGCCGGTTCGACGGTGGAGCTCGTTGCCGTCGACCCCGTAAGGCTCGGAGAGGGAGCGCGCGGCCTCCCGAGAGAG
>JBKOYZ010000086.1:0-21110 GCA_046725655.1 Actinomycetota bacterium | reverse complement strand
CTCAGGCGGCATCGCAAGCGACGCCTTGGCGGGCGGCCTTCGGCCTTCCCGGAGGCGTATTAGCGGTCGCCCGGCGAAGCCGGTCGACCTCTCAGGCGGCATCGCAAGCGACGCCTTGGCGGGCGGCCTTCGGCCTTCCCGGAGGCGTATTAACGGTCGCCCGGCGAAGCCGGTCGACCTCTCAGGCGGCATCGCAAGCGACGCCTTGGCTGGCGGCCTTCGGCCTTCCCGGAGGCGTATTAGCGGTCGCCCGGCGAAGCCGGTCGACCTCTCAGGCGGCATCGCAAGCGACGCCTCGGCGAGCGGCCTTCGGCCTTCCGAGGCGGCGACTACGCTCTGACGTGTGGAGCTAGCGGCGCCCGTCACTGTGAAATCGTTCGCCGATCGCGTCGCCGAGGCGGTCGAGCGCAAGCGCTCGCAGCTCGTCGTCGGGCTCGACCCGCGGCTCGATCTGCTCCCCGTCGAGCTCCGCGGCGACGCGCACGTGGCGCGGAGCTCCGCGGCCGACGCGGTCGCGCGCTTCTGCTGCGGGATCGTGGACGCGGTCGCACCGCACGCGGTTGCCGTCAAGCCGCAACTCGCCTTCTTCGAGGCGCTGGGCGCGGACGGCATGCACGCGTTCGAGCGAGTGTCCGCCTATGCCCATTCCGCGGGCCTGCTCGTGATCGCGGACGGGAAGCGCGGCGACATCGGCTCGACCGCCCGGGCCTACGCGGCCGCGTACCTGGAAGGCCGACCGGCGGTCGCAGACGCGCTCACCGTCAACGCGTATCTGGGGCGCGACTCGCTCGACCCCTTCTTCGGCGCGTGCCGGCGGGTCGGCGCCGGGATCTTCTGCCTCGTCAAGACGTCGAACGAGGGTGGGGGCGACGTGCAGGACGTTCGCCTGAGCGACGGGTCGCCGCTCTGGCACCACGTCGCTCGGATGGTGGCCGAGTGGGGGGAAGACTTGACGGGTGAGCGCGGGCTCTCGAGCGTCGGCGCCGTCGTGGGCGCGACCCACTTCCGCGCGATCGGCGAGGCGCGCCGGCTGCTGCCGCGCGCGATCCTGCTCCTGCCCGGCGTCGGCGCGCAGGGAGCGTCCCCGGGTGACGTGGCGCGGGCGTTCACGAGCGGCCCCGCGAGCGCGCTCGTGGCGGCGGCGCGAAGCGTCACGTACGGCTTCCGCTCGTCCGGTGAGGACTGGCGCACCGGTGCCGCGCACGAGGCGGCGAGGCTGAAGAGCGAGGTCTGGGCGGTCTCTGGCTGGTAACCGGCGCGCGCTACATTTGGCGCCCGTGAGGAGGCGCTTGACCGTCCTCGTCGCGGCCCTCGCGCTCGCGACGCCGGCACTGGGGGCACTGCCGCAGGTGCATGCGCGCGCCTTTCTCGTCGAGGACGGCGGCTCCGGCCAGGTGCTCGCCCGCTACCACGAACGGGCACGGGTGCCGATCGCCAGCCTGACGAAGCTGATGACGGTCCTGCTGACGGTCGAGCGGACGAGGCCGAACGAGGTCGTCACGGTCGCACCAACCGCAGCGGCTGTGGGCGAGTCCTCGATCGATCTGCGCGCCGGTGAGCGGATCACCGTCCGCGATCTGCTCGAGGGTGCTCTGATCCAGAGCGCGAACGACGCCGCGGACGCGCTCGCGCTGTACATCGGCAAGGGGAGCATGGCGCGCTTCGTCGCGGTGATGAACGCCCGCGCGCGGCAACTCGGCCTGCGGGACACGCACTACGTTCGCCCGGACGGGCTCGATGCGCCCGGCCATGTCTCGAGCGCGCGCGACGTGACGACGCTCGCGCGCCTCCTTATGCGTCGGCCGGTCGTTCGCTCGATCGTGCGGCGGCAGCGGGCGACGATCTCCGGCGGCCGGATCCTGCACACCTGGAACGACCTCCTGGCGACCTTCCCCGGTGTCTTCGGCGTCAAGACCGGCCACACCACGGCGGCCGGCTGGAACGAGGCCGCGGCCGTCCGGCGGAATGGGGTCACCATCTACGGGACCATCCTGGGATCGCCCGACCGCTCGACGCGCAACGTCGATCTCGCGGCGCTGCTCCGGTGGGCGCTCTCCCGCTACCGTCGCGTCCCGGTGATTCGCCGCGACCTCGTCTACGCGCGGGTCAAGCTCGGGTACGGCCGCGGGTCGGTCGGGCTCGTGGCACAGGAGCGGCTGATTCGCGCGATCAGGGTCGACCAGTCGCTCGTCCAGCGCGTCGTGGCGATGTCGGCCGCGCCGCTGCCGGTCTTCGAGGGCCAGCCGCTGGGGGGTATCCGCGTCTACCAAGGCTCGCGGCTGCTGGGCCGACGCACGCTCGTCGCCGAGCGCAGCGTCTCGCGCCCTGGCGCTCTCGGCCGCGTCCGCTTCTACGCGGCCAGGACGATCGACCACATGTGGGGCTGGGTACCGTGAGGCTCGCGTCCGGGAGCGTCACGTGATCGTCACGGTCACTCTCAATGCCGCGCTCGACCGGACGCTGACGGTGCCGAACTTCCAGCGCGGGCAGCGTCACCGCGCGACCCAGGGGCTGATGCTCGCCGGCGGCAAGGGCAACAACATCGCGGGCGCGCTGAAGCTGCTCGGCGTCCCGGTCGTCGCGACCGGCCTCGTCGGCGGGCGCACCGGAACGCGGATCGTCGACGAGCTGACGGGAGAGGCGATCCTGAACGACTTCGTCCGGATCGAGGGCGAGTCCCGGACGTCGACCGCCGTCGTCGATCCGACGGCGCCGACCTACACGGAGATCAACGAGTGGGGACCGGCGGTGCGGCCGGACGAGCTCGAGATGCTCCTCGGGAAGCTGGCGTACCTCGCGCAGAGCGCCGACGCCGTGGTCTTCGCCGGCACCCTGCCGCGGGATGTCGACGAGGGCTTCTACGGCGAGGCTATCCGCGAGCTGAACCGACGCGGCGTCCGGACCGTGCTCGACTCCGAGGGCCAGCCGCTCCGCCTCGGCGTCCAGGCGGAGCCGTTGCTCGTCTCGCCGAACCAGCGCGAGGCCGAGGGCCTCGTCGGGCAGGAGTTCAGCGACGACGACGACTTCTTGCTCGGCCTCGACTCGATCGCCGAGCGCGGGGCACGAAACGTCCTGATCACGCAGGAGGCGGGCTGCTTCGCGCTGCTGCGCGAGGAACGGGCGTCGCGCCGCTACCGCGCCCGTGCCCCAGAGGTCGAGCCGGTCTCGGCGGTCGGCTCAGGCGACGTCTTGCTGGCGGCGTTTCTCGCGGCCTGGCTCGACGAGAAGCCCGCCGAGGAGGCGCTGCGCACCGCGGTGGCAACGGGGACTGCGTCGACGCTCGAGGTCGGCGCCGGCCGCTTCGACGAGCGTGAGGCCGGGCGGCTGCTGACCGCGGTCGAGGTGACCGAGCTCGAGGCGGTGGCCGGCCGGCGCTAGCGGCGTTACCCTTGCCGCTTGCGCCGCCGGTTCTCCCTGCTCGTAGCGCTCGTTTGCCTCCTCGCACTGCCCGCAGCGGCAGGTGCGTACGTCCACGGGATCGACGTCTCGCACTGGAAGGGCAGGATCGACTGGGCGCGTGTCGGAGCCGGCGGCTATCGGTTCGCGTTCACCGAGGCGACGAACGGGTTTGGCGTCGACTGGACGTACGGCCGTAACCGCCTCGGCGCGAAGAAGGCCGGAATGGCGTTCGGCGCCTTCCACATGGCTCGGCCCGGCGGCGCGACGCGCCAGGCCATCATCGCCGATGCCGTCGCGGAGGCCGACTTCTTCGTCTCGATAGCCGAGCCGCAGACGGGCGAGCTCGCGCCGGTGCTCGACCTCGAGCACACAGGCGGGCTCTCGCCGCCGTCGCTCCGCGCGTGGACGACTGCCTGGCTGAACGAGGTCTGGCTCCAGGTCGGCATCCGGCCGACGATCTACGCCTCACCCTCGTTCTGGCGCCGTTCGATGCGGGACGCGAGCGTGTTCGCAAGCACGGGCTCGCGACTGTGGATCGCCCACTGGAGGGTTCGGGCGCCGCGCGTCCCGGCCGCGAATTGGGCCGCGGCCGGGTGGTCCTTCTGGCAGTGGACGAACTGCAGCCACGTGCGAGGGATCCGCGGCTGCGTCGACGGCGACCGGTTCCGGGGCCCCAGGATCGGCTCGGCGCGGATGGCCCCACCGCCGCTCTCGATCGGCCCGCCGACGTTCACCGGCGTTCCGCAGACGGGAGAAACGCTGACCGCAGCGGCGGGCACCTGGCAGGCATCGCCCGCGCCGAGGCTCTCCTATCAGTGGGAGCGCTGCACCGACACGACGGCCTTGGACTGCACGCCGATCGCCGGCGCCACGACCCCGACGTACGTCGTCGCGCCTGCGGATGTGGGGATGACGATTTGCGTCGTCGTGGCCGCGGTAAGCCGCGCGCGGTGGGCATGGGCGCCTTCCACAGCGGTGCCGGTCAACGCCTGACCGGCGCGATTCGGCATCGGCTGAGGCGGTCGCTTGCGACGCCGACCAAAAAGGGCTCGCCGACATGGCGGCGAGCCCGCTAAACCCGGCTTCGCAACGGCGCAGCGGCCGGGGCCCACGGTAGTGGCATCGGTCGAGGCGGTCGCTTGCGACGCCGACCAAAAAGGGGTCGCCGACATGGCGGCGAGCCCGCTAAACCCGGCTTCGCAACGGCGCAGCGGCCGGGCCCACGGTAGTGGCATCGGTCGAGGCGGTCGCTTGCGACGCCGACCAGAAAGGGGTTGCCGACAGGCGGCGAGCCCGCTAAACCCGGCTTCGCAACGGCGCATTGGCTACGCCCCGCGACGGCGCCGTCGAAACCCGTTGGTACCATCGATCGCCAGTTGGCAGTCGAGCTCACGCCGGAGACGATCGAGCGACTGATCGAGCTCGATCGAAAGTTCGCGCGTGAGGGCCTGACCTTCGACGACGTCCTGCTCGTCCCCGCGGAGTCGCGTGTGCTGCCGAACGAGGTCTCGACCTCGACGCGCCTGACCCGCGGGATCGAGCTCCAGATCCCCATTGTCTCGGCGGCGATGGACACCGTCACCGAGGCCCGGCTCGCAATCGCGCTTGCCCGCGAGGGCGGGATCGGAATCCTGCACCGCAACCTCTCGATCGAGGACCAGGTCGCGCAGGTCGACAAGGTGAAGCGCTCCGAGGCGGGCACCATCGTGGAGCCCGTGACGCTGCCGCCGGACGCGCCCGTGGCAGCCGCGCTCGAGCTGATGTCCCGCTACCACATCTCCGGCGTCCCGGTGACCGACGCGGACGGCCGCCTCGTCGGCATCCTCACGAACCGCGACCTGCGCTTCCGGGAGGGAGACGAGGAACAACGGGTCTCCGAGCTGATGACCGCGCGCGGCCTCGTCACGGCGCCGGTCGGAACGACGCTCGCCGAGGCGCGGGAGATTCTCCACCGCCACAAGATCGAGAAGCTGCCGGTGGTCGACGCCGACGGCCGTCTCAAGGGGCTGATCACGGTCAGGGACATCCGCAAGCAGATCGAGTTCCCGCACGCGACGAAGGACGACCACGGCCGGCTGCGGGTCGGTGCCGCCGTCGGCGTCGGCCCGGACGCCGACGAACGCGCGGCCGCCTTGGCCGAGGCCGGAACTGACGTGCTCGTGGTCGACACCGCGCACGGCCACTCGCGCAACGTCGTCGACAGGGTCAGGCGGCTCAAGGAGCGCTGGGGCGGGGACGTCATCGCCGGCAACATCGCCACGGCGGACGCAACCGAGGCGCTGATCGATGCCGGTGCGGATGCGATCAAGGTCGGCATCGGCCCGGGCGCTATCTGCACAACGCGCGTTGTCGCCGGCGTCGGCGTCCCACAGGTGACGGCGATCTACGACTGCGCCCGCGCCGCCGCGGAGCACGGCGTTCCCGTGATCGGCGACGGCGGCCTCAGCTCCTCCGGCGACGTCGCCAAGGCGATCGCGGCCGGCGCCGACGCTGTCATGACCGGCGGCCTCCTGGCCGGAACGGAGGAGGCGCCCGGCGACGTGATCCTCGCCGGCGGCGAGCGCTTCAAGCAGTACCGCGGCATGGGGTCGCTCGGGGCGATGAAGGCGCGCGGCTTCTCGAAGGACCGGTACTTCCAGGGCGACGTCGAGGACGTCGACAAGCTCGTACCTGAGGGCGTCGAGGGTCGCGTCCCGTACAAGGGGCCGGTCGCGAGCGTCCTCCACCAGCTCGTCGGCGGTCTGCGCCAGGCAATGGGCTACTGCGGCGCGGCGACGATCGCCGAGCTGAAGGACGCGCAATTCGTGCGCATCACCGGCGCAGGGCTCCGTGAGAGCCACCCGCACGGGATGACGACGATCGTCGAGGCGCCGAACTACCCGCGGAGCTAGTGCAGATGGGCGACGTCGTTCCGTTTCCCGTAACGGAGCCGGCGGGAGACGACCGCGGCGTCCTGGTGATCGATCTCGGCGGCCAGTACTCCCAGCTGATCGCGCGCCGGGTGCGCGAGTGCCGCGTCTACTCGGAGCTCGTCGGCCATGACGTGACGCCGGAGGAGGTGCGGGCGCGGAACCCGCTCGCGCTCATCCTCTCGGGAGGTCCTGCCTCGGTCTACGCGGAGGGGGCGCCGCGCATCGATCCGCGCGTGTACGCGCTCGGGATCCCGACGCTCGGCATCTGCTACGGCATGCAGCTGATGGCGCAGGATCTCGGCGGCGCCGTCGAGCGCACGGGCGTCTCCGAGTTCGGCAAAACCGAGGTCCGCACGTACGAGGGCGCGCTCTTCGCAGGGCTGCCGGAGGAGCAGACGACGTGGATGTCGCACCGGGACTCCGTGACTGCGCCGCCTGCGGGCGCGCGCGTGGTCGCCGGGTCGGTATCGACGCCGATCGCGGCGTTCGAGGCGCCGGAGCGGAAGCTCTACGGCGTCCAGTTCCATCCCGAGGTCGTCCACACGCCGTACGGGAACGAGGTGCTCAAGAACTTCCTCTACGGCGTCGCGGACGCGCCGGCGACCTGGACCGCCGCGGCGGTGATCGAGGAACAGGTCGAGCGCATCCGGGCGCAGGTCGGCTCCGAAAGAGTGCTGTGCGCGCTCTCGGGTGGCGTCGATTCGGCCGTGGCGGCGCTACTCGTGCACAAGGCGGTCGGCGACCAGCTCACGTGCGTCTTCGTCGACCACGGCCTGCTCCGCAAGGACGAGGCGGCCCAGGTGGTGGAGACATTTCAGGGGCACTTCCATGTGCCGCTCGTCCACGTCGATGCCGAGGAACGGTTCCTCGCCCGGCTGGAGGGCGTCGACGATCCCGAAGAGAAGCGGACGCGGATCGGCGAGGAGTTCATCCGCGTCTTCGAGGAGGAGTCGAGGAAGCTCGAAGGACGCCAGGCCGCGCGGGCGAAGCCCGCACGGCCTCCACGCGGCGCCGCCGAGTTGGCGCCTTCGGTCAAGTACCTCGTGCAAGGGACGCTCTACTCGGACGTGATCGAGTCGGGCGGGACCGAGGGCGTCGCTGCGAAGATCAAGTCGCACCACAACGTCGGCGGACTGCCCGAGGAGATGGAGATGGAGCTCGTCGAGCCGCTGCGCCTGCTCTTCAAGGACGAGGTCAGGCGCGTCGGCGAGGAGCTCGGGCTGCCGGAGCGGATGGTCTGGCGGCATCCGTTCCCGGGCCCGGGGCTGGCGATCCGCATCATCGGCGAGGTGACCCACGAGCGGCTCGAGATCCTGCGCGAGGCCGACGCGATCCTGCTCGACGAGGTGCGGCGGGCGGGGCTCTACCGGGAGCTGTGGCAGTGCTTCGCGGTGCTGCCGGCGATTCGCTCGGTCGGCGTCCAGGGGGACGAGCGGACCTACGCCTATCCGATCGTGATCCGCGCCGTCACGTCCGAGGACGCCATGACTGCGGACTGGGCGCGGCTGCCCCATGAGCTGCTCGAGACGATCTCGAGCCGGATCATCAACGAGATTCCGGCCGTGAATCGCGTCGCGCTCGACATCTCGTCGAAGCCGCCTTCGACGATCGAGTGGGAGTAGCCGGCGTTTAGCGCGGGGCGAGGCGGCTAGCCCTCCAGGCGTCGACGAAGAGGTCGAGCGTGGTCGTGATTCAACGGTGGGTGGTGTTCTGGGCGCTCCGACGCGCCTATCGCGTGCTGCTCATGCCGGATCCCCGGCCGTTGCGGGAGCGGCTCACGCGCGAGGCGCGGCAGATCCTGCTCGTGGTAGGGATCGCGCTGGCGGCGGTCGCGGCGCTGGTTGTCGCGGGTGTCGTGGCGCTGGTCTGGGTGCTGGCGTAGAGCCTCAGCTCTTGCGGCGACGGCGGAAGACCCACGCGCCGGATTCCTCTTCTCGCTCGATCTCGAACGCCGCGGCGAGTTGCCGCTCGACGTACTCCGTGATCTTGCTGCTGAGCTCGCCCGACGGCGTCGGCGGAGACGCGACCCTCGGCTGCGGGAAGGTGTCGCCGAGCCCCGGGGCGACGAGCTGGAAGAGGCGCTCGGGGCCCTCCATGTCCTTGAGCGTGTGCTCGCCGAGGTCGAGCAGCTGGGCGTCCTCGGGGAGCGCCTTCGGCAGCAGGGCCCGCGTTGTCTCGGAGACGAGGATCTGTCCGCCGTGCGCGGCCGCACCGATGCGCGCGCCGCGGACGACGTCGAGTCCGAGGTAGCCCTCGTCGCCGAGCGTCGGCTCGCCGGTGTGCAGACCCATTCGCACCTTGACCGGCGCGTCGTCGGGCCAACGCTCGGCTGCGAGTCGCCGCTGCGCGGAGAGGGCGCCGGCGACGGCGTCGCGGGCACGCGTGAAGCAGAAGAAGAACGAATCGCCTTGCGCGTCGATCTCAGTACCGCCGGCCTCGGCCGCGGACTCGCGCATGACGCGCCGGTGTTGCACGACGAGCTCGCCGTATCGATCGCCGAGCTGGTGGAGCAGGCGAGTCGAGCCCTCGATGTCGCTGAAGAGGAAGGTGACCGTTCCGGCGGGCAGACCCATTGCGGCCGACATTCTGCCGTCCCGCGCGGCCGAGGCTTCGCTAGCCACGTCTTTGGGGACTGTCCCCACGAACTGGCGCGGCAGGACATGGCAACTGCAACAAAAGTGTGACTCTTCGTCCACAGGCATGGCCATCTCGGGCATGCGGGCACGGCCGCTTGGGACGGTTTTCCGTACCAGACGCGCCGCCGGCTCGCCGGCGGCGCGGGCAGAATCAGCCTGGGAGCTGAAACCGTGGGTAGCGGTGACGCACTTCGTCCACGTACGCGCTCAAATCGTCCGCCAGCTTTGCGTCATGGAGCTCCAGCACGTTCTCGGCGTTCTGCTCGCCCGAGCGCGACAGGTTGAACGAGCCGACGAAGACGACGTCGTCCGCGACTGTCACCTTCGCGTGCATGAAGTCGTGGACCGTCCCCGCGCCGTACGGCGTCGACGGCTTGCCGGAGAACTCACCGGCCATCACACGCTGCAGGAGCGGCAGCTTCCAGGCGACGTTCCCGTTCTGTCGCCACTGGTAGACGACGCCCTGCACCTGCGGGGCGTCGACACATCCCGCAACGTCGAGCCGCCTCTCCGAGATCAGCTCCGCGAGGGTCCCCAGCACCGGCGCCGCGGTGATCACTGGGGAGCAGATCCGCACCCGGCGCTTCGCGCGCCCGATCGTCTTCGCGATTCGATGCGACAGGTCCTCACCGAAGCCCGGCGTGAACCACGGCCGGACGAGAACGCCGTCGAGATGGATCCGCTCCGGCGGCACGAAGCCCGTCTCCTCGACAACATCCTTCGTCCACAGCTCGTCGAAGTCCCGGACGAACAGACCGGCCAGCTCCGCCGACTCGACCGTCACGACGACGTTCTCCTGTCGCGACCACGAATCGTCAGTCCAGTTCATCGAGCCTGTCCAGACGGACTCTCCGTCGCGGACGACGAACTTGTGGTGCATCAGGTCGGGGATCCCCGCGACCGCCTTCTCGGGAACACCGAGCGACTTGATCAGCTCGACGTCCGGCTCCGGTGGCGGCGGGACGGGGATCGGGTTGCGGTGGTCGACGTTGTAGAGGATCCGCACCGCGACGCCGCGCGCGGCGGCTGCCTGGATCGCGCCCGCCAGAACCTCTCGCGTGTCGGGGCCGAGGTTGAAGTCGTATTGCGCGAGCTCCAGCGTCCGACGCGCCGCGCCGAGCCAGTCGGCGATCAGGCGTGCGATCTCCAGCGGCTCCTGCCCGCCGTCAGTCAGAGTGCGAACCGTGAGGTTCGTCGAGGAACTGGCTGCCGCCGACATCGGCACGACGTTCAACTTCTACCGCGACGGGCCGCGTGCGAACCTGTTGAGGCGTCGGCTGGAGACGTACCTCGAAGCGCACACCCAGGCTGTCCTCCTGCTCGTCGGCGAGGCACCGGGTTACCGTGGCGCCCGCATCAGCGGCCTGCCGTTCACGTCCGAGCGGCAGCTGACCGGCGCCGGGCCGGCCGAGCCTACCGCGACGATCGTGCGCGCGGTGCTGCGCGAGCTGGAGCTCGAGGACGATGTCCTGTGCTGGAACGTCGTCCCGACCCATCCGGGCACCGAGAGCGCTAACCGCAGGCCGACACGTGCTGAGATCCATGCGGGCCGGCGCTTCCTCGGGCGGCTCGCCAACGGCCGCCGCGTGGTCGCGGTCGGCAGGCTCGCGCAGGCGGCGACCGGCGCGCCGTACGTCCGGCACCCGAGCCACGGCGGCGCCTCCGCCTTTCGTGAGGGACTGCGCACATGCGTGAGCTGAACGTCCGCCGGAACACCGTCCTGCTCGCGGCCACGCTCGCGATCAACTCGTGCCTCTTCCAGCTCGCCGCCGCCGTCAACTCCCTGACCTTCGTTCTGATCACGGGGATCCGCGGCCTGCTCGGCCTCGGGCCGGCAATCTTCCTTGCGGCCTCGGGCCTCGCCGCCCTGCCGGCGGGCCGGGCGATGGACCGTTACGGCCGTCGGCCCGTGATCGTCTGCGGCTTCCTGATCGCCGCCGCCGGCTGCTCGCTGATCGCGCTCGCGACCCGGACCGACTCGCCGGCCCAGCTGATCGCCGGGATGGTCATGACCGGCGCCGCGGGCGGAGTCGCGCTCCTGATCCGCACCGCTGCCGGCGACATGTACCCGCCGGAGCGGCGCGCACGCGGCATCGCCTACGTTCTCTTCGGGTCGGTGTTCGGTGCGATCCTCGGGCCCGCGGTCTTCAGCCCGCTCTTCGCCGGCAAGGACGTCGGCGCGCACGCGCTGACCCTGCCGTGGCTCGCAGCCGGGGCGATTGCGCTCGTCGCCGGTGGCGTCGCCTTGCTCGTGAGGCCCGACCCGAAGGAGATCGCCGAGGCCATCGGCACGACCGACGATGCCCGGGAGCCCGCCGCGCCGCTCGGCGAGATCCTGCGGCGTCCCGGGGTCGTGCCGGCCTTGGTGGCCGCGCTGGCGAGCTTCGGCGTCATGGTCTCCATGATGAACCTCGCCGGCTTCGTGGTCGTCGAGCACCACCACCACACCCAGCAGGACGTCTTTCCGATCATCGGCGCCCACGTGCTCGGGATGTACGCGCTCGTGCTCGTCATCGGCCCTCTGATCGACCGGCTCGGCCGCGGCGTCTCGCTCTGGACCGGCCTCGTCGTGATGGCCCTTTCGTGAATAGGAATGACGTGGTTCGGGAGCGTCGTCGCCACCGGCGTTCTTCTCTTCGGCCTCGGCCTCGGCTGGAGCGTCTCTTTCGTCGCCGCGACGGCGCTGCTCGCCGACCGCGCGGCGCCGGCCGAGCGCGGCAAGCTCCTCGGCTTCAACGACCAGCTGTCCGCGCTCACCGGCGCCGGTCTGGCGCTGCTCGGCGGCTACGCGCTCGACGTCCTCGGCGTCGCGGCGCTCGCCATCGGCTCGACGGTTCTCGTCCTGCTGCCGCTGATCCGGCTCCTACGCCGCGATGAGGCCGTTGGTACAATCGCGCCTCGGCGGACGTGAGTCCGCCATTTAAATGCTCCGTGCCAGACTTCAGTCTGGCTCGGGTGACTAGAGGATGATGACCTGGAACGCAAAACCCGGCGAGATCGAGCGCCGCTGGTACCTCGTCGACGCTGAGGGCCAGACGCTCGGCCGCTTGGCGACCCGAATCGCCGACACGCTACGCGGCAAGACGAAGCCGCAGTACACGCCGCACGTCGACACCGGCGACTTCGTCGTCGTCGTCAACGCCGAGAAGATCGCCGTCACCGGGACGAAGCTCGACGACAAGATCTACTACCGGCATTCGGGGTATCCCGGCGGCCTCAAGAGCAGGCCACTCCGCGACGAGCTTGAGCGCCGGCCGACCGAGGTCATCCGCAAGGCGGTCAAGGGGATGCTGCCGCGCAACAAGCTCGCCCGGCAGCAGCTGACGAAGCTCAAGGTGTACGCCGGACCCGAGCACCCGCACGAGGCCCAGGCGCCTCAGCCCTTGGAGGTGAAGTAGTGGCCAGCACCGCACAGCCCGCGCAGTACCAGGGCACCGGCAAGCGGAAGACGTCCGTCGCGCGCGTGATCCTGCGCCCCGGCGACGGCGCGACATGGTTCAACGGGAAGGTCGTCGAGGAGTACTTCCCGCGCCTCGCGCACCGCGAGCTGGCGCTCTCGCCGCTCAAGGTGGCCGGCGTCGAGGGCACGTTCGACGTCCGTGTTCGGGTTCACGGCGGCGGGCCGACGGGTCAGGCGGGCGCCGTGCGCCACGGCATCGCCCGGGCCTTGGTCGAAGCCGATCCGAACCTGCGCGAGCCACTCAAGCGCGCCGGCTTCCTGACGCGCGACGCCAGGATCGTCGAGCGCAAGAAGGCGGGCCTACACAAAGCCCGCAAAGCACCCCAGTTCTCGAAGCGCTAGCCACGCGGCGCGTGCGCCGGTTCTTCGGCACGGACGGGGTTCGCGGCGTCGTCGGTCAAGACCTGACCGTCGAGCTCGTCGAGAAGCTGGGCAAGGCGGCGACGCTTTGGTCGAAGGGCGGACGTGTCTTCGTCGGCCGGGACACGCGGGGCTCAGGGCCCGAGCTCGAGGAGGCGTTCGCCCGCGGCGTCGTCGAGGCAGGCGGGAACGCCGTCATCGCGGGCGTGCTGCCGACGCCGGCGGTCGCGCTCCTCGCGCTCGACCTCGGCGTTGTCGTCTCCGCCTCCCACAACCCGCCCGAGTACAACGGGATCAAGTTCTTCGACCGCGACGGTCAGAAGCTGACCGACGAGGCCGAAGAGGAGATCGAGGCGCTCCTCGACGAGGAGGGGCCGGGAGGGGGCGAGATCGACCGGGTCGGCGTCGCCACGGACAGCTACCTCGAGCACATCACCGAGCGGTTCGGGAGCGATCTCTCCGGCCTCCGGATTGCCGTCGACTGCGCGAATGGCGCGTACTCAGCGGTCGCGCCGAAGGCTTTCCAACAGCTCGGAGCGGACGTGACGGCGATCGCGGCCGAGCCCGACGGCACGAACATCAACCTCGGCTGCGGCGCGACCGACCTGGCCGTGCTCCAGCGCACGGTGCTCCAGGGCGACTTCGACCTCGGCGTCGCCTTCGACGGCGACGGCGACCGCATGCTCGCCGTCGACGCCAACGGCACGCCCGTCGACGGCGACCAGATCCTCGCGGTTCTTGCCGACCACCTGAAGGTCGACCTCGTCGCGGTTACGGTGATGACGAATCTCGGCTTCCATCGCTTCGCGCGGGAACGGGACATCCGGCTCGTCACGACCGACGTCGGCGACCGCTACGTGCTCGAGGCACTGCGTGAGCACGGCGGCCTGCTCGGCGGAGAGCAGTCGGGGCACATCATCTATCTCAAGGACCACGTCACCGGCGACGGGCTCGCGGCGGCGCTGCTGCTGTGCGCGGCGATCCGGGGGCGAACCCTGTCTGAAGCTGCGGCGATCCTCCCGCGCTACCCGCAGGCGAAGCGGAACGTCCGCGTCGGCTCGAAGCGGGTGCCCGAGCGCGTCCGCGACGAGGTCGAGCGTGTCAACGCCGAGCTCGACGGCTCGGGTCGGATTCTCGTGCGCACTTCGGGCACAGAGCCGGTGATCAGGGTGCTGGCCGAGGCAGAAAATCCTCGAAAAGCAGAGGAGCTCTGTGCTACCATCTCGGCTCTCGTAACCCGAGAGCTCGGCTGACCGACCCCGACGCGGGGGTCGGAGGAGCAGCCGGGCTTTGCGCGTTTTTGGGAGGCGTTCGACTCGCTGGCGGCGAAAGGGGAGCTCGGAAAGTGTGCGGGATCATCGGATACGTGGGGCAGAGGCCCGCGAAGGAGCTGCTCCTCCACGGGCTGACGCGGCTCGAGTACCGCGGCTACGACTCGGCCGGGATCGCGCTCCTCGAGGACGACGGCCTCGATTACGTGCGCGCGGTCGGCAACCTCGACTTCCTGAAGGAGGCCGCGGGGCAGAACGGATCCGTCTCGACGACCGGCCTCGGCCACACTCGCTGGGCGACGCACGGACGCGTCTCCGAGCAGAACGCACATCCGCTCGTAGGCTGCGACCACTCGAAGCTGGCGATCGTCCTGAACGGGATCGTCGAGAACTTCCGCGAGCTGAAGGGCTCGCTCGAGGCCGACGGTCACACCTTCAATTCCGAGACGGACGCCGAAGTGATCGTCCACCTGATCGAGCGCCACTACGAGGGCGACCTCGCGGAAGCGGTTCGCGCCGCCTATCGGGAGCTCGAAGGCCACTTCGCCTTCGTCGTCATCCACCACGACCATCCGGGGCTGCTCGTCGGCGCGCGGCTCCAGTGCCCGCTGCTCGTCGGCGTGGGCGACGGAGAGATGTTCCTCGCCTCGATGACGGCCGCGTTCCTCAAGGAGACGCGCAAGATTCAGCTGATCGACGACGGCGAGGTCGTCGCGATCACACCCGAGGGAGCGACCTTCTACTGCGTCGAGACCGGCGAGGTCGAGCGCGAGACGCTCGAGGTCGATTGGGACGACGAGGCGGCCGAGAAGTCTGGCTACGAGACGTTCATGCTGAAAGAGATCTACGAGCAGCCCGACGCGGTCAAGGAAACCCTCGGCGACCGTGTGCGGCACGGCCACCTCCTGCTCGAGAGCCTCGGGATGACGGACGAGGAGCTGCGGAACCTCCGCCGCATCGTGGTCCTCGCCTGCGGCACCGCCTACCACTCGGGCGTCGTCGGCCGCTACATCATCGAGGAGTGGGCACGGATCCCCGTCGAACCGGACATCGCCAGCGAATGGCGCTACCGCAACCCCGTCCTCTCCAAGGACACGCTCGTGATCGGGATCTCGCAGTCGGGTGAGACCGCCGACACGCTCGCTGCGACGCGGCTGGCGCGCGAGAAGGGCGCGCGGACGCTCGCGATCACCAACATGATGGGCTCGCAGATCACGCGCGAGGTCGACTCCGTCCTCTACACGCGTTGCGGGATGGAGGTGGGCGTCGCAGCCTCGAAGACATTCACGGCGCAGGTCGCGCTGCTCTCGCTCGTCGCGCTGAAGCTGGCCGAGGTTCGCAAGACGCTGCCGGCGGACGAGATCGAGCTGATCATCGACGAGCTCTACGCGCTGCCGACGAGGATGACGGCCTTCCTCGAGGGCAGCCACCCGATCGAGGAGATCGCCGAGCGCTTCCACGACAGGCCGTTCTTCCTCTACCTCGGCCGGCACATCGGCCTGCCAGTCGCACTCGAGGGCGCGCTGAAGCTGAAGGAGATCTCGTACATCCCGACCGAGGCCTACTCGGCCGGCGAGATGAAGCACGGGCCGATCGCCCTGCTCGACGACGACACCCCCGTCGTCGTCGTGGCGACGAACTCGCACGTCTACGACAAGGTCGTCTCCAACATCCAGGAGGTCCGCGCCCGGGGCGCGCACGTGATCGCGATCGCGACCGACGGCAACGAGGACATCCAGCACCACGCGGATGACGTCATCTTCGTCCCGCCCACGCCGGCCTTCCTCCAGGCGGTCCTCGCGGCGCTGCCGCTCCAGCTGCTCGCCTACCGGATCGCCCGCCTGCGCGGGTTGAACGTCGACCAGCCGCGCAACCTGGCTAAGACGGTCACCGTCGAGTAGCGTCGGAACCTCTTCCCCGCATCCGGTGTAGAGGAGGCGGATGAGGAGAATCGCGCTCGTAGCGTTGGCGTTGCTCGCGGTGCTTGCCGCGATCGCGGCGTCGGCATCCTCTCGGGGACCCGCGGTGGCCGTTCCCAGCGCCTTGGCGCCGGCGAAGGAGGGGGAGCCGATTCTCGCCGTCGTTCCCGGTCAGCGCGGCCCGGTGCTGGGACGAGCCGACAAGCGGGCGGTCTGGATCGCGCGCCGGTCGCCGCGGCTGCGGATCTTCAACCAGCTGACGGCCTGGGCGTACTCGCCGGAGCGCGACGTCGTCGCGATCGCGACCGAGAGCCAGGCCGGCGGGGGCGACCCGATCCCGACCATTCAGTACATCCACCCGTACCTCGTGCAGCGCCTGTGGACGACCAAGCTCAAGGACGGTCACGTGGCCGCGATGTCGTGGACCGAGAGCCGGCTGAACGTCGTGGCCATGCGCTGGTGCTGCCCGGCGAGCTTCGACGTGATCGGCATCGACCCGGACACTCACCGTGTTGCGACGAAGCGGCGCTTCCCGCGAGCCGCCCTTCACGCCGGCCGTGCGGGTGACTCGATCGTCGTCCTGACGGCGCCGGACACCGGCCTCGGGCCGGCGGGGCTCCTGGTCGTCGATCCCGACGGCTCTGTCAGGAGCGTCGCGCTCGACCGGATCGTCGCGGGGACCGATCTGCCGAACGAAGGCGAGTCTCCCGAGCCGGCGAGGATGCGCCAGAACATCCCCGCGCTCGCGGTCGACCCGGCCGGGCGTGCGTTCGTCATTCCGGCGAGCGGTGCGGTCGCCGAGGTCTCGCTGTCGACGCTCGCGGTCTCCTACCACACGGTCGCGGAACCGGTCTCGCTGCTCGGTCGCCTGCACGACTGGATCGAGCCGAAGGCGGCGGCAAAGGGCGTGACCGGCCCCACGCGTGCGGCGAAATGGCTCGGCGACGGCGTGCTCGCGGTGAGCGGCGGCGACGAGGCGGTGACCATCGACCCGGCGAACCAAATGCACGTCGGCTGGACGCCTGCCGGGTTGAGGCTGATCGACACGAATACGTGGGGCTCGAAGCTGATCGACCGCGGCGCCGACTCCTTCACCGTCGACGGCGACACCCTGCTCGCCACCGGTTCGAGCTGGACGACTGAGGGCACCGACCACGCGATGGGGCTCGCCGCCTACGGCTTCGACGGCACGCGGCGCTTCTCGGTGCTCGGCGGCCGTTCGGCCGCCGTGGCGCTGGTGTTCCGGCGCCGCGCCTACGTGGGCATCGGCGACCGCGGGCCGACCAAGGTCGTCGACCTGACGCGCGGGAAGCTGATGAAGGACCGCCGCGCACCCCTGGCACGGCTCCTGATCGGAGACGGCTCAGGGTAATTGCGCCGCCGCTGGTATACCCGCGGCGTGGATGTCCTCTCGACGATCGGCGACGGCCTCTGGAACGCGTTCCAGATGGCCTGGGAGGTGACATGGGCGCTCATCCTCGGCTTCATGCTCTCGGGGATCGTCCAGGCCTGGGTGCCGCGCGCACGGATCGAGCGCGCGCTCGGCGGCCGGGGGACGCGAGATGTGGCGCTCGCGACCGGCCTCGGTGCCGCGTCGTCGTCCTGCAGTTACGCAGCGATCGCGATCGCCAAGTCGATGTTCACGAAGGGCGCGAGCTTCCTCTCCGCGATGGTGTTCCAGTTCGCGTCGACGAACCTCGTCTTCGAGCTCGGGATCGTGATGTGGATCTTTCTCGGCTGGCAGTTCACGCTCGCCGAACTGCTCGGTGGGCTCGTGCTGATCGCGCTGATGTGGCTCGGGCTGCGCCTCTTCGTGACGCGGCGCCTCGAGGCCGCGGCGCGCGAGCACGCAGTCGCCGCCGAGGCGGGGCATCTGCACCCTCCGGCCGGCACCGAGGGACGGTCGCTGCGGTCACGTCTGCTCTCGCTGGACGCCTGGTCGGACGTTGCGCACAACTTCCGCTCCGACTGGGAGATGCTCTGGAAGGAGATCGCCGCGGGGTTCGTCATCGCGGGCTTCATCGCGCTGCTGCCGATGGACTTCTTCAACGGCCTCTTCGTGACCGGTGCGCCGTGGCCGCTGCAGCTGGCGGAGAACGTCGTGCTGGGGCCGATCGTGGCCGTGCTTTCGTTCGTCTGCTCGATCGGGAACGTGCCGCTCGCGGCGGTGCTCTGGGCCGGCGGAATCTCGTTCGCCGGCGTGATCGCCTTCATCTACGCCGATCTGATCATCATCCCGATCGTCATCGCCTACACGAAGTACTACGGGACCCCGATGACTATTCGGCTCGTCGCGATCATGTTCGCGGCCATGATCGTTGCCGCGCTGGCGATCGACGGCATCTTCAGCGCCGTCGGCCTCGTGCCCTCGCACCGGCCCTCGATCGACTCGATCACGAGCCGCGGCATCGAGTGGAACTACACGACCGCGCTCAACATCGTCTTCCTCGCCGTCGCGGCCGCGCTGCTCACTCTGACCGTCCGCGGCGGCGCGCGTCGGCGGGCGCTGGCGCTCGAGCACGCCGGCCATCACCACCACCACCACTGAATGCCCGCCTCGGCCCTCGGGCTCGCCCTCGCGGCGGCGGCGCTCCACGCCTCCTGGAACCTGCTGCTCGCCCGGGAGCGCGACCCGGAGGCGGTGACTGCGGTCTCGCTCGGCTTCTTCGTCCTGGCGCTCGTGCCGCTCGCGGTGGCAACGTGGCGGGTCGAGGGCGCCGCCTGGCCTTACATCCTCGGCTCGGGCGCGCTCGAGCTCGCGTACGTCGCGCTGCTCGCGGGTGCGTACCGCCGGCACGAGCTCAGCCTTGTCTACCCGCTGGCGCGCGGCCTCGCGCCGGTGCTCGCGCTGGTGATCGTCGTGATCGTGGTCGGCGACATTCCCTCCGCCGGCGAGATCGCCGGCGTCCTCGTCGTCGCGGCCGGGATCCTGCTCGTCCGCGGCGTCCGGCGCGGCACGCGGGGCGCCGCCATGGCGGTGACGATCGCCGCGTCGATCGCCGGCTACACCGTCGTCGACCGGTACGGCATCCAGCACGCGAACGCGGCGCCGTACCTGCTGCTCGTGATGCTGGGGCCGGCCGTTGCGTATCCGCTCTCCGTCGGCCGCGGGCGGCTCGCGGCCGCGGCGCGCCCGCCTGCGGCGCTGATCGGGATCGCCGCGGCCGCGACCTACCTGCTCGTGCTGCTCGCGCTCCGTCTCGCGAGCGCCCCGTCGGTCTCGGCCGTACGCGAAACGAGCGTCGTCATCGCGACCGCGCTCGCGTGGCTCGTCCTTCACGAGCGCGTCGGCCGGCGCCGGCTGGTCGGCTCCGCGGTCGTCGCGGCCGGGATCGCGCTGCTCGCGCTTGCTTAGGAGGGTTTGGCGGAACGGCACAGACGTCTGTTTCGCCAAACCCTCCTAACCATCCGGGGGACGCCGGAGCTGCTTCGTCTGCGCGCGGCGGCGCTTCTGCTCGAGGCGCCGCTCCTTCGACGCGGCCGTGGGCTTCGTCGCCCGCCGCCGGCGCTCGACCTTCAGCGCGTCTCGCAGCGCTTCGACGACGCGCTCGATCGCGAGCTCGCGGTTTCGCCACTGGCTGCGCTCGTCCTGGGCGACGGCGCGGAGAACCGGCCCCGCCTTCGCGATCACGCGCCGCTTCTGTGCCTCGGTGAGCGCCTCCGAGCGCTCGACGTCGAAGAGGGCCTCGGCGCGCGACTCCGTCTTCTGCGCGTGCTGTCCGCCCGGCCCGCTCGACCGCGAGAACCGCAGCTCGATCTCCGAGCGCGGGATCGAGACGGAGCGGGTCACACGAATAGACTCGCCGGCCATGGCCGCGATTCTCCTGGACGTCGACGGGGTGCTGCACGTGTCCGGCCGGCGGATCGACGGCGCCGACCGGGCGATCAAGCGGCTCCGCGCTGAAGGACACAGGCTCCGTTTCCTCACGAACAACACGACGCAATCGCGCACGAGGCTCGCCCAGACGATCCGCGGCTTCGGGATCGAGCTCGACGACGGCGAGCTGCTGACGACGCCGGTCGCCGCCGCGCGCGTCCTGGCGGGCAAGCGCGTCCTCGCCCTGACGATGCCCGCGATACGCGGGGACCTGGAGGGCGTCGAGCTCGTGGGCGAGGACGCCGACGCCGTCCTGCTCGGCGGCGCCGGCGAGACGGCCGAGACGAACCAGGTCTTCAGCTACATGAATCTCGCGCGCGCGTTCGCCGAGCTCGAGGCCGGCGCGGAGCTCTACTGCCTGCACAAGAACCGGTGGTGGCAGACCGCGCGCGGCGCGCTGCTCGACGCCGGCGCCTTCGTGGTCGGCCTCGAGTACGCGAGCGGAACGACGGCGACGGTGCTGGGAAAGCCGAGCGCTCCGTACTTCGAGGCTGCGCTGGAGGCGCTCGACGCCGATCCCGAGCGTGCATGGATGGTGGGCGACGACGTCGACGCCGATATCGGCGGCGCCGCCGCGCTCGGGATGCACACGATCCTTGTCCGCACGGGCAAGTTCCGCGACGACGCCGGCGCCTGGAGCGCGTCGCCCGAGGCGGTCGTCGACTCGATCGCGGAGGTACCCGCGTTCCTAGAATCGCGCTCGTGACCGTCGGGACCGACCTGATCGAGATCTCGCGCGTCCGGCGTGCGCTGGAGCGCTACCCGGGGTTCCGCGAGCGGTGCTTCACGGAGGCGGAGCGCGCGTACTGCGATTCGCGGCCGAACCCGCCGCAGCATTACGCGGCGCGGTTCGCAGGCAAGGAGGCGATCGGCAAGGCGCTGGGCTTCGGCGTGGCGCGCGCATTCGCCTGGCGTGAGATCGAGATCGCCGGACGCCCGAAGCCGGCGGTGAGGCTGTCCGGCCGCATCGAGGCGTGGGCGGAGCGAGCCGGCGCTCGCGCGATCGACCTGTCGATGTCGCACTCGCGTGAGCTCGCGACCGCGGTGTGCGTCGTCTCCCTTTGTTGACCCCAAGACGCGTAGCGTGTGAGCTCGAGCCGCTCTACTCCTCGGAGGAGATGGGCGCGGCCGAGGCGGGGCACGACGTCGCGGCGCTGATGCAGCGGGCGGGACAGGCGGTCGCGACCGGCGTCCTCGAGCGATTCAGTGACGTGCATGCCATCACCGCCGTCTGCGGCGCCGGCAACAACGGCGGCGACACGCGGATCGCCGCCCG
>JBKOYZ010000028.1:0-14350 GCA_046725655.1 Actinomycetota bacterium | reverse complement strand
GAACGCGACGAAGACGGCATAAGGCTGTACGCCCCGTTCAGCCATTCGGCGCGAGCCTGATCATCGCCCCCACACGCGCGTGCGCCGCTCCGGCTGGTCGCCGCGGTTGAGGCCGACCGGCGCTACGCGAGACTCTTGGCCTCCTTCTTGCGGCCAAGCGGCTGCTGCGTGCGGGGAGCCTCGCTTGGAGGTCCACCGTCGCGGGAAACCGGCTACCTTTGAACGACCATTGGGGGGTAGCTCAAGCGGTAGAGCCCTCCGCTCTTAACGGAGGAGATGCGGATCGAAACCTGCCCGGCCCACAGAGGTCGTGCAGTCCCACGTACGGCTCTCCAGTTGGGCGGTCTGATCTACTGTTCCGTCACGTACGGCTGCGCGACGACGTCGGCAGGCGCAGCATCGCGGATGTGGCGAGGCCTCGCTGCCGTGCTCGCCGTCGTCGCAGTCGTGTCTTCGCTGACCGCCCTCCAGCGCGCAGGCGCCGTGTCTCTCTCGAGTCTCGCTGCCAGCCCGCGCGAGGTAGCCGATGGACGCCTCTGGCTGTTGGTTTCGAGCGGCGCCATCGCTGCGGATCCGCTCCTCTGGTCGTTGCTCTCGTTCTGCTGCCTCGCCTTGCTTACGCTCGCAGTCTGCGGCCGGCGGATCCTCTGGTTGGCAGGCCTCGCAGGCCAGACTGTCTCTGCCCTACTCGGGTATTCGATCATCGGCGTGGCGCGGCTCGTCGACCCGGGCGCGTTTCAGCGGCTCGTCACGGCCCCCGACTACGGCGTCTCGGCGATCTGCGCCGCCTGGCTGGGGGCGGTCGCCGGGACCGGATGGCAGAAGCGCGGCGAGAGCATCCGCAGAACCGCGATCGTGCTCGGCTGCGTCGCGGCCGCATCCTTGGCCTGGTTCGTCAGGGGCCGCGGGCTGGACGTGCTCGACTCCGAGCACGTGTTCGCGTTCGGGATCGGGGTCGCCGCCGCAAACGCAAAGCTTTTTCCCGCGGAAGCTGCGCGTCCCGAAGTTGAGCAAGGAGTGGCGATGGGCGGGCAGCTCGAGTGGCCGCGCTCTCCGCTCGTGACTCAGGCCGCGTTCGGGCGACTTACGCGGGCGACCCTGCACGGCCCACGTCCCGCTAGTCGGAGAGCAGGTGACGGCTTTCGATGAGCGCGAGGGTCGCCCGAGCGGCTCTCGCGGCGGCGCGCTTCGCGGCCTTGTTGCCCTGGCCGAGACTTCCGTCGAGCAGCAGCATGGCGTAACCATGGGCCGTGGCCTCGACGGCTGCGGCGAGCTCTGCTGACGCCTCGGCACCGTCGTTGATCACGGCGCGGACGCTCCCCAGGAAGACGTCGTCGATTGGCTTCTCGGCAGCCTCGATTTCGGGGTGGCGCCGCTTGTCGAGCCCGCCTTCGAACAGCACCTCGAAGAGCGGCCGGTGAACGGCGGCGAACCGGACATAGGCGCGGGCGATCGCGGCCAAACGGTCGGCCGGCTCGTCGAGCTCGGCGACGTCCTGAAGCTCTCCTGCGAACTCCTCACAGGCGCGGACGGCGACCGCCGCCAGGAGCTCGTCACGATCCGCGAAATGCGCGTACGGAGCGCTGACGGCTACGCCGACGCGGCGGCTTGCCTCGGCAAGCGAGAAGTCCCGCACCCCTCGCTCGCCGATGAGCTCGATCGCCGCATCGATCAGCGCCGCCCTGAGGTCGCCGTGGTGATAGCGGCCGGCTTTCGGGGCCACTAGCCCGAGACGCCGTAGGAGACTCCGGTCAACTCCTCGGATATCTCCCACACCCGACGTTGCGCCGCCGCGTCGTGCGAGGCGGCGGTCGAGTCGACCCGCACGGGATGGCCGGTGTACTCGAAGAGCCCGGACGGGCCGTAGTAGGCGCCTCCCCGCGCGGATGGATCGAGCGCGGCTCTCAGCGTCGGGAGCGCGCCATCGGCTGCAGACTGCACGAGCCAGAAGTTGAGCGGCCGCAGACGGGGACTGATGAGCGCCCGCTCCAGACGCGAGCTCGTATGCCACAAGTTGGTGCGAGCGTTGCCTGGATGGGCGGCAAGAGCGATGGTCCCGGCCCCGGCCGCGACGAGGCGGCGGTTCAGCTCGTAGGAGAAGAGCAGGTTTGCCAGCTTCGACCGCGCGTAGGCGGCGGACGCGTCGTATCGCCGCTCGAGCTGCAGGTCGCCGAAATCGATGGCGCCCCGGCGGTGGGCGACGCTGGAGACGGTCACGATGCGCGACCCGCGCGTCGCCAGCAGCTGGTCGAGAACCAGGCCGGTAAGCGCGAAGTGTCCGAGGTGGTTGACCGCGAGCGTCGACTCGAACCCGTCCTCGGTCCGGCGGTAGGGCACGAGCATCACGCCCGCGTTGTTGACCATCAGATCCAGCCGCGGATACGCGGACCGAAGCTCCCCAGCCGCCTCACGGACAGAGGCCTGCGAGGCAAGATCGAGATGCACGATCCGCGTGTTCGTTCGCCCGGTCTCACGGCGGATCGAATCCGCCGCGACCTCGCCGCGCTCCAGGTCGCGACACGCGAGGACGACCGCCGCTCCTCGCGCCGCCAAGACCTTGGCGGTCTCGAGCCCGATCCCAGCGTTCGCGCCGGTGACCACCGCAGTCCGCCCCGACTGGTCAGGAACATCCTCGACTGTCCATCTGTCGCTCAATCTGAGCTCTCCTCAGAATCTGAGGATACCTCAGATTCCTCGCGCAAGCGTCCAGCTGCCGCGGCCGACACGCGCGGCCGCGGCGCACCAGCGTGTACCGAAGAAGCAGAACCGACGCGAGTCGTCATGGCCCTCGCGCAGCGCGGGCCGGACTCGCGGCGGTGATGGCGAGGGCCGGAATCGAACCGGCGACACCACGGTTTTCAGCCGTGTGCTCTACCAACTGAGCTACCTCGCCGAGAGCAACCGAGTCTAGCGGCGCCTCGACCAACGCTCAGCCGCAAAGAAGCAGCGGTCCCGAAGCCGAAGCCGGGCTATGCCCGGCGGGAGGCGAAGCGCGTCCGAGGGCGCACCACGAAGAAGAAGGGGGCTCGTGGGAGAACCATGGTTTCCCCCGCGATTAAAAGGACGTCCGGGCCGGTGCTACCGCGCCGCGAACGTCCTTGTTGACGAAAACCCTACGCCGCGGCCCGCTTCCGGGCAAGCAGGGCGGTCCCGTTGCCGGCGGAAAACTCCGCAAAATCCGTGAAGCCCCGCCGCCCGAGTTGCTCGCGGAGGGTCTGAGGCGGGACGTAGATCGGCGTCTCCGCGCCACCCGAGAAGGCGAAGAAGACGGTTCCGCGCGGAGCGAGCACGCGGTCGAGCTCGTCGAAGAACGGGATCATGTTTGCGTGCGCGACGAGGTCGAACGACTCGTCCGCGTACGGCAGCCGCGCCGCATCGGCGACCTCGAACCGGACGCGGTCGGCGAGCTCAGCCGGCGTCTTGCGGCGCGCTCGCTCGACCATCGCCTCGGCCAGATCGACGCCGACGACTTCCACGCCGGGAAAGCGGCGCGCGATCGCAAACACGCCCTCACCGGTCCCGGTTCCGAGATCGAGCGCGTGCGCCGGCGCGCCGTCGACGCGCGCGAGCGCCGCCTCGAACGGCGCCAGCGACTGTGGTGAGCGAATGTCGTCCCAGCGGGGCGCCAGCCGTTCGAACTGCGTTCGCATCAGTGGCCGCAGCGGCGTCCACAGCCTCGGGTTCCGGACGACGACGTTCGTCGTGAAGCGGGCGAAGCGGCGGCCGAGCTCCTCGAGGCTCATATGCCGCGCGTTCGGATCCGAACCTCCTGACCCGGAAGCGAGCCGAACAGCGCGGCCGCGTTGCCGCCGCTGATAGCGAGCGCGATGTTCCGGTACGCGTCTTCGTAGAGGATTACGTCGCCGCCGCGGGCGTCGGCGAACGTTCGCGCGACGACCGCGTAGTAGCTCTCGAAAGCGTGCTCGATCTCGACGGTCGTGCCCGGGAGCAGCTCCGCCCGCTGCAGGTCCTCCCGCCTGAGGTTGAGCTGAACGTTCCCGAACCGATCGATGTAGAGGACGGTCGCGCGGATCCGGTTCTCGCCGAACTCCGGAGCCGGAATGTCGAGACGCGCGAGTGCGTCAGCGGCAAGCGGCGGACCCAGCTCGTCCAGCGCCACGCCGGAGGCGAGATACGCCGCCGCGGGCGCGAACAGGTCGCGGCCGTGAAACGTGCGTGAAACAGTGTCGAGTGCGTACTCGGCATTCGCCAACTCGTGGACAGCCTCGATCCCGCCGAGCCGGTCCGCCGCCGGGACCAGCAAGCCGTTGTCCGGACCGACGAACAGCCTGCCCTCACCGCTCCGCAAGGCCAGCGGCCGCCGCGCGCCGCCCACGCCGGGATCGACGACCGCGAGGTGGACTCCGACCGGCATGTACGGCGTCGTGTTGGCGAGCACGAGGGCGCCCTGGAGGACGCTTTGCGGCGGAATCCCGTGCGTGATGTCGATGATCTCGACCTCGGGGGCGATCCGCTTGATCACGCCGTGGCAGGTGCCGACGAAGTCGTCCTGAAGGCCGAAGTCGGTCAGGAAGGTGACGAACACGGCGGGAGCCTAAACGCCGGCCTGTTGAACGGCCGCGACGAGACCGTCCAACGTGTGCGGATCGGCCTCGGCCACCACGCGAATCCCCGCCTCGCGAGCCGCCCGAGTCGTCTCCGGCCCGATCGAGACCGCCGGAAGCCCGAGCGCGAGCCCACCGAATGCACGCGCCGCGGAGGCCGACGCGAGCACGACGAGGTCACCAGCGGGCGGCTCCGACGGCTCGAGCATGCGCGTGCGGTAGAGCGGCACGAAGTCGGCATCGAGCTCGTCGGCGAGAAACGACCGAGCGTCCTCGGCGGCCGCGAGGAGCACGCGGCCGGCGGGACGCGGCAGCTCCGCCGCGAGGCCTTCCTGCGTCGCGACTGCCGGCACGAGGTCCGGCGCGAGCCCGCGCTCCCGCAAGGCGGCCGCCGTTCCAGGTCCGATCGCGGCCAAGCTCTTCGGCGCGCCTCGACGGCGCCGCGCCAGCTCGCGCGCGCCGTTGGCGCTCGTCACGATCACCCAGTCGTACGCAGTGACGTCGATGGGCGCGTCACCGAGCGGTTCGACCTCGATCAAGGGGCAGAGCACGACCTCGTGCCCGAGCGCCTCCAGCCGCTCCACGAGCGGCGCCGCCTGCTCGCCCGGGCGCGTAACGACGACCCGCACGGCTAGGCGTCCGGCGGACGCGACTCCGGGTACCGCGGCAGCCCGTCGTCGGGAAGCGGCTCCCACGGTGCCGCGTAGGCAACGAACTGCCGGTACGACGGCTGGATCCCGGGGTCGCCGTCGAATGCGCCGAGGCGTACGCTGACGACGTCGTGATCCTCTTGGTCGCGGCTCCAGAGCGCGGAGCCGCATCTCGAGCAGAAATGCTTCTCGAATCCGCGCTCGGGCACGAAAGCCCGGATCGCCTCCTCCCCCGCGGTGACACGCAGCGACCGCGGCGTGATCCGGGCCTGCGCCGACGCCGCCGTTCCGGTGCGCCGCTGGCAGCGCGTGCAGTGGCAGTAACCGGCGCGGACGAGAGGCTCGGTGACCTCGAACCGGACGGCGCCGCAGAGGCAACCGCCGGTGAGCGGGAGCTCGGTCATACCACCCGCGCGCCCAGCTCCCGAGCAACCGCGGCGGGATCGTCGCCGGAGCGGCGCTCGACCCAGGAACCGTCTTCTGCGGCCACCAACGCAGTCAGCGTGCGGCCGTCGTGGTGCGCCGCGACCGGTGCCAGACAGCCGCCGCCGATCGCGAACACGCACTCACGCTCGGCCTCGACGCGGCGCCGAGTCTCCGCGTCGCCCACGTGCGCCACGAGCGATTCCTCCCCCGCGCGCACCTGGAGCGCCAAAGCGCCCTGGCCGGCCTCGGGCAGCACCTCGTCCGGCTCGAAGCGTCGCCCGATCTCCCCGCTCAGGCCGAGCCGGTCGAGGCCGCACGCGGCGAGAACCACGGCGTCGAGCCCTCGCTCGCCGCGCTTCCGCAGACGCGTGTCGATGTTCCCCCGCAACGGCTCGATCGACAATTCCGGCTCGAGCGCGAGCAGCTGGGCGCGGCGGCGGATCGAGGCCGTCCCGATCCGCATCCCCGGCCGGAGCTCCACCGCGCCGCAAAGGGCGTCGCGCGGATCCTCGCGCTCGAGGTAGGCGCCGACGACGAGCCCTTCCGTATCCGTCGACGTCATGTCCTTCGCCGAGTGGACGGCCACGTCCACTCGGCGTCTGAGCAGCGCCTCCTCGAGCTCCTTGACGAACACGCCGCGCGAGCCGATCTCACCGAACGGCTTCGTCCGGTCGCGGTCGCCTGCGGTCGTGATCGGAACGAGCGCGATCTCGACGGACTCGCGGCGCAGGCGCCCGGCGGCGAGCTCGGCCTGCGTCAGCGCGAGCCTGCTACCGCGGCTGCCGATCCGGATCAGCATCACCGAGCGCGAACAGGTGCCGCACTGCGTCCGCATACGCAGCTCCATCGGCTCCCGCAGCGGCGTCCTTCAACCGTACTGTCGGATCGTGCAGCAGCTTGTTCACAAGCTGCACCGTCAACGCTTCGACGGCCTGCCGCTCCTCGTCCGTGAGGCGCCCCAGCCGCCGCGACGCCCTCGCGAGCTCGCCCGCGCGAATCTCCTCGGCGTGCGCCCGCAGCGAGGCGATCGCGGGAACAACGCCGCGCGACGCCTGCCACGCCCGGAACCGCTCCGCCTCCTCGGCGACGATCGCCTCCGCACGCGCGGCCGCGCCCTCCGCGGATCCGGTGCCGACGGTCTCGTCGAGGTCGTCCACGTCGTAGAGGAACGCGTAAGGGAGGCTCGCGATCTCGGGGTCCAGGTCACGGGGCACGGCCAGATCGACGAGCAGGAGCGGCCGCCGCTCTCTGGTCGCAAGCGCCCCTTCGACGTCGCGCCGCATCAGCACCGGCTCCGAGGAGCTCGTCGACGTCACGACGACGTCCACGGCCCGGAGGGCATCGCCGAGCTCGTCGAGCGGCAGCGGCTCGGCCTCGTAGTGCGCAGCCAGCCGCTCGCGCCGCTCCGAACCTCGGTTGGCGACGAACGCGATGCGGGCGCCGCGGGCCGCCAGGCGGACGGCGACCCGCTCCCCGATCTCCCCGGCGCCGATCAGAAGGACGGCACGATCCGCAAGATCGCCCAGAACGCGCTCGGCGAGCACCGCCGCCGCGGTCGCCGCCGACGCGGCGAGATCGCCGACAGGAGACTGGGCACGAACCTTCCTCCCGACGCGGAGCGCCTCGCGGAAGAGCCGGTCGAGCAGCGGGCCGGGCGCCCCGAGTGCGTAGGCGGCCCGGACCTGCCCCAGGATCTCGGTCTCGCCGCGGACCTTGGAGTCGAGCCCGGCGGCGACGCGGAAGAGGTGGCGCGCCGCCTCGTCGTCGTCGCGGCGGTACACCGACCCCGGCTCGCCCGCGAGCACGCCCTCAGCTCGTTCCTCCGCGCCCGGGCCCGCCACGTAGAGCTCGGTGCGATTGCAGGTGGAGAGGCAAACGGCCTCGCCGTCGTCGCCGGCGACGTCCCGTGCGAGAGCGGCGGCCGCATCCGGCTCGAAGGCCACCCGCTCGCGCACCTCGATCGGGGCCGTGTGATGCGAGATCCCGAGGAGCGTCAGCTCAGCCAACGGGCACCCGCTCACGTTCGGCCTCGGGCATGCGGCGAGCCCGGAGCTGCTCGGTGAGCTCCGCGGCCTCGCGCTCGAGCCGCGCCAGCTTCAGCGAAATGATCAGGACGTAGAGGAGCACGACCAGAAAGACGATGCCGTACGCGGCCGCGACGTACTTCGCCTCCGCGTTCGTGATCGCGACGATCACAGCAGCAGCTCCCGCAGCTCGCGCAGGCGCGCGTCGAGCCGCTTGCCGGCGAGCTCGACGCCGTAGAGCGTCGCCGCCAGCGTCAGCATCGCCGCCAGCGAGACGCAGAACGTGGCGAACATGGAGTCGGCCATCTGCGGCCCCTGCAGAGTGAAGACGACCGGGTGGATCAGCTGGTTCGCAAGCCGAATCGCGAGAAAGCTGATCGGGATCAGGACGACGCCGAACAGCGCATACACCGCGCACATGTTCGCGCGCGCCGGGCCCGGCTCGATCGAGTAGCGGAGCATGAAATAGGCCCCGTAGAACAGGAACAGGACGAGGAAGAGGACGAGCTGGCTCTCGCTCCAGAGCCACCAGTGGCCCCACGAGATCCTTGCCCACAGCGATCCGGTGATCAGCGTCAGGGAGCCGAAGATGACGCCCTGGTGGATGGCGACGTAGCTCTCGAGATCCGCACCAGGCTCGCGCTTCCAGAGGTGGCGCAGCGCCTTCCACGCCCCCCAGCCGAAGCACGCGTAGGCCGTGATCGCCACGGGCACGTGGATGTAGAAGATCCGCTGGGAGTAGCCCTGGTCGGCGTCCGTCGGGACGTAGAAGAAGATCAACCCGACCGCCACGGCAACGAGCAGCGCCGTGAGGGCGGCGAGCGCCGCGAGCGGATTCTCCCTCAGCCGAAGACCCACGGAATCGGCTGCATCTTCGCAGAACTCTCAGGTATGGCCGACGTATCGGAAACCGGTCGGCTGGATGAGTCCTGCGTCGATCAGCTCCCGCTCGAGCGGCTCGAGCGCGTCATGGAGCCAGTAGTCGTAGAGGTACGGGCCCCACATGAGAACATCCTCCTCGAACCGCCCCTCGAGCTCGGCCCGGAGCTCATTCGACGGATGAATGTCGGCGTGCTCCTCGCGCCAGCGTCCGAACCAGGCGCGGAACCCTCCGGCAACCGGATGGTCGGCGAGCCCCACGACCTGGCGTGCCAGCCGCTGGTGGAAATACCACTCGGCGGTCGGGCCGGTGAATCGCTCCTTCGCGAACTCTTCGACCACGATCGTGCCGCCCGGCCGCAGAACGTCGGCGAGCTTGTCGAACGCCGCCCCGAGGTCGTGGATGTGGTGGAGCGAAACGCTCGCGACGACGGCGTCGAAGGGCGCATCGTCGGCAAACTCCTCCAGCGTCACCCGGCGGAAGATCCGTCCGTCCGGCGCCTCCGGATCGATTGCCGTCACGTCATAGCCCGCGGCGGCGAGATCACGAGCAAGCTCGCCGCGCCCGCAGCCGACCTCGAGCACCCGGGCGGGCCGATCCACATGGTCCCCTACGAGTTCAGAGAAGGTCTGGAGCCGCCGTGAAAGCGCTGACGACACGGCGTCGATGCTAGGCAAGATCAGGTGGTTTCTGGAGTTGCCGAAGCGCCTCATAGCCGCGCCCGCCTGTGCGGGCGCGTCTCACGAACGCCGCTTGGTGAAGAGATCCGCCGGAAATCGTCATGGCCGCGAAGCGGCCGGATTTCCGGCGGTACACTCGCAGGGTGCAGCGGAGGGGGAATCCGGTGCGGCTTGTCATTGCGCTCTCGGTCGCGGGAGCGCTCGCAGTCTTCCTCGTCTATCAGGCGGTTGCGGGCGGCGCGACGCCGTCGCTCAAGCCGAGCCAGCTGAAGGGCCACACGGGGCGTGTCGCAGTCAGCGGCTACGTGCTCGGCCCGGTGAGCGGAGACCCCCACGGGGCGGGCATGCGGTTCCGCCTGCGCGACATCGACGGACCGCATCAGAGCGTGCGGGTGCCGGTCGTCTACAAGGGCACCGTGCCCGACCTATTCCGGGCCGGACGGCATGTCTACGTGACGGGTAAGTTCGACGGCCGCTCCGTAGCAGCGACGTCGATCACGACGAAGTGCCCGTCGAAGTACAGCCCGGCGAAGAAGTCCTAGTGGAGCACTGAATGCAGGAGCTCGGCCGTGCTGCGCTCGCGCTCGCGCTCGGGCTCGCGCTCTACGCCGCGCTCGGCGGCGCGCTCGGCGCCTACGCCGGCCGGCGCCGGCTCGTCGACTCGGCCCGCAACGCGCTCTTCGCGTGCTTCGGGGCCAGCGCCGTCGCCGCGATCGTCCTCCTGAACGCCTTCCGAACGCGCGACTTCACCTTCTCGTACGTCGCCGAGCACTCGAGCAAGGCGCTCCCGTTCCCCTACGCGTACACGGCCTTCTGGGGCGGGCAGGCTGGCTCGCTGCTCCTCTGGCTCTGCGTCCTCACCGGCCTTGGGGCGGCCGCTGTCGCGCTGAACCGGCGGCTGACGACCGAGGTCCTGCCGTGGACGGTGCCGGTCCTCGGCGCCGTGGCGTCGTTCTTCGCGCTGCTGCTCGTCTTCGTCGTCAGCCCGTTCGAGACCCAAGCCGCGCCCGCGGACGGCGTCGGGCTCAACCCGAGCCTCCAGAACCCGTACATGATGATTCACCCGCCGCTGCTCTACCTCGGGTACGTCGGGCTGACGATCCCCTTCGCCTTCGCCGCCGGCGCGCTGCTCTCCGGCCGCACGGACGAGCGCTGGATCGTGGCCACCCGCCGCTGGACGATCGTCGCCTGGACGGCACTCGGCGTCGGGATCCTGCTCGGGGCCAAGTGGGCGTACGAGGAGGTCGGCTGGGGCGGCTACTACGCCTGGGATCCGGTCGAGAACGCCGCGCTGATGCCGTGGCTCGCCGCGACGGCGTTCCTGCACTCGGTGATGGTGCAGGAGAAGAAGAACATGCTCCGGGTCTGGAACGTCACGCTGGTGACGCTCGCGTTCTGTCTTTCGATCTTCGGCACCTTCCTGACGCGCAGCGGCCTGATCAACTCGATCCACAGCTTCGCCCAGTCGCCGATCGGCGCCTGGTTCGTCGGCTTCATCTGTCTCGCGGTCGTCTTCTCGGTCGCGCTGATCGTCTGGCGGCTGCCGCTCCTGCGCGCACGGACGAAACTGGAGTCGCTCGCGTCACGCGAGGCGGCCTTCCTCTACAACAACCTGCTCCTCGTCGCGTTCGCGCTCACCATCCTCTGGGGCGTTGCCTTTCCGCTCCTCTCAGAGGCGGTGCGGGGCGAGTCGGTCACGGTCGGGCCGCCGTATTACAACTTCTTCCTGAAGGCGTTCGGACTGCCGCTCCTTTTGTTGATGGGGATCGGCCCCCTCGTGGCGTGGCGTCGGACCTCGGCGCGGGCGCTGCGGGAGACGCTGCTCTGGCCCTCCGTGGTCGCGATCGCCGCCGGCGTCCTGCTGATCGCGCTCGGTGCCGGCTCGAGCACCGCCGGTTTGCTGGCCTACACGTTCTCGATCTTCGCGCTCGCCGCAATCGTGCTCGAGTTCGCGCGCGGAACGCGCGCCCGCAAGGCACTCGGCGCGCCGGGTTGGTGGGCGGCGTTCTCCGGGCTGATCGCACGCAACCGCCGTCGCTACGGCGGCTACATCGTCCATGCAGCGATCGTCCTGCTCGCGATCGGCGTTGCAGGGTCGAGCGCCTACGGCGCCACCAAGATCCAGCGCTTCCGCCCGGGAGACACGATGCGAATCCGCGGCTACGACCTCACCTACCTCGGCAGCGTGCAGCGGCGGGCGGCCAACCACCAGGAGATCCGCGCGCGCGTCGCCGTCAGCCGGGACGGCAAGAGCCTCGGAACGCTCGCAGCGGGGAAGAACGCCTACTTCGCCGAGCAGCAGACCTCGAACGAGGTGGCGATCCGCACCGACTGGCTCCGTGCCGAGGACCTGTTCGTGATCGGCGACGAGTTCAAGTTCAGGAAGAACGGGGTCACCGCGGTCTACCTGAAGGTGCTCGTGAAGCCGCTCGTCAACCTGATCTGGCTCGCGGGCCTCGTGTTCCTGCTCGGCTCCGTGATCGCGCTCTGGCCGGACGCGCGCGAGCAGCGGCGGCTCGTCCGCCGGACCGAACCAGGTGCGGTGCCCGCTACTCCGTGACGACGTACTCGAAGGACGCCCAGGCGACGAGCGCGAAGATCGCGTCGTAGAGCGCGAGAAAGCCGAGGTACTTGCCGCTCGAGTCGGCGAGGCTGGCGCCGACCCCGCCGACAACGATCGGGATCGCCAGCGGCAGGAAGAGGAGCGGCAGCAGCAGCTCGCGGGCGCGCCCGGCCGCGGCCATCGCGGCGAGCAGCGTGCCGACAGCGCAGATGCCGATGTCCGCGAGCGCGATTCCGGCCACCGTCGCCGCGTCGACCGAGGTGAAGAAGAGCGCGAACGCGGGCAAGGCAACCAGCTCGGCCACGACCAGGAAGGCCAGAGTGGCGAGGACCTTGCCGACCCAGATCGCGCTGCGGTCGGACGGCGCGAGCACGAGGCCGTCGAGGACTCCCTGCTCACGCTCGGCGACGAAGGCGCGCCCGAGGCCGAGCAAAGCGGTGAACAGGATCGCGACCCAAAGCAGGCCGAGCGAGGCGCGCGCGGACGCGTTCGTCGGCAAAGCGAAGTGGAAGACGACGAGAACCGAGATGACGAAGAGCAGCATCGCCGGCAGCGTGTCGCGTGCCCGCAGCTCGAGCAGCAGGTCCTTGCGCGCCAGCGCGCCCGCATCAGCCAGGTAGCGCTTCACAGAACCCATTCCTCAACATGAAATGCGCACGGCGACTGCAGCCGGGTTTGGCAGGCCGCACCGGCAAAGCCGGCACGGCCTCCAGAACGGCATCGCAAGCGATGCCTCACGCCAATGCGAGCCTTCCGCTCGCGAAACGCTCGAGCCGCTCGGGGTCATGGCTTGCTACGAGGAGCGTCCGCTCCCGCCGCAGCTCGTCGAGCTCGCGTTCGAGCAGGGCTGCTCCCTGTTCATCGAGCCCGTTGTCCGGCTCGTCCAGGATCAGCAGCTCGGGCTCGTGCAGCAACGCCCGGCAGAGGGCGAGCCGCTGCAGCATCCCGCGCGAGTAGTCGCTCGTTCGTTCGTTGCGCGCCTCCCAGAGCCCGAACCGCTCGAGGAGCATGCCGATCCGCTCGCGCCGCTCGGGCACGCGGTAGAGCCGCCCGTAGAGATCGAGGTTCTCGATCGCCGTCAACTCGCGGTAGACAAGCGGCTCGTGCGCCAGGTAGCCGATCCGCCCGCGCTCGACGTCGACCTCGAGCTCGCCGGCGGTCGGCGCCAGAAGGCCGGCGCAGAGGCGGAGCAACGTTGTCTTCCCCGATCCGTTCGGGCCCGTGACGACCAGGAAACCACCACGGCCGAGCTCGAAGTCGACGGGATCGAGCGCACGCTTGTCGCCGAAGCGGCGCCCGAGCCCCCGCGCGCGGATCACGCCCTCGCCTGCTCCAGCGCCTGCTGCTCGAAGTACTCGGAAACCTCGTTCGGGTCGGGCGGGTCGGCAAAGACAACCTCGATCACCTCGCCCGGATCCGGATAACCGCTCGACTCGATCGTCGCGACCGTGGCCGCGGTGTCGTAGTCCGAGCTCCGGTGCTCGACATCAGGCCCGAGCAGAACCCAGAACGCAGCCGGTCGGCCTTCGTACGGCATGCCGATGCTGCCTGCATTGACAACACGCTTGTCGCCGATCGAGCGGTCGAACTGCTGATGCGTGTGGCCGCAGACGATCGTTCCTTCGACCGTGCCGGCCACGATCTCGGCGAGCCGATCATCCGACGTCACGCGCGTGATGCCCTCCTCGTCGCTCCGCGGCGAGCCGTGGCAGAACAGCGTCGGGCCGAGCCCGTCGACGTCGAGGGTGAGGGTCGCCGGCAGCGCCGCAAGCGCTTGGGCGCGCTCCTCGCCGATCTTCTCCACCGTGAACGCCTGACGCTCGCCCCAGATCCCGGTCTCCGAGCCGATCCGGTCGCCGTTGCCGCGGATCCAATGCGCGCGATCGCCGAGCGCGTCCAGGAGCTCCAGGGTGCGGACGGGCTCGAAGCCGATCGCGGTGTCGCCGCCGATCACGATCGCGGCGTCCTCGGGGAGATCGGCGAGCGCGGCCTCGATCGCAGGCGCGTTCCCGTGGATGTCGTAGAGGGCGGCGACTTTCAAACAGTGGCCTCCGCGAGCACGAAGCCGAAGAAGACGACGCTGATGATCCCGTTCATCGTGAAGAAAGCCGCATCGAGACGCCGTAGATCTCCGGGCCGGACCAGCATGTGCTCGTACGCGAGCAGGACGGCGACAGTGACGACACCGAGCCAGTAGAGAACGCCGAGGTCGAGCCCGGCCCCGACGGCGGCGAGTAGCACGACAGTCCCGGCATGTGCGAACCGCGCCGCCCAGAACAGCTTTCGCTCGCCGAACGTCGTCGCGAACGAGTGCAGTCCCTGCTCTCGGTCGACGTCGACGTCGAACAGCGAGTAGAAGAGGTCGAAGCCCCCGACCCAAAGCGCGACCGCGCCGCCGAGCGCCCACGCCTGCCAGGGCAGGTGCCCCGTGATGGCGACCCACGCGCCGACCGGTGCAAGCCCGTCGACCGCGCCGAGCCAGAGGTGGCTGAGCCAGGTCCAGCGCTTCAGGTACGGGTAGATCACGAACGCGGCAACCGGGATCGGCCACAGCCAGCGGAC
>JBKOYZ010000059.1:0-44011 GCA_046725655.1 Actinomycetota bacterium | reverse complement strand
TGGAAAACCGCGCAAAGATGCGTCTGACGCTCGTCCTCGTCGCCGCCTCGGCCGCCATCGCCGCGGCCGTCGGTCCGACCGCCCCGACCGCGCGGGCGTGCAGCAGCTACTGGAACGTCCCGGCGTCCGGCGGCTGTACTTACTACCCGCCATACACCGGCCATGCCGAGACCGGGTTCTGCTGTGCGTTCGGCGAGACCACGCGGGCGACGTTCGATACGTTCAGCACGATCCTTCAATACTGGGCCGCGGCCGGCGGCTCCTGGAAAGGGCAGCAGAACGTGCCGTACGACGTGTACGTCCATTGGTACTCGTCCGTCTCCAGCGACAAGTTCGGCTGCCACAACCACCACACGGGGTGGATGTTCGTGAACTGCCACCACCACGACGGTGCGATCTGGTGATGAAGGAGGTTCTCGTGCGAAGAGTTGGCAGGACACGGGCTCTCGCAGCCGGTGTCGGCGCGCTGCTGCTGGCAGCCGCGGCTATCGCGGCGATCGTCGCACTCCCACGCGGCGCCGGAGCGACCGCTCCCTCGTCCGTTCGCGGACTTGCCGATGCCGGACTGCCTCCTGTGCTCGACCGGGCGGTCGCGCAGTCAGCCGAGCGCGCAGGGCTCGACCGCGCGGAGGTCTGGCAGGTGACCGCTCACGCAGCAGGACACGAGCGCACGGGCATCTACGACAGCGCCGGACTGTACGTCGGTCGCAACGGCCGCGGCTCGGAGCTCGTTTCCTTCTTCTCGCCCGCCTCCTTCTCGAGCTTCGCGGAGGCGCGCGACCTCGTTCGGATCAACGGCGGACTCTTTGCCAGCGCCGCGTCACAGCCGGACGCCACCGGGGCAACCGGCCACGTGCAGCTCATGGGCGTTGCCGATCCGGCTGTCGAGCGCGTCGAAATCGAGCGCGCGGACAGGACGGCCGTCTCCGTCGAGCTCGCACGACTGCCGCGAGGCCGCTTCTCGTACTTCACGTATGTGAGCGACGATCCGGGGACGTTTCCCCACCTCATCCTCGCCTTCGGGTCGAGCGGCGACATCGTCGCCCAGCAGGACGTCTCGGAGGACATCAAGCCGCCGAGCGACTGAGCTCGCCGCGAGCTGCGGCTTTCCCGCAGCGCCCGTGGCGGAACGGCCGGATGCGTTTGCCCCGCCGTGGCAGCATCATGGCGACATGCAGAAGAGCTACGGCGTCGTTTGGCGGGAAGGCGACGCGGCGGTCGTCGCCGGGAAGCTCGAGCTGCTCCCACGCGGGTTGCGGCTCGAGGGGCGGGACCGGGCGCAGGAGATTCCGTACAGCGAAGTCGAAGGCGTCCACGTCGGGCGCTCGCCCGAAGAGCGTCTCGACGGACGAGCGTCCGTCGTCGTCGAGCGTCGATCCGCCGCTCCGCTCACCATGTCGACCGTCGCCCAGCCCAGCCTCGTCGGCGAGATCGCCGAACGACTCGCGCAGCTGCAGCTCGGCGCGCGGCAGGCCCGGCGGCTCGCCGTCGTCCTTCCGGTGAAGCCGGAATCGCGCGCGGCCGTGCGGGCGCTGCTCGAAGCTGGGCCGCCGTTCGACCCCGACCAGGTTGCGGCGCTCGACAGGCACGAGGTCTTCCTGACGTCGAACGAGGTCGTCTTCGTCTTCGAGTCGCCGCTCGGCCCCGATGCGCTGATGGAGCTGCTCGCGACGCCGGACGTCTGGCAGGCGGCGTCGGCTTGGCGCGAGCACCTCGCGGGGGCGCCGCGGATCGCCGAGGATGCGTTCTCGTGGGAGCGGCCAGAACCGGGGAACTCGGTGCACTACCTGCCGACGCCCGGCCCCGGCGACAGCGACGGCGGCGACATTTACTAGGAGGGTTTGGCGGAACGGCGCAGCCTCAGTGTCGCCGAACCCTCCTACATAGCTAGCAGGTGTCGGACGGCGCGGACGGCGACGACGTCCTCGCGCGTCCGGATGACCTCGACGCGTACCGACCCACTGCGCGCCGAAATCGTCGCGTCAGGTTCAGCGGAGTCGTTCGCGTCGGCGTCGAGCTGTACGCCGAGGAACCCGAGCCGTGAGCAGATGTCGGCGCGAACCCGCGACGAATGCTCGCCGATGCCGGCCGTGAAGACGAGCGCGTCCAGCCCGCCCAGCGCAACCGCCATCGCCCCGACCGCAGACGCGACGCGGTAGGCGAAGACCTGCAGCGCCAAGCGCGCACGCGCGTCGTCGGAGCGCTCGAGCTCCGCAACATCGCCGGACATCTCGGATAGGCCGAGGAGCCCGGACTGATGCTCGAGCAGCGCGTCGAGGCCGTCGAGCGTCAGGTGGTGGCGAAGCAGGTAGAGCAGCGCGCCGGGGTCGACGGTACCGGGGCGGGTCGACATCGGTACGCCCTCGAGCGGCGTGAAGCCCATCGTCGTGTCGATCGAGCGCCCGTCGCGCACCGCCGTGACCGAGCAGCCGCCGCCGAGGTGGCAGACGACGAGGCGCGCGACGCCCACCTGCTCGCTCGCCCACTCCACCGAGAGCCCGTGGAAGCCGAAGCGTCGGATGCCCCACTCCTCGCGAGCCTGCGCCGGCAGCGCATACGTCGCCGCCTCGTCCGGAATCGTGGCGTGGAAGGCGGTGTCGAAGACGGCGACGTGAGTGAGGTCGGGAAGCTCGGCCCGCGCGCGGCGAAGAGCCGCCATCGCCGGTGTGTTGTGGAGCGGGGCCAGCTCGGTGACGGCCGCGAGCTCGGCCTCGACCTCATCGTCGACCACAACCGGGTCGCGCAAGCGCCGGCCGCCGTGGACGATCCGGTGCGCAACCGCGGCCACTCCCTCGGGTACGTCCTCGAGAGCCTCGAGCTGGGTGGTCGCGCCGTCGGGCGCGACCACGGACAGCTTCAGGCTCGTCGAGCCGGCGTTGACGACGAGGATCTCGCTCAGTACGGCCAGACCCAGTCGCGGATCGCGGGGTCGTCCTCCCCGTGCTCTCGCGTGTACGCGCGGGCACGGAGGCGGCGGTCGCTCATCTCCTGCCGCAGCCGTCCGGCCCGGCCGGCGAGCCCCGGTACGCGATCGATCACGTCGATCACGAGGTGGAAGCGGTCGAGATCGTTGAGCATGACCATGTCGAACGGGGTCGTGGTCGTGCCCTCCTCCTTGTAGCCGCGCACGTGCAGGTTGCGGTGGTTCGTGCGGCGGTACGTCAGCCGGTGGATCAGCGTCGGATAGCCGTGATAGGCGAAGACGACCGGCCGGTCGATTGTGAAGAGCGCGTCGAACTCGCTGTCGGAGAGACCGTGCGGATGTTCGCTGTCGGGCTGGAGCCGCATCAGGTCGACCACGTTGACGACCCGCACCTTGAGGTCGGGAAGGCGATCGCGGAGCAGCGCGGTCGCAGCGAGCGTTTCGAGCGTGGGGATGTCGCCGCAGCAGGCGAGCACGACGTCGGGCCCGCTCTCGTCGTCGTTCGAGGCCCACTCCCAGATCCCGACGCCGCGCGTGCAGTGGACGATCGCGTCATCCATGTCGAGGTAGTTCAGCGCGGGCTGCTTCCCGGCGACGATGACGTTCACGTAGTGCAGGCTGCGCAGGCAGTGGTCGGCCACCGACAGGAGCGTGTTCGCGTCAGGCGGCAGGTAGACGCGGATCACCTCCGCCTTCTTGTTGACGACGTGGTCGATGAAGCCGGGATCCTGGTGCGTGAACCCGTTGTGATCCTGGCGCCAGACGTGCGAGCTGAGCAGGTAGTTCAGCGACGCGAGCGGGCGCCGCCACGGGATCGCGCGCGTCACCTTCAGCCACTTGGCGTGTTGGTTGAACATCGAGTCGACGATGTGGATGAAGGCCTCGTAGCAGTTGAAGAGGCCGTGCCTGCCGGTCAGCAGGTAGCCCTCGAGCCAGCCCTGGCACAGGTGCTCGGACAGGATCTCCATCACGCGGCCGTCGGGCGCCAGGTTCTCGTCCGTGGGCTCGAGCTTCGCTTCCCAGGTGCGGTCAGTCGCCGCGAAGACCTCGGAGAGCCGGTTCGACTCGGTCTCGTCCGGCCCGAAAAGGCGGAAGTTGTGCGGGTTGCGCGCGATCACGTCGCGGAGGTACGCGCCGAGGACGCGGGTCGCCTCGCTGAACGACGCCCCGGGCTGGGGAACGTCGACCGCGTATTCGCGGAAGTCTGGACAGTCCAGCTCGCGAAGGAGCTCGCCGCCGTTGGCATGCGGATTCGCGCTCATCCGGCGCGGGCCTTTCGGCGGCAGCTCCGCGAGGTCGGGGACGAGCCGGCCGTTTTCGTCGAAGAGCTCCTCCGGCCGGTAGCTCCGCAGCCAGTCGTCGAGCAGCCCCAGGTGCTCTGGGTTCTCGCGGACGCCCGTGATCGGCACCTGGTGCGCGCGCCAGGTGCCTTCGACCGGCAGCCCGTCAACCTCCTTCGGACCGGTCCAGCCCTTGGGCGTCCGCAGCACGATCATCGGCCACTGCGGCCGCTCCGCCTTGGCCGGATCGCCGTCGCGGGCGACGCGCTGGATCTCCGCGATCTCGTCGAGCACCTCCTCGAGCACGGCGGCAAAGGCCTGGTGCACCGCTTCGGGCTCGTCGCCGCCGACGAGAAGCGGCCGCCAGCCGTAGCCCTCGAGCAGGGCGACGAGCTCACGCTCCGGGATGCGCGCGAGGACGGTTGGGTTCGCGATCTTGTAGCCGTTCAAGTGCAGGACGGGGAGCACGGCGCCGTCGGTGCGCGCGTTGAGGAACTTGTTGCCGTGCCAGCTCGTCGCCAGCGGCCCGGTCTCCGCCTCACCGTCGCCGACGACGCAGACGACGACCAGATCCGGGTTGTCGAACGCCGCGCCGAACGCGTGCGCGAGCGCGTACCCGAGCTCGCCGCCCTCGTGGATCGAGCCGGGAGTCTCCGGCGCGGCGTGACTCGGGATGCCGCCGGGGAACGAGAATTGGCGGAAGAGGCGCCGGATTCCCTCCTCGTCTGTGCCGACGTGGGGGTAGAGCTCGCTGTAGGTACCCTCGAGCCAGGCGTTGGCGACGACGGCGGGACCGCCGTGTCCGGGCCCGGTGAGGTAGATCGCGTCGAGGTCGCGTTGACGGATCGCGCGGTTCATGTGGACGTAGATCAGGTTCAGGCCCGGCACCGTGCCGAAGTGGCCGAGGAGCCGAGGCTTGACGTGCTCGGCCTTCAACGGCTCGCGCAGGAGCGGGTTGTCCAGCAGGTAGACCTGGCCGACCGAGAGATAGTTCGCGGCGCGCCAGTAGGCGTCGAGGAGGCGCAGCTCCTCCGCCGACAGCCGTGTTGTCATGGCCGCTGGAAGCGTCACGTCGACTCCCTTCGCTCGGAAGCGCTACCACGCCGATCCCGTCGGCCCGGCGCGGCGGCATCGTCGTCCACCAGGACGCCATGCGCAAGGGCGAACCTCACGAGCTCCGACCGCCGGCCGAGATCGAGCTTCTTCTGGATGCTGGCGCGGTGAGACTCCGCTGTGCGCACCGAGATGTGCAGCCTCTCGCCGACCTCGCGGTTCGTGAGGCCGAGCGCGAGCAGGCGCAGGACCTCGGTTTCGCGCGGCGAGAGGGAGTCCGATCGGTCGGCCATCCGCTACACGGAGTGGGGCAAGTCGACTTCGACCCGAACGCCCTCTCGGGGCGGTACGTCGAGGATGACTCCGGCCTGCTCGGCCAGGAACGGGGCGAGGTGGCGGCCGACGATCTTCCCCGGCGGCCACCACAGCGCGTCGGCACCGGCAACCGACGTTTCGCCGGAGCCGCCCGACAGCTCGGTCCTGAGGAATGTCGGCCGGTTCCCGGTCATGATCAGGCCGCGCAAGACCGGCTGGAACGGCTCCGGTGTGATCGGCGCACCGGCAGCCGCTGCGATCGCCTCGGCCGCCGCGTCGGCCTGCTGCGTCGCGAGGCCGCCTTGCTTGACAGGGAATGTCGTCGCGTCGCCGGCCGCGAACACGTCGTCGACCGTGGGAACTCGCCCCTGTCGGTCGGTCGGAATGAACCCGTCGCCGTCGTGCGGAATGCCTGGAATAACGTTGCCGACAAGGCGCGGGAGTGCGATCACTCGATCGGCTGCTATTTCGCCGGGGGGGACGACCGACAGCGTCCCCCCACCAGCGGAGACCGCGTATGTGCGGGGGTGGAACTCGATACCACCTTCTCGAAGCAGGCCCGCCACCGCTGCGCTCGCCTCAGTTCCGAACAGCGCCAAAGGGCTCTCCTCGTGCGTCACGAGGGACAGCTCGACGCCCCGGACCCCGCGTCGTCTCAAGTGAGCCGCGGTCTGGAGCGCCAGCTCGTAGAGCGGCAAGGGCCAGACGACGCCGCCGGGGAGCGCGAAGAGGAGTCGCCGCACTGAGCCCTCTGCGACCTGCGTCAGCAGGTCGCGAAACGCTGCCGTGTCGGCTGGGCCTCGGAACGTCAACGCGCCCGCCACGGCATCGACCGGCTTCGCGCCGGCCGCTATCAGAATCCCGTCGTAGGCGATCTCCGCGCCGGCTTGCGTACGGGCTACGTGTGCGTCCGAATCGACCGATGCGAGCCCGTCGAGGCTGAAGCGCGCGCCGCAGGCCTCTGCGAGCCCCGCCAGCTCGAGACCGTGCAGATGGCCGGCCCCGAACGGCTCGAGCACCGAGAGCGGCCGGTACCAGAAATGCGTCTCGGGGGCGAGGAGCTCGATGTCGACGCGCTCCTCGGCGAGATGTCGAAGCGCAAGCGCTGCCTCGAGCGCCGCCACGCCGCCGCCCGCGATCAGGACTCCGTACGGCGCCCCGACGCTTGAACCTCCGCTGGCTCCGGACGGACGAGGCATGGCGCCATCGTCGCCCCCGCTGGCCTTGCCGGCATCGGAAGAACCCTGCAGCGAGATTCCGTACAAAATCCGGATGCCGGTTCCGGGCTCGGTGCCGGAGGATCTACAACTCGTGATCGAAGAGGGCGGGCATCCCGGACGGAGGCCGTTGCTCGTCTCGAAGGGCTGGCTGCAGGCGGTCCTCCTCGTTGTCCTCGCCGGCTTCTTCGTCCTCGGCTTGCTCGCCTATCGCACGTATCAAGCCGAGCCCCCGATTCCTGCGCGCGTCGTCGATCCGGCGGGCGAGACCGTCTTTACACGTTCGGACGTCCGCGACGGCCAGAAGCTCTTCCTGCGCAACGGGCTGATGGAGTACGGCTCGATCTTCGGCCACGGCGCGTATCTGGGGCCCGACTTCACTGCCGATTACCTCCACCGAGCCGCGCTCGCCGTCCGAGAGCATTACGGCGGCGCCGGCTCCGACCGGGCGCGCTTCGCGACCGTCGACGACTTTCGCCGCAACCGCTACGACGCCTCGACACAGACGCTCCGGTACACGGCCCGCGAGGCCGCGGCGTTCGCCCAGCTCCAAGCGCACTATCGGCGCCTGTTCTCGAGCCCGTCGTCGCAGACCGGGCTACGCGCCGATGCGATTTCGAGCCCGGCGGACATCAAAGAGCTGACGGCGTTCTTCGCATGGACGGCCTGGGCGGCGTCCGCCAAGCGCCCCGGGCACAACTACTCGTACACGAACAACTGGCCGCCCGAGCCGCTCGTCGACAACGCTCCGACCGCGAACGTCGTCGTCTGGAGCGTCCTCTCGTTGATCGCGCTACTCGGGGGCGTGGGCCTACTCTTCGGGGCTTTCGGACGCTGGCGTTTTCTCGGTTGGCACGGGCGCGAGCAGCAGACGCTCTCGTTTCGAACGCCCGGTGACGTCGCGCTCACCCCGGCGCAGCGCGCGACCGCCTGGTTCTTCTTTGCCATGGCGGCGCTGTTTCTCGTCCAGACCTTCGTCGGCGCCGCGTCGCAGCACTATCGCGCCGAGATCACGAGCTTCTTCGGCTTCAACCTCGCCCACTGGCTGCCGTACAACCTCGTCAGGACCTGGCATCTCCAGCTGGCGATCTTCTTCGTCGCGACCTCGTACCTCGCGGCCGGGATCTTCCTCGCGCCGATGATCGCGCAGCGGGAGCCGCGGAGGCAGAGCTGGCTCGCGTTCGGGCTCCTGGGCGCGCTCGTCGTCGTCGTCGCGGGCAGCCTCGCCGGCGAGCTCGCGGGCGTCCACGGCTGGACCGGCGGAATCGGCGGCTGGCTCGGCAACCAGGGCTTCGAGTACCTCGATCTGGGCCGCTTCTGGCAGGTGCTGCTCTCCGTCGGCCTCTTCGCCTGGGTGGTGATGCTCTTCCGCGTCCTCAGGACCCGCCTTCGACGCGAGCACCTCGGCAACATGCCATGGCTCTTCTTCTTCGCGGCGCTCGCGATCCCGGCGTTCTACGCGGTCGGCCTGCTCGCGCGGTCCGACTCCACCTTCACGACGGCGGACTTCTGGCGCTTCTGGGTCGTGCACCTCTGGGTCGAGGACTTTCTCGAGCTGTTCACGACCGTGATGGTCGCGTACATGTTCGTTCTGCTCGGGGTGGTGGCGGAGCGCGTTGCGCTGACGGTCGTCTACCTGGACATCCTGCTCTACTCGGCGGGCGGTGTGATCGGGACGATGCATCACCTGTACTTCTCGGGCGAGCCCGCGGAACACATGGCGCTCGGCGCGTTCTTCTCCGCCGCCGAGGTGATCCCGCTCACCTTTCTCACGGTCGAGGCGTGGAGCTTCCTCCAGCTCGGCGTGCGTCAGGAATCGCGCTCGCGGACGCCGTTTCCTCACCGCACCGCCGTGATGTTCCTGGTTGCCGTGGGGTTCTGGAACTTCCTCGGCGCCGGGGTCTTCGGCTTCCTGATCAACCTGCCGATCGTCTCGTACTACGAGATCGGAACCGCGCTCACGGCGAACCACGGCCACGCGGCGATGATGGGTGTCTACGGGATGCTGGCGGTCGGCCTCGCCCTCTTCTGCCTCCGCTACCTCATCCCCGAGGAGCGATGGTCGGAGCGCGCGGCGAGGCTCAGCTTCTGGTCGCTCAACCTCGGTTTGGCCTGGATGTGCTTCGCCACGCTCCTGCCGCTCGGGCTGATCCAGCTCTACCACTCGGTGGACGCGGGTTACTACGACGCCCGTACGCTCAAGTTCCTCACGAACTCGACGAACACCCTGATCGAGTGGCTGCGCTTTCCCGGCGACGTGGTCTTCATCACCGGCGGCGTCCTGCCCCTGCTCTACCTGTGCTGGCTCGGAGTCCGGCATACCGTCGAGCGCGTGACCATGGAGGAGCAGGAGACGCTGTTCACCGAGGTGACGGAGCCCGCCGTGCCGGCGGGGGACGTCTCGCGGTGAGCACCGAGGCCGTGCTCGCGCTGGGTTACGCACTCTTCCTGATGGCTGCGGCGACGGCGCTCGACCTGCTCGCGCGTCACGCGAACAGGCGGTCGCATCGATTTCGGACTGCCGGCTTCATCTACCACGAGCATCTCGACGCCTGGGAGTGCCCGGAGGGCCAGCACCTGCGCCGCGTCGAGGACGATCACGAGCTCCAGCTCGTCCGCTATCGCGGAACCGCTCGCATCTGCAACGCGTGCAGGGTGAAGGAGAGCTGCACCGACTCGAACGAAGGGCGCGAAGTCGTGCGCTCGCTCGAGGAGTGGACCCGTTCGGAGGCCGGGCGCTTCCACCGTGCCATCTCGCTGGTGCTCGTGAGCCTCGCCGCGCTGATCGTGGCCGTCGCGGCCGCGCGGAACCACCGTCCGAGCGAGCTCGCAGCGTTCGCCGCGCTCGCTGCGCTGATCGCCGTCGCCGGCATGCGGCTCGGCCGCTCGCTCTCCTCGCCGAGCGCGACTGCTCGGTGGGGCGCTACCAGCCCTTCAGTTGGGCGCGAGCCGCCGGCTTCGCGATCCGCGCCCTAACGTCGACGGCGACGCACCCGGTCGGGAGCGCGACCACGGGGTTGAGGTCGAGCTCCGCGAGCTCCGGCAGATCGTCGGCGAGGCGCGACAGCCGGTGGAGGAGGTCGACGAGCGCGGCCTCGTCGGCCCCCGGAGCGCCGCGGAAACCGGCGACGAGCCGCCCGGCTTTCCCCTCGTGAACGAGCTCCTGGGCGTCGACGTCGGTGAGCGGCGCCAAGCGGAACGCAGCGTCGCCGATCAGCTCGGCGAGGACGCCGCCGGGGCCGAAGGCGACGAGCGGGCCGAAAACGGGATCCTGGACGACGCCTGCGAGGAGCTCGGCCCCTCCGCGGACGTACGGCTGGACGATCACAGGCGGGCCGATCCGCTCGACCGCCGCGCGAATCTGCTCCTCGTCCCGGAGGTCGAGCGCGACGCCGCCCGTTTCGGTCTTGTGTGCGCCGGCCGCCGCCGTCTTGACGACCGCCGGCAGGCCGAGCTCGCGCGCGGCCGCGACCGCCTCCTCGGTGTCCGAGGCCACTCGCTCCGGCACCAGCGGTACGCCGTAGGCGTCGAGGAGCGCACGCACCTGCGCCGGCTCGAGCCACGCCTCGTCCGACGAGGCGAGCACGGCCTCGACCGTCCGCCGCGCTGGCGCGGCGTCGACGCCGTCGACTGCCGGAACGGTTCCGGCAGGCCTCCGCAACCACTCGGCACGCGTCGCGGCCAGGCCGAGCGCATGGGCAGCGGACTCGGGATACGGGAAGGAGGCCACCGCGGCGCCGGCCTCGCGGAGCGGCGCCGGCGTCCCTTCGGCGCTGATCACGACCGCCAGGACGGGCTTGTCCGGGCGCAATCGCGCGACCGTGTCCCGGATCGTCGCCGCGACCTCGTCCGCGCCGGCGACGACCGGCGGCACGAACAGGACGATCAGCGCGTCGAAGCGCTTGTCGGCCAAGAGCGGCGGCAGCGCGCGCTCGTAGGTCGCCGCCGTCGCGGAGCCGAGCAGGTCGACCGGGTTCGCGAGGCTGGCGTCGGCAGGAACCGCATCGGAGAGCGCAGCTTTCGTCTCCTCGCCGAGCTCGGGCAGCTCGAGCCCGGCTGCTTCGCACGCGTCGGCGCAGAGGATGCCGAGGCCGCCCGCGTTCGTCAGCACACCGACGCGGCGGCCGCGCGGCAGCGGCTGGCTCGAGAGCAGCGCCGCCGCGTCGACGAGCTCCTCCAGCGTCGCAGCCCGGATGACGCCCGTTTGGTGGAAGAGCGCGTCCACTGCCGTGTCCGAGCTCGCCAGCGCGGCGGTATGCGAGCTCGCCGCGCGGGCGCCGGCGCCGGTCGCGCCGGCCTTGAGCGCGAGGATGGGCTTCCGGCGGGCCAACCGGCGCGCAAGCCGGCCGAACTTCTGGGGGTTGCCGAAGGACTCGAGGTAGAGGAGCACGAGCTCGCTCGCCTCGTCGTCCTCCCACCACTCGAGCAGATCGTTCGACGAGACGTCCGCCTTGTTGCCAATGGAGACAAAAGCAGAGAAGCCGAGGTGCCGCTCGGCCGCCTTCTCCAGCAGCGCCAGCCCGAGCGCGCCGCTCTGGGAGGAGAAGGCGATCGGCCCGGGCGGAAGCGGCCGCGGCCCGAAGGTCGCGTTCAGGCCCAGGGACGGAACTGCGATCCCGAGGCAGTTCGGCCCCACGAGCCTGCCCCCGTGGGCGCGCACGAGCTCGAGCAGCTGCGCCTGCCGCTCGCGCCCGTCCGCGCCGACCTCTGCGAACCCGGACGAGATCACGCAGATCGCCTTGACGCCCGTCGCGAGCGCCTCGCGCGCCGCCTCGATCACAAGCGGCCCGGGGACGCAGACGACCACGAGGTCGACGAGCTCCGGCACCTCGCCGATCGTCTTGTAGCCCCGGACGCCGCCGACGGGGTCGCCCTCGCGGTTGACCGGATACGCGGACCCGGCGAAGTCGCCGGAGAGGACGTTCCGAAACAGCTCGCCGCCGATCGAGCCGCGCCGCCGCGACGCGCCGATCACCGCAACCGACTGTGGCGCGAAGAACGGGCGGAGCGACGCCGTGACGGCGAGGTGGTCTCGCTCGTCCACACGGCTGCGGAAGCGCTCGGTCGGCGCGATCGGGAACTGCACCTCGATCTCGCCGCCCTCGAACTCGCGCGAGACCTCGAGCCCTGCGTCCTCGAACACCTTTAGCATCGGGCGGTTCTCCGGCAGCACCTCCGCGACGAAGCGCTCGATTCCAGCCTCCGCGGCGCGGGTTGCGAGCTGCTCGAGCAAACGCGTGCCGATCCCCCGTCCCTGGTACTCGTCGGCGACCACGAATGCGGCCTCGGCCGCGGTCTCGTCCCTCAGTCGCACGTACTCGGCGACTGCGACGACCCGTTCCGCCCCGGCCTCATCGGCGAGTTCGCCGACGAGAACGCCCCTGTCGCTCCACTCGGGTTCGAGGAGGTGCTCGACGAACGTCGGGTCGATCCGCCGGATGCCGTGGAAGCGCAGATACGAGCTCCGGTCTGAAAGCCCCTCGAAGAACGCGGCGAGGGCCTGCGCGTCGGCTAGTCCGGGCGCCCTCAGCCGCAAGGTCGAGCCGTCGCGCAGGATGACGTCGACCGCTGCGGCCGCGCGGGGCTTACCGCTTGTCGTCGACAAGCGCCGGCTCCGGGACCTGCTCGTCGCTCACCTGGCCTCGCACGTTATAGGCGGACGTGCGCCTTCGGTCCGCGACGGCGGCATGCTCGCGCTCGGGCTCCCTCGCCATCCGCTCGGCCGGCGGAACCGCCAGGACCGGACAAGGCGCGATGTGGAGGAGCCGGTGCGTAACGCTGCCGACGAGAAGGCCGGCGATCGTCGAGCGGCCGCGACTGCCTACGACGATCATGTCCGCGCCGATCTCGCGCGCGACGTCGGCGATCAGACGCGCCACGTTGTGAGGAGCGCCGGTCGCGAGCGCGAACGTGGCGTCGTATCCGGCGTCGCGGAGCACGTTGACTTGGCCCTCGATCTTGCGCTGGAGATCTGGCTCGTCTGCGAGGACGGGGGCATCGCCGGCGCGGCCGATGAGAACCTCGTTCGCGTGGACGACGACCAGCCGGCCGCCTTCGTAGCCTGCGAGCGCTTTCGCTGCGGGAAGCGACCCATCGGCGACGTCCGAGCCGTCGGTCGCCCAGATGATGGTCTTGAACATTCGCGCCTCCCTTCGTAGCCCCGATCGTCGCGCAGCCTCCGCACACGCAACATCCGCGCGCAACCTGATCGCCGCGGGTAGGAAGTACGGATGCGCCTAAGGCGCTCGTATTCGAGGCTTGGGCCGAAGGAGGTGAGCTCGATGCAGAAGCGACCGAACTATTTGATCGCGACCGATGGATCGCCCGTCGGTCGTGAGGCCGTCCGTGAGGCCGTCGAGCTCGCGCGCGAGTCGGGTGCGAGCCTCTCGATCCTCTACGTCCGCCACGCGCCGCTGCCGGTGCTCGGGGATCCGTTCTATCAGCGCACAGTGAGCGAAGAGCTGGCGCGCGGCAGCGCGATCGTCGACGATGCGGCGGCGACCGCCCGCGCGGCCGGGGTGGCGGCGGAGGTCGAAATGCTCGAGGGAAACCCGGCGACGCAGATCGTCGAGCTCGCGCGCCAGCGCGGCGTCGACATGATCGTGCTGGGCTCCCGAGGGCGCGGGGCGGTGGCAGGAACGCTGCTCGGCAGCGTCTCTCAGGCGGTCGTGAACAGGGCCGATTGTCCAGTGCTGGTCGTGCGCCCGGCCGCCGCGACGCGGCGCGCCGCGTAGCCGAGATCGTGGCGCGGAGCCTGTGACTCCGAGCCAGGGCGCGGTTAGGCTGACGGCGTGGACGGCACGCCGAGCGACAGCCGGCTGCGCGCCCTCTTCGAGACGGGTGTCGCGCTCACGTCGGAGCTGTCGCTCGAGGGACTGCTGCAGCGCGTCGTCGAGGCCGCGGCCGAGCTCACAGGCGCACGCTATGCCGCGCTCGGCGTGATCGACCCGAGCGGCTCCGGCCTCGAGCGCTTCCTGACGACCGGCATCGATCCGGCGGCCCGCGCGGGGATCGGCGAGGAGCCGCACGGGGAGGGGATCCTCGGCGTCCTGATCCGCGACGCGATTCCGCTCCGCCTGCACGACCTGACCCAGGATCCGCGCTCGGTCGGGTTTCCGCGGAACCACCCGCCGATGCGCACCTTCCTCGGGGTGCCGATCCTCCTGCGCGGGACGTCCTACGGGAACCTGTACCTGACCGAGAAGGCTGACGAGCAGGACTTCACCGAGGAGGACGAGGAGCTCGTGACCCTGCTTGCGGCCCAGGCGGCCGTCGCGATCGAGAACGCACGGCTGTACGAGGCGGCTACCGGCTGGTCGCGCGAGCTCGAGTCGCTGAGCGAGATCGGGAACGCGCTCGCGACGGAGACCGATCTCGAGCGGTTGCTCGACCTGGTCGCGCGGCGGCTCGGCGAGCTCCTGGACGCACGGCTCGTCACCGTCGTCCTACCGGTGGGCCGTGACTCGTTGCGGTTCGCGGCGGTCGCGGGCGAGGGCGGCGAGGTCTTGCTCGGACAGTCGATCTCGCGCTCGTCGTCGAAGAGCGGCCGCGTCCTCGAGCGCCGGCGGAGCGAGCGGGTGGATTCGGTTCTCGACGATCCCGACGTCGATCCCGAGGCGACTCGGCTGATCGGTGCCCGCACCGGTCTCTGGGTGCCTCTGGTCGCGCGCGGAGCGGGCATCGGCGTGCTCGCTGCTCACGACAAGCGCGGTCCCGACGTCCGCTTCTCCGACCACGACCTGCGGCTCGCCGAGACGTTCGCCGCCCGCGCAGCGGTTGCAGTCGACCTCTCGGAGCGGACCGCGCGCGACGCCCTCCGGCGCGTCGTCGAGGCGCAGGAGCTCGAGCGGCGCCGGCTCGCGCGGGAGCTCCACGACGAGACGGGACAGGCGCTGACCTCAATCCTCCTCAGCCTGAAAGCGCTGGAGGAGCGGCTCGAGGGCGAGGAGACACGGGGCGCGGCGCACGAAGTTCGGGAGCTCGTCGTCTCCACGCTCCAGGACGTCCGCCGGCTCGCGGTCGAGCTGCGGCCGAGTGCGCTCGACGACTTCGGGCTGGTCGCCGCGCTCGAGCGGTTGACGCAGTCGTTCAGCGAGCAGACCGGGATCGCCGTCGATTTCGAGGCCGCGCTGCCCGAGCGCCTGCCGGACGAGGTAGAAACCGCGCTCTACCGGATCGTGCAGGAGTGCCTGACAAACGTCGTAAAGCACGCGCGCGCACGGCGCGTGAGCGTGCTCCTTAGGCGCAGGGACGGATCGATCGCAGCCGTGGTCGAAGACGACGGCGCAGGTTTCGACCCGGCTGCAGGGCGCGAGGGAGGCTTCGGCCTCGTCGGCATGCGCGAGCGGCTCGCGCTACTCGGCGGCCGACTGGAGATCGAGTCCGGCGACCGAGGCACGACAGTCGCGGTCGAGGTGCCGGCTCCATGAGCGTCCGCGTCCTGATCGTCGACGACCACGCCGTCGTGCGCGCCGGCCTCGCGCTGCTCGTCGACGCCGAGGCGGACCTGGAGGCTGTGGGGGAGGCCGGGAGCGCGCGCGAGGCGATCCTGCAGGCGCGTACGGTCAAGCCGGACGTGATCCTGATGGACGTGATGATGCCGGAGGAGAGCGGGCTCGAGGCCGTGCCACGGCTCCTGCACGAGCACCCTGACGTGAACGTGCTGGTGCTGTCGATGCAGGACGACCCGCGCTACGTCCGGGAAGCGTTCGAGGCCGGAGCGAGCGGCTACGTGCTCAAGGAGGCCGCCGACGCCGAGCTCGTGGCCGCTATCCGCGAGGTGGCCGGAGGGGGGCGTTACGTCCACCCCGAGCTCGGGGCGCGCCTCGTCGCCGCGGAGACGGCCGAGCGGCGCCGCGCCGAGGAGGATCCGCTTTCAGACCGGGAGCGCGAGGTCCTGCGTCTGCTCGCGCTCGGCCACACGAATCAGGAGATCGCCAAGCAGCTCTACATCTCGGTCCGGACGGCCGAGACGCACCGGGCCCACATCATGCAGAAGCTGCGGCTCTCCAGCCGCGCCGAGCTCGTCCGCTACGCGCTCGCCGAAGGCCTGCTCGAAACCTGAGCACGAAGAGACGGGCCGCCCGAAGGCGGCCCGTCTGGTGCGACGGAGGATCCCGTCTAGGCGTGTGCCGCCTCGCCGGTCGCGGGCCTTTGCTTCCCGAGGAAGCCGAGCGCCGTTTCCGAGCTTCGGAGTGCGCCGCCGATCGCGAGGATCGCGAACCCGATCCCGGTCAGCAACAGTGCGACGCCGACGACAACGCCGAAGAGGGCGATCTTGTCGGCCATGTAGCTCGCGTTCAATGCGGTCGAGAGCGCCGTCTCTGTCACCCAGACGTTGCGCCGTGCGTTGTCGACCGGCTGCTTCGTGGCGGGATCGACGACAGCGTACTTCGGATCGCTGGTGCCGCCGAGGCCGTCGGTGAACTGCTTCGGCGCGTTCGCCTTCGCCTGGAAGCGTCCCATCTCCGCGTACGTCAGGCCCTGCGTCGCCTCGAGCGCATGGATGCGCATGTAGCCGGCGAAGGCATGCGCCCTGTCACCGCTGTTGATCTCCTTCCCTGCGACCGCCAGGGTCGGGAACTTGATCTTGTCGACGGCGAGGCCGGCCTCCTTGGCCTCGGCCTTGATCGCCGCCGGAGTCATGTCGGGCGAGCCGACGATCTTCTCTTGCTTGAGCGTGTCCGTGACTGTCGAGCGGCCGTTCAACCCCATCACGATCGCGACGACGCCGAACGCGACCAGGATCGCGGCTGCGACCACCCCTCCGATTTCGAAGAGCTTCCTCATGACCTTCTCCTTCCGTCGCGCCGGGGCTTCCTTTGCTCTGCCTCGACCATTTCGCCGAGTGTTGTCGCGGGTCCGCTCGGTGCCATCCGGACGGCTCCGAAGACTTGCTGCGGCGATCTCTCGCCCGTGTTGCGGGTTTTCCGAAGCGAGCGCGCGGCGGTTGCGGCTTATTGCGGAAGAGGAATCAGTGGCTTTCCCGTTTGAGCACTGCGCTCAGGCGGGTTTACTTGCGCTATGGACGGCTCCCTGCTGAAGCAGCACTGGCTCGACACGCTGGCGGTGGCGGCGGATGCCATCGATGCAGGGACAATGGCTCATGCTCTCGCGCCCGATGTCGTAAGAGTCAAGCGAAACCAACTGAGTGCCGAGCGCGCCTGGGTCGAGAGCGTCGAGTGGCCCGACGTCGAGCGGACGCGTCCGGGAACGCTCGTCCGCATCGAGGCCCGCGGTGATCCCAGGCTCGGCGCGGTCAAGCGAGCGGCTTGAGCTGAAGAGGCCCGCCGGCGTCGCGCCGGCGGGCCTCCAGGAGTCTCAGCTGCCGGCCATTGCGGCCATCGCTGACTTGGCCCGCTCCGCCATCTCTTCCGGCGGGACGTCCTCGACGTGCGTTGCGATCGACCACGAGTGGCCGAACGGGTCCGTGATCGACCCGAACCGATCGCCCCAGAACTGATCGGCGACCTCCATCGTCACCGTCGCGCCGGCGTCGACGGCCTGCTTCACGACCGAGTCGACGTCCTCCACGTACATGAAGACGCCGGCGCTCGTCCCGCCGAGCTCGCTCGGCGGTTTCGTCGACGCCTGCGGGAACGGATCCGAAAGCATCACCAGCGAATCCCCGATCTCGAGCTCGGCGTGCCCGATCTTCCCCCCGGGCGCGTCCATCCGCACGCGCTCCTTGGCGCCGAATGCCGTCTTGTAGAACTCGATCGCCTCCGCCGCGTGTTCCACGGCCAGGTAGGGGGTGACGCTGTGATACCCCTCCGGAATCGGCTGCGTCGCCATCTCGCCCTCCAATCCTCGTTACTGGACCGAGCGGATGCTAGAGACTCGCGCTGCGGCGTCGCTTGCGATGCCGCTTAAGAGGCCGGCCGATTCACTCGGCCGGCCGCAATCCCGGCCATCGGATCATCGGCGGGCCAAGTCGTGTAACAGGCTGGGCCCGGGGCCGGAGAGTCAGAACGGAAACGGGTGCGGCTGACCGATTGTCACCCAGTGGAGTTCCGTGAACTCTTCGATCGCCGCCGTCCCGCCGAAACGTCCCCAACCGCTGTCCTTGACGCCGCCGAACGGCATCTGCGGCTCGTCCGCGACAGGCTGGTCGTTGATGTGGACGATGCCGGCCTGGATCCGCTGGGCGAGCTCGAGGCCCTTGTCGGCATCGTTCGTGATCACGCCCGAGGCGAGGCCGTAGGTCGTCGCGTTGGCGCGCTCGACCGCCTCTTCGTCCGAGTCGACGACCTCGATTGCCGCCACCGGGCCGAACGTCTCGACGTGCGACAGCTCCGCGTCCTCTGGCACGTCGGTCAGGAGCGTCGCCTGGAAGCATCGCCCGTCGGCCTCGCCGCCCGCGACGACCTTCGCGCCCTTGGCGACGGCGTCCCCGACGCGCGTCTTGACGAGCTCGACCGCCTGCTCGGTGATAAGCGGGCCGATGATCGTGTCGGGCTCCTTCGGGTCGCCGCTCTTGAGCGTCGAGGTCTTGTCCGCGAGCCTGCCCACGAACTCTTCCGCGATCGACCGCTCGACGATGATCCTGCGCGCCGACATGCAGATCTGACCCTGATGTAGAAAGGCGCCGAAGGCAGCGGCGTCGACGGCGAAGTCGAGGTCCGCGTCGGCGCGGACGATCAGCGGGTTGAAGCCGCCGAGCTCGAGCACGACCCGCTTCAGGTTCCTCCCGGCGGCCTCCGCGAGCTTGCGCCCCGTCTCGGTCGAGCCCGTGAAGTTGATTCGACGCACCTGCGGGTTCTCGACGAGCTCGTCGCCGATGAGTGCTGCTCCGCCCGGAGCATGCGTGACGATGTTCAGGGCGCCCGGCGGGAGCCCCGCCTCGGCGAAGATCTCGCCCCACAGCAGGCCGCCCACGTAGGCCGAGTGCTCGGACGGCTTCAGCACCACCGTATTCCCCAGCACGAGCGGCGCCGTGATCGAGCGCGCCGAGAGGATGAGCGCCGCGTTCCAGGGCACGATCGCGCCGACGACGCCGACGGGACGGCGGATGCCCATCGCGAAGGCGCCTGTGTCGGAGGGGATGATCTCGCCCATGGCGGCGTAAGCCGTCCCCGCGGCCTGGCGGAACAGACCCGGCACGAAGGTCGTCTGGAACATCCCGAACCCGAACGTGCAGCCGGTCTCCCGGGCGAGCAGGGAGAGCACCTCGTCACGCCGGCTCTCGAGGATGTCGGCCGCCTTCAGGAACACCTGCTGTCGGAGGGCGGGCGGTGTCGCAGACCACTGCGGAGAGGCGGCGGCCGCTGCCTCGACCGCCCTGCGTGCGTCCTCACGCCCGCCGGCCGGAATCCGTGCGACGGGATCGCCCGTGAACGGATCGATGTCGACAAAGGTCTCGCCGCTCTCGGCCGGGATCCAATCGCCGCCGATGTATTGAAAAGTCTCGAGGGCGTTGACCTCGACGGTGGTGCCGTCGCGTACCGACCTGGTGCTCACGGGCAGAGAGCGTAACGCTCGTCCGGGCAGACGCGAGGCGCGGGCTCCAAGGCGCCGCGCCTCGCGTCTGCTTTACGTCGAGAGCCCCCTACCTGCAGAGCCCTACCTGTGCGGGCAGTTGTCCGACTGGTTGTTTTTGTTCTGCTGCGACTGCTGTGACCGAGTCGTCGAGTTCGAGCTCCCCGACGACTTCCCACTCGCCGCGTTGGCGATAGCCGCTCCGCCGCCCACGATACTGGCGGTCGCGAGCACCGCGAGGGATAGGCGAAGCCGATTGCTCATGCGCGTTCACCTCCTTCCGGTTCGCTCGTGCTTGCGTCCATCGCTCGCGATTGGACACGCCGCCGCTGAGAGGGCCCTGAAAGCGGGCTAAGAAGTGGGTAAAAACCCGGACGACGTGGTGCAGCAGTGAGCGAGACGGAACCGCAGGACCGCTCGACAGTCGCCAAGGCGATCGTCGACGCCAACCGTTACATGACGCTCGGCACGGCCGACGAGGCCGGGCTGCCATGGGTCTCGCCGGTCTGGTACGCGCCGGCGGCCTACCGCGAGCTCTACTGGGTCTCGTCTCCGGAGGCGAGGCACTCGCGGAACATCGCCGCGCGCCCACAGGTGAGCATCGTCATCTTCGACTCGAACGCGCCCGTCGGGAGCGGGCAAGGCGTGTACATGTCGGCCGTCGCCAAGGAGGTGGCAACGCCCGGGCTCGACCGCGGCATGGAGATCTTCTCGCAGAGGTCGCAGCAGCAGGGCGCGCGCCCGTGGACGACGGAGGACGTCCAGCCGCCGGCACGGCTCCGCCTCTACCACGCCGTCGTCTCCGAGCATTTCGTGCTCTCGCCCGGGGACGAGCGGCTGCCCGTAAGCATCGATTAGGCCGCGGCGCAGACGAGGGCCCCGGCCCGAGGCCAGGGCCCCTCCCGACGACGCTCCTACGACAGCGACTTGACGACACCGATCATGTGGCCCTCGGGGTCGTTGAACTGGCCGAGCTCGACCTGATCCATGATCTTCTCGGGCCCCCAAACGCGGGTTCCGCCGAGACTCTCGGCCTTGGCGAGCGCCGCCTCGACATCCGGCACCTCGACGTAGAAGGTGACGTGCCCCTCGTAGCCTTCCGGCCCGGTGCCGACGCCGCCGCCGATCCCGATGCCCTCGGGGTTGACATTCCCTTCGCGGGCGACCATGCCGTAGCTCATCGGATTGTCGGCGTCGATCTGCCATCCGAACAGCTCCGAGTAGTACTGCTGCAGCTTCGATGCGTCCTTTCCGATCACTTCGAAATGAACGACAGGCTGTCCCATCCCTCCTCCTTTTCGGTTCGAGACTGCCGAGCGTAAAGACCGCGACGGCGTCGAAGACTCATCGGCGACGCGCCGATGCATCGAGTACAAACAGCGCCGACGGCAGGCGCGTCGCTTTTGATGCAATAGGCCGTTCGTGAGTGGCGTCCGACCGAGCACGGCTACACGCACGTCGACCGAGCAGGAGCTCGAGCTCGAGCAGTACCGCACCGAGCTGACCGCGTACTGCTACCGGATGCTCGGCTCGGCGTTCGAGGCCGAGGACGCGGTCCAGGAGACGCTCATCCGCGCCTGGCGCGGGCTCGACCGGTTCGAGGGCCGTGCGGCCCTGCGCTCGTGGCTCTACCGGATTGCGACGAACGTCTGCCTGGACATGCTGAACGGGCGCGAGCGGCGCGCGCGCCCGATGGACCTCGGCCCCGCGCGCGAACCCGTCGCCGAGAACCTGGGCACGCTGCCAGAGGCGACCTGGATCCAGCCGATCCCCGACGGACTCGTGGGATCCGGAGGAGATCCCGCCGAGGTGGCTCAGACGCGCGAGACGATCCGGCTTGCGTTCGTGGCAGCGCTGCAGCACCTGCCACCGCGGCAACGGGCGGTGCTGATCCTGTGCGAGGTGCTTCGTTGGCAGGCGGCCGAGGTCGCGGAGCTCCTGGACACGAGTGTCGCCTCGGTCAACAGCGCGCTCCAGCGCGCCAGGGCGACCCTGTCCGCGAGCGACGTGCACGCCGGCGAAGCCGTGGGTCCGCTCAGCGCCTCCGACCGTGAGCTGCTCGCCCGCTACGTCGAGGCGTTCGAGCGGTACGACATGGAAGCGCTGACGTCGCTGATCCGCGAGGACGCGACCCAGTCGATGCCGCCCCACGACCTCTGGCTGAGCGGGCGCGACGACATCTTCGCGTGGTGGTTCGGCCCGGGAATCGGTTGCCGCGGCTCGCGAATGCTGCCGGCGCCCGAGGCGAACGGCTCGCCCGCGTACGGACAGTACAAGCCCGACCCGGCGGGCGGCTACGAGCCCTGGGCGCTCCAGGTGCTCGAGCTCAAAGACGGCAAGCTCGGCGAGCTCACCTTCTTCCTCGAGACGGAGACTCTGTTCCCGCTCTTCGGGCTGCCGCCGCGGCTGGATTAGTCACATAAGACGTCGGACAGGCCGACGAACTCGACGAGCTCGAGCAGTTCCGGCGACGCCCCGCGCAGGCAGACGCGGCACCCGTGCCGGCGGGCGGCGAGCTGGAGCCGTGCGAGCGCGTCGACCGCGACCGCATCTGGCTCCACGCCGCGGACATCGCAGAGGACGACGCTGCCGCGGTTGGCACGCAGGCGCGCGCAGACGCGGTCGCACAGCCCCGGGAGGTCGTCGCGCGCGATCGGGCCGCGAATGGCGACGGCCACCGTATGCGGCGCTGAAGCGCCCATCTCCCGGAGATAGACCGTCCGAGAGTGCGGAATTCATCGCGGCCGACCGCGTTGTCCAGCGATGAGTTCCGCGCGACTGACAGGTCGAACTCTTGTGATCGTGACCGAGCAGCGAAAGGACGAACCCGATGACGATGGATAGCCGCAGGCGCTGGTACGCACTCTACGTCCTCTGCCTCGCGAGCCTGATGATCGTTCTCGACGTGACGATCGTGAACGTCGCGTTGCCCTCGATCAGGGAGGACCTCGGGTTCTCCGAGACCTCGCTCGCCTGGGTCGTGAACGCCTACCTGCTCACCTACGGCGGCTTCCTCCTCCTCGGCGGCCGGCTCGGCGACCTCTTCGGCCACCGGCGGCTCTTCCTCGCCGGCATCACGCTGTTCACGCTCGCCTCGCTCGTCTGCGGCCTGTCCACGAGCCAGGGGATGCTGATCGCCGCCCGTTCGGTCCAGGGTCTCGGCGGCGCGGTGGCATCTGCGGTCGCGCTGTCGCTGATGGTGAACCTGTTCACGGAGCAGGGCGAGCGGGCGAAGGCGATGGGGGTGTTCGGCTTCGTCGCCGCCGGCGGGGGCAGCATCGGCGTCCTCCTCGGCGGCGTCCTGACCGACCTGCTGGACTGGCACTGGATCTTCCTCGTCAACTTTCCGATCGGCATCCTCGTCGTCCTTCTCTCCTTGCGCCTGCTGCCCGCCACGCCCGGCGCAGAGGGCGCGCGGCTCGACGTCGCGGGCGCGGTCACCATCACCGCCTCGCTGATCCTGGCGGTGTACGCCATCGTCAACGGCAACCAGAAAGGCTGGACGTCCGCGCAGACGCTCGGGCTGCTGGGCGCCGCTGCGGCGCTGTTGGCCGTTTTCATCGCGATCGAGGCGCGTGTCCGCTCGCCGTTGATGCCGCTGCGCCTGTTGCGGAAGCGCAACATCGCGGTCTCGAACGTCGTCGGTGTGCTGTGGGCGGCGGCGATGTTCGCCTGGTTCTTCCTCTCTGCGCTCTACTTGCAGCTGGTGCTGGGATACAGCCCGCTCGAGGTAGGTCTCGCGTTCCTCCCGGCCAACCTGATCATGGGCGCCTTCTCGCTCGGCCTTTCGGCGAAGCTCGTCATGCGCTTCGGCATCCGGGCCCCGCTGGGAACCGGCCTCCTCCTCGCGGCCGTGGGGTTGCTCCTCTTCGTGCGGGCGCCGGTCGACGGCAACTTCGTCGTCGACGTCCTTCCGAGCATGATCCTGCTCGGCTTCGGCGCCGGCATGGCGTTCAATCCGGTGCTGCTTGCCGCGATGAGCGACGTCGAGCCGAACGAGTCCGGCCTCGCGTCCGGCATCGTCAACACCTCGTTCATGATGGGCGGCGCGCTCGGGCTCGCGATCCTCGCCAGCGTCGCCGACTCGCGGAAGGCCAGCCTGCTCGCCAGCGGGCACGGCGAGCTCGAGGCGCTGACCGGCGGCTACCACGTCTCGTTTCTGATCGGCGCCATCTTCGCCGTCGTCGCAGCCGCGCTGGGCGCAGCGCTCCTCCGGCCTGGCGCCGCGTTCGCCGGCGAAAGCGAGAGCGCGGGCGCCGCGGCGCCCGCGCACGCAGAGACGTCCTAGCTTCCCGCGGGAGCCGCCCGTCCAGGGCGGGTCCGGGCCGCAAGCGCTATCCCCGTCGCGAGCACGGCGGCGATTCCGACGTGATACGCGACGTCCGGCGCCGTCCGCGGGCCGACCCCGACCGCGATCGTGAACAGGCCCACGAGCACGCCGAAGAGCGCAAACGCCTGCGCGCCGAGCGCGGCCTCGAGAGCCCACCCGGATCGCAGCGAGATCGCCAGGCCGACGAGGAGCGCGACGGCGATCACGGTTTCCGCGATTGCGGCCTTCCGGTGAGCGTAACCGTCGACGATCCCGCCGAAATGGATCGTCGCTGCGACGACGAACGTGGCCGCCTCGAACAGCAGCAGGGCTCGGAGTGTCTGGATCCTGGTCATGACGCGACCTCCTCTCGTACGGTTTCCTCCGGCTCGTGGGCGCGGCGCGGCGGCAGCAGCAGGGCCGGAACCAGCGCGGCGGCGACGAGGCCGAGCGCGACCCAGAACGTCGTGCCGAACGCATCGGCAAGGGCGGGCGCAACCTGGGCACGCTGGCCGGCCGAAAGGGCCGACAGCCCTCCGACACCGCCGTCGAGCCCGGGCAGCTGTGTGGCGATCGACCGCTGCAGCACGACCGCGAGGAGGGCGGTGCCGACGGAGCCGGCGACGCGCTGGATCACGTTGATCGTGCTCGTCGCGTCGGCAACGGACTCGCGCGGCACGCTCTGGTACGCGACCGCCATCGACGGCACGATCGTGCTGCCGAGGCCGAGGCCGATCACGAACAGCGCCACGGCGAGGACGGCATACGGCGTGTCGGCGCCCACCTGCGTGAACGCGGCCGTCCCGGCGAGCGCGATCAGGATCCCGACCGGGACGACGACCCGCGCGCCGACCTCGTCGGTCAGCCGCCCCGCAATAGGCATCGCGAGGGCGGCGCCGAGTCCCTGCGGAGCGAGCAACAAGCCGGTCGCGAGCGGGCTCTCGCCCCGCACGAGCTGGTAGTAGAGCGGGAGCAGGATCAGCGCGCCGAAGAGCGCGACGCCGACCAGCAGGTTCGTGCCCGCAGCGGCCGCGAAGCCCCGGCGAACGAACAGCGTCACGTCGATCAGCGCTCTCCGGCCACGCCGCCATGCGTACGCGCCGAAAACCGCGATCAGGGTGAGCCCGAGCACGATTCCGGTCAGGGCACGACCCGCCCCGAAGCCTCCCACGCCTGCCTCGGACATGCCGTAGACGAAGATCGCGAGCCCTGGCGACAGCAGCGCGAGCCCGCGGAGGTCGAGCTGATCGGCGCGCCGCGGCTCGGCGTGGGGGAGGAGCCGCCAGGCAAGCGCGAGCGCCACCGCCCCCACGGGCAGGTTGACGAAGAAGATCCAGCGCCAACTCGCTCCGTCGACGATCGCGCCCCCGATCACCGGGCCGAAGATGGGTGCCAGCAACAGCGGAACGCCGACGACGCTCATCACGCGTCCCATCCGCTGCGGACCGGCGGCCATCGCGAGAATCGTCTGGCCGACCGGGATGATCAGGCCGGCGCCGAGCCCCTGGACGATGCGGAACACGATCAGCGCGCCGATCGACCAGGCGGCGCCGGCGAGCGCCGAGCCGGAGAGGAACAGGAGCAGCGAAGCGATCCAGACCCGCTTTGCGCCGAATCGCTCGGTCGCCCAGCCGCTGAGCGGGATCACACTCGCGAACGCGAGCAGGTACCCCGTCATCACCCACTGGATCGTCGAGATGGACGTCCCGAGGTCGGTTCCGAGCGTGGGGATCGCGACGTTGACGATCGTCACGTCGAGAATTGCGAGGATCATCCCGATCACGACGACCCCGCCGAGCACGAGGATCTCCCGGTCGAGAACCGGCTGATTTATTGTTGTATCCATAAACCTAGAGTAACACTAAAATTAGTGCCACCGTAAGTTAGTGTGTAAAGTGTCCGCATGAACGCGCAACCGGGCCTGCGGGAACGCAAGAAGGAACAGACGCGCCACGCGATCGCCGAGGCGGCGCGCCGCCTGTTCGCAGAGCGCGGTTTCGAGGCTGTCACCGTGGCCGAGGTCGCGCGGGAGGCCGAGGTCTCCGAAGGGACCGTCTTCAACTACTTCCCGACGAAGGAGGACCTCTTCTACCGGGAGATGGAGGTCTTCGAGGCGGAGCTCCTGGACGCCGTGCGTCACCGGGGAGTGGGAGAATCGGTGCCGGCGGCGTTTCGCCGCTTCGTCCTCGCTCGCTCCGTCCGGCTCGCGCGTGAGGAGGTCGCCGACCTCATCGTCACAGCCGCGCGGATCGTCGCCGACAGCCCGACGCTGCAGGCGCGCGAGCGCGAGATCGTCGCCCAGTACACGGAGTCCCTCTCCAAGCTGATCGCCGAGGAGACGCGCGCGAGCGACCGCGACCTTGTGCCCGCCGTCGTCGCGAACGCGCTCATGGGCGTGCAGCGCGCGCTCGTCGCTTACGTGCACGCGAGCGTGCTGGCCGGCCGCCGCGGGCCGAAGCTCGCGGCGGAGGTGCGTTCGAAGGGGAAGCGCGGGTTCGCGCGCCTCGAGCAGGGGCTGGCCGACTACGCGGTCAAGAAGGGCTGACTCAGGTTCCGAGTCGTAGCCGGCAAGTGACGAAGGAGCAGGCGCAGCGGATCGCCGTTCGCGCCCAGCTGCTGGACGGGTCCGCGCGAGGCGTCCTCGAGACCGTCCGCCGGCTCAGCTTCCTCCAGGTCGATCCGATCGCGACGGTTGCGACCCCGCAGCGGCTCGTCCTCTGGAGCCGGCTCGGCCCGTTCAACCCGCTCGAGCTGGATCGACTTCTCTGGGGGGAGCGGACGCTGTTCGAGTGGAACGCTTTCATCTGGCCGATCGAGTCACTGCCGCTGATCCGGGCGCTGATGCGGCGGAACCGGCGCGCGGGCGCGTACGCGTGGGAGCGCCGCAGGCACGACTTCCTGAAGCAGAACGCGGCCTTTCGCCGGTACGTCCTCGGTGAGCTGGAGCGGCGTGGGCCGTTGCTCGCGCGCGAGCTCGAGGACCGGTCGGCGGCGTCCGATCGTCGCCCCGGCGCGCACCGCTGGTGGGGGCGCCGGCAGGTCGCGCAGATGCTGGAGCGCCTGCACGAGCGCGGTGAGGCGGCGGTTGCCGGCCGCCGCGGTGGACAGCGGCTCTGGGATCTCGGCGAGCGCTGGTATCCGCAGACGGAGACGGTGCCGCTACGCGACGCAGAGCGCCTGCTCGCGGAGCAGCGCTTCCGCTCGCTCGGTGTTCGCCTCGAGAAGGGCGAGTGGCGGGCGCACCCCGACGTGGACGATGCGACTGTGGGCGAGCGGGTGACGCTGCTGTCGCCCTTCGACCGGCTCATCCACGACCGCCGGCGCACGGAGGCGTTGTTCGACTTTCGCTACCGCCTCGAGATGTACGTGCCGCCCGCGAAGCGCGACTACGGCTACTACGTCCTGCCGATCCTGGTGGGTGACCGCCTCGTCGGGCGCGTCGAGCCCCGCTTCGACCGCAAGACGAGGAAGCTCGAGGTGCTCGGTGCCTGGGGGGACACCTCCAGGCTCGACGAGGCACTCGCGAGCCTCGCCGCGTTCCTGACGGGCTGAAGGCCCGCAGATTCGGGCTGGCGGCTGGCATCGGGTGCCCTCGAGCCCTAGCCGGTCGCCACCTCGCGGCCGCGCCCGGCGGCCTCGTAGAGCGCTTCGATCGTCCGCGCCTGGCCGACCGCGTCGTCGCGCCCGAGCAGGAGCGGAACCTCGCTGCGGATGGCGCCGCTGACGTTCTCGAGCTCGAGCCGGTACGAGTCCGCGTCTTCGACCGAGATCCGCTCCGCCTCGGCGCCGTCGCGGCGCAGCTCGATCGCCGGCTCTTCGATCACCCACGGTTTCCGGACGAGGATGCTGCCCGACGCTCCCACGACTTCGAGCTCGGCACTGCGCGGAAAGACGAAGCCGCAGTGGAAGTGGCCGACGACGTCGTCGGCGAAGGCGAGCGTGCCCGCGAAGACGACGTCGACACCGGTCGGCCCGACGACCTGCTCGCCGGAGACGCGCTCGGGCTCGCCGGCGAGGAGGCGCATGGCGTTGATGCAGTAGCAGCCAACGTCCATCAGCGCGCCGCCGTCGAGCTCGGGATCGAAGCGCGTGTCGGCCGCACCGCGCTCGACCTCGAGATCGAAGCCGAACTGGCAGCGGACGACCCGCAGCCGGCCGATCGCGTCCGACTGGACGAGCTCGACGAGCTTCGCGGTCTGCGGGTGGTGCCGCCACATGAACCCTTCCGAGACCACGAGCCCGGCGGCCTCGGCGCGCTCGAATGCTTCCTCCACCTCGTCCGCATGCCGCGAGAACGGCTTCTCGCACAGGACGTGCTTGCCGGCCTCCACCGCTCGCAGCGTCCAAAGGATGTGCAGGGAGTTCGGGAGCGGGATGTAGACGGCTTGGACGTTCGGATCCTCGAGTAGCGCCTCGTAGCTGCCGTGCGCGCGTTCGATGCCGTGCTCTCGTGCGTATGCCTCGGCGCGCGCTGCATCGCGGCTCGCGACCGCGACCACCTCGCACGCGTCGGTCGCCGCAGCCCCGGCGAGCACCAGGTCGTTGATCGCGGCGGTCGAGAAGATGCCCCAGGCGACGCTCACTGCGGCGCGGAAGCTACCTCGCGAAGGAAGTCCTCGCTCTTTGCGACTTTCATTTTTTGAACCCTCTTGTGCGATCGGGACGCCGCCCCTATGTTCCCGCCTGCACCGAGCACGGGACGCGAGTAGGTCGAAGCCGTCACCGAAGGTTGTACGCGGAGGCCGCGAGGCCAAGGCGGAAAGTCAGCGGAGACGGTGGACGAAAGCGCACCCGGCTCGGTGAACCTTTTTCGGGCCGTGACCGCTAGCCGAGCGCGGCGGCCGGGCTGGGAGTGTGCGCGGCTGCGGCCGACGCCGACGCCACGTCGCGCGGATACGTGCCCAGCGCCTTGAAGAGGAAGAACGCGCTGGCCGCGAGCGGGAGCAGCATGACGGCGAACGTCCACTGGAGCCCGGAGCGGCCCCCGCCGAAGATGTAGTCGGAGACCGCTCCGAAGAGCAGTGGCGCGAACGCCATGGCGATGGTGCGCACGAACGTTCGGACGGCCTCGGCTCGTCCCCAGAGCAACGGATGGACGATGTCGAGGCGGGCCGCATCGAGCGGCGGGTTCTGCGCCGCGAGCGCGAGGGACGCGAACGAGATGTAGGGGAGCGCCGTCAGCGGGCTCTGCGTGAAGATCGCGGGCAGGAAGAGCACGACCGCGAGGGTGGCGGCGATCGCGCTGACCAGGATCCGCCCGTTCAGGTAGCCGCGGTGCAACAGGGCATCCCCGAGCGATCCCCCGGCGATCACACCGACGACGCCGGCCGCGCCGACGACGAGGAGAACGAGCGTGCTGAGCGCCTGGACGATGTCGTATTGCTTCGTGACGAACTCCACGCCGAAGGTCTGCACGCCCGAGAGGAAGTAGTAGCCGCAGGCGCTGGCGAGGATGAGTGCGACGTTCGTCTTGATGCTGAGGACGTAGCGGGCGGCCGCAACGATGTTGAGCCGCCTCGGGTCTTCGCTCAGCATGAGCTTTGGGTCCGGCTCGATGCCGTGTTCACGCGCGAGCCGCTGCGCGTCGGTATGGCGGGCGTCGCCCTCGTCGCCCGCGTCAACCGGCGGCGACTCGCGATCGGAGAGGAGCGGCGTCCGCCCGCCGCGCGCGGGCTCGGGGAGGTGGAAGACGAGCCACGCGAGGACGAACGCCGGCAGCGCGAGGATCACGAACGCCGCTCGCCAGGAGAGCGTGGCGATGCCGCCCGTGACCGCGAACCCGATCGCCGCGCCGATGAGCTCGCCGGAGATGATGTAGCCGTAGATCCGACCACGCTCCGAGGAGTGGAACCAGTCGCCCACGAGCGAGGCGACCACCGGACCGGCGGCCGCAGTGACTGCGCCGAGAAAGACGCGTGCGAGGAGCAGGTGGCCGAACGACGGCACCGTCGCGCTCCAGACCATCGCCGCGCCCCAGAGGACGATCGCGGCTCCCAGCATGCGTGTCCGGGTGACGCGGTCGGCGAGGACGCCGAAGGGAAGGGTCGCGGCTGCGGCCACGAGCGAGGTGACAGTGACGAGCAGGCCGACGTCCGTGTTGTTGATGCCGAGGTCGTGCCGGAGCTGGATCGCCGAGGCGCCGACGGTCGCGGCGTCCGCGCTCGCCATCGCCAGAACCGACGCGAGCAGGACGATGACCCGAGTTCGCTCCCTCCCGCCGAGGGCGTGGGTGAGCGCCGCCGTCCCGGCGCGCCCAACTCGACCTGCCGCCGCGGCCGTCGTCGCGACCACGCTCCGGTCGTTCAGGAGGCGCCCCTCGTTGCCGCGTCGGTGATCGGCAAGACGCGCTAAACGGTACTCGCGCCGCGCGGCTACCCCGTGCTACTTGCTCAGCAGCCTCCGGTCGAAGAAGCCGACCACCCGCCGCTCGTACTCCTGCGGGTGGTCCGTGAGGCCGTGCGTGTGCGAGGTGTCGACCTTCCAGATCTGCTTCGGGTTCCCGGCGGCCTCGTAGTAGTCCGGGTTGTTGTCCTCACCCGCCGCGCCCTTCGTCGCGTAGATGAAGAACGCGGCCGTTGGCGCGATCTTGGGCACGAAGCTCTTCAGGTTCGGCGGCGGCAGCTCGTTCGCGAAGACCACCATTCCCCCCGTCGTCACCGCCGAGATGGCGATCTCCGGCAGCTTCGACGCGCGGACGTGCAGCACGTCCTCACGGACGGAGCGAGCGCCCGCACCGTCCGAGACGATCGCCCTGAAGCCCCTCGTCTCCGCCGCCGTCTGCAAGAGCGCCTCACCGCCGACCGAGAGCCCGACCCCGCCGATGCGGCTCTCTTCGACGTCCGCGCGTCCGCGGAGGAACCGCAGTGCGCCTTTGAGATCGCGGTCGAAGTCCCAACCCAGAGCGTTCGGGTCGCCCTCGCTTTCGCCCTCTCCCCGGCGGTCGAAGACGAGCACGCCGTACCCGTGCCGAACGAGCATGCGCGCGTGCTTCTGCGTTCCCTTCTTTCCCGGGAAGACGATCACGGTCGCGCGGTTCCGCGAGGGGACGAACCAGCCCTTCAGCCGCAGGCCGTCGCTCGTCTCGAATGCGACCGTTCGGTACGGCAGGCCGAGGTTTCCGCTCTCTGTCTTCGTTCGCGCGACGTGCGTAAACCCGTACGAAAGCGAGAGCGGGAAGATGACGAAGAACGCTACGAGCAGCGCCGCGATGCCGAGCAGAAACCTCCGCGTGTAGCGCCACGCGTGCCTGTCGTCTCGCCGTCTCGACCGCCAGAGCGTCACGGCGCCGACAGCGATCAGGACGATGCCGCCCGCCAGCGCCAGCAGGCTGGTGTAGTCGTCGCCGGAAAGCCCCTCCTTCGGGCCGTAGTAGGCGGGCTCGATGCCACCGATCACGATCCCGAGGACGCCGAAGAAGAGCGCGAGCGCGGCCCGGAATCCAGCGCGGAGCCGCGGGTAGGCCGCGGCCACGACACCGAGTACCGCCAGCGGCACGAGCCCGCTGACGAGGTGGTCGCCCGCCGAAGTGCCCGGTCGCGGCTGGACGAAGTTGTCGTCGACGACATGGACGGCGATCGCCACGAGGCCGCCGACGGCGAGCTTCGTCTCGAGGCGTGCCGCCTGGACACGCTGGGCTATGCCCTGTCGTTCCGACAGCCGATCGGCGGCTGCGCCCATGGCCCGACGCTCCCACGTCGGCCGAGAGACCGCAACGGGGCCGCCCGGTAGAACGAGGTTCGGGTAACACCCTGCGCGGGCGCTCCTCAGCCGTACCGAGCTCGGGCGCGGTCGAGCTGCCAGCCGGGATTAGCGGCCGGCCGAGTGAATCGGCCGGCCCTTTGGGCGGCATCGCAAGCGACGCCGCAGTCGATTTGCCTCGCCGCCCGCGCTAGGGTCCGAGTCGCGGGCCGCAACGGAGGGAGGGCCATGGCCACGTCGGCGACGCCGGTGGATCTGACGCCGGTAAATGCCCATCGCGTGGGCGCGGCCGTTCCATGGCTCGCTGTTCTCGGTCTCGCGGCCGCGGCGACGGCCTTCGCCTTCGGTATCTCCGGCGAGGGTCAGGACGGGATTCAGATCTTTCTGATCCTCTGGCTGAGCGTTCCCTACATCGTCGCCGGCACCATCGCGTGGTGGCGCCGCCCGGACAGTCGGCTCGGCCTGCTGATGGTCGCCGGCGGCTCCGCGAGCGCGCTCTCGGGCTGGCAGTTCGCTCCCCACGGAGGCGCGTACACCATCGGCGCGGCCTTCGACATTCTCCCGGCCGCCCTCTTCCTGCACGTCTGCCTGGCCTTTCCCGACGGTCGGCTGCCGTCACGGTTCGAGCGCGTGCTCGTCGCGAGCGCATACACCTCCGCGATCGGGCTGCAGCTGGTGAAGATGATGCTCGGCGGCGTCGGACCGGCGAACCTGATCGAGATTTCCGCGCAGCCCGCCGCAGCGGGCAAGGTGCAGCACGTCCAGCTGCTGTCCATCAGTGTGATGTGCCTGCTCGGCGTAGGCGTCCTCGCGGCCCGGCGGCGGCGCTTCGGCCGCCCGCGCCGGCGGTCGCTGGCGATCCTGATCGACTCGTTCGCCGTTGGGCTCGTCATGGTGGCGGTCCTGTTCACGATCGGCACGTTCGACGGGCCCGCCTTCCAGGAGGTCCAGCGGGTGACGCTGTTCTTGCTCGGCTTGTCGCCGATCGCCTTCCTGCTCGGGCTGCTCGACGCGCGGTTGGCCAGATCGGCGGTCGGCGAGCTGATGATCGAGCTCCGTGCTGACCCCGAGCCGGCCGACCTGCGAAACGCGCTGGCGCAGGCGCTGCGGGATCCCTCGCTGACGCTCGCGTACTGGCTGCCCGACTTTCGCACCTACGTCGATCTGAACGGCCGTCCGGTCGAGCTGCCCGACGACGACGAGCGCGCAACGACGCCGATCGACCGAAACGGCGTTCGTGTCGCCGCCCTGGTCCACGACCGCGCGCTCGACGACGAGCACGAGCTGCTCGATGCTGTCGGCGCGGCCGCCGGCATCTCGCTCGAGAACGGGCGCCTGCACGCGGAGCTCCGGGCTCGCCTCGAGGAGCTGAAGGGATCGCGAGCCCGCGTGATCGAAGCCGGACAGAAGGAGCGCCAGCGGCTCGAGCGGAATCTCCACGACGGCGCGCAGCAGAGGCTGATCGCGCTGTCGCTGCGGCTGAGCCTGCTCGAGCAGAAGCTCGCGGACCAGCCCGAGCTCAAGGAGCAGCTCGATGCGGCCCGACGTGAGATCGGGCTCTCGCTCGAGGAGCTGCGGGACGTGGCTCGGGGAATCCATCCCGCCGTCCTCAGCGGCCATGGCCTCGCGGTCGCGCTCGAGTCTCTGGCGGCGCGCGCGCCCCTGCCCGTCCGGCTTGCCGTCGACATCCGGGGCCGCCCGCCCGAGCGCGTGGAGGTCGCGGCCTACTACGTGGTCTCGGAGGGCCTCGCGAACGTCGCCAAGCACGCGCAGGCGAACGGGGCCCGGGTCTCGGTCGCGGAGTCTCCGGCCGGCCTGATCGTCGAGGTCGTGGACGACGGGATCGGCGGCGCAGACACGGAACGCGGGTCGGGCCTCCGCGGTCTCGCCGACCGCGTCGAGGCTCTCGGCGGCCGGCTTCGCGTCTGGACGCCGCGCGGCGGCGGAACCCGCGTCCAGGCGGAGATCCCTTGCGCGTAGCGATCGCCGAGGACAGCGTCCTGCTCCGGGAGGGGCTGGCGCGGCTTCTCGACGACGCCGGCTTCGACGTCGTCGCGCAATGCGCCGACGCGGACGACCTGCTGCTCAAGGTGCGCAGCTACTCGCCCGACGTCGCGATCGTCGACATCCGCCTGCCACCGACCCACAACGATGAGGGTCTGCGCGCCGCCCTCGAGATCCGCTCGAAGCACCCGGGTGTCGCGGTGCTCGTCCTCTCGCAGTACGTCGAGCTCGGGCTGGCGATGAAGTTGCTCGCCGACTCGGCGGAAGGCGTGGGGTACCTGCTGAAGGATCGAATCAGCGACGTGAACGAGTTCGTGGCGGCTCTCCGGCGGGTCGGGGACGGAGGCTCTGCGCTCGACCCGATCATCGTCACGACGCTCGTGTCGCGTCAGCGGCCGGACGATCCGCTCGCGCAGCTGACGCCGCGTGAGCGCGAGGTGCTGGAGCTGATGGCCTCGGGCGCCTCGAACCAGGGCATCGCAGACAAGCTCGTGATCACCGTGCGCGCGGTCGAGAAGTACGTGTCCAGCATCTTCACCAAGCTCGGCCTGCCCTCGACGGGAAGCGAGTCGCGGCGGGTGCTCGCGGTGTTGACGTTCCTCCGCTCCTGAGCAGAAAGCCGCCTGGGCAACCGGCAAGAAACCCGCCCTTCGAACCACAAGCCCGCCGCCTTTCCGCGCCCCGCCTTCGGTGCGAGCGTCACCACGTACCCGGAGGAAGGAGCGGAGATGAAGACGCGCGTGATCCAGGACGAGCCTGAGCCGACCGACCACCACAGGAGGCCGATCGACGTCTGCTCCGAGCAGATGCAGCGGGCGATGAACATCGCCGGCCGGATGGGCCGCTGGAGCGCGATCCACTGGAAGACGGCCGTTTTCGGCTGGCTCGCGTGTGTCGTCGTGTTGTTCGCCTTCGGCAACATCGCGCTCGGCTTCAAGCAGATCGACGTCAACGACGCGGGCGTGGGCCAGTCGCACAAGGCCGACAAGATCCTCCAGAGGGCCTTCCCCGAGCGGGCTCCGCAGACCGAGATCGTGCTCGTCCAGAGCGCGAGCCGAACGGCCGACGACCCGGCTTTCCGGTCGACGGTGGCCGACGTGATCCGTTCCGTCGAGTCCAACCCGGCGATCAAGAACCTCGACTCGCCCTACGCTCCTCGCCACGCCGATCTGATCAGCGACGACCGCCACGCGGCGATGGTCCAGTGGGAGATGAGGGGCGACGCCGATCAAGCGCAGAAGAAGATCGACGCGCTTTCGGCGGCGACCGACAACGTGGCCAAGCGACATCCAGGGTTTTTCGTCGGCCACGCCGGAGTCAGCTCGGACAAGGCGCTCGACAAGATGTTCAGCGATCAGCTCAAGCTGGCCGGCGAGCGGTCGATCCCGATCACGGTCGGCGTGCTCCTGCTGGTGTTGGGGACTCTGGTCGCTGTCGGGATCCCGGTCCTGCTCGCCCTGTCGGGCGTGCTCGGCACCATCGGCCTGGTGGCGGTCACGAGCCATGTGGTTCCTGCCGATCAGAACGTCAACGCCGTCATCCTGCTGATCGGGCTCGCGGTCGGCGTCGACTACTCGCTCTTCTACATCAAGCGCTGGCGCGAGGAGCGTGCAGCCGGGCGGGAGTCGTCCGCCGCCCTCGCGGCTGCGGCCGCCACGTCGGGGCGCTCCGTGCTCATCTCGGGTTTCACGGTGCTGATCGCCATGGCGGGGCTGTTCTTCGCCGGCGACAAGACCTATCTCTCGTTCGGGATCGCGACGATGATCGTCGTCGCGGTCGCGATGCTCGGCTCGTTGACCGTCCTCCCGGCGCTGCTGTCGAAGCTCGGGCCCCGCGTGGACAGCGGTCGGATCCCGTTCGTGCACCAGTTCCGGAACGACGCAGGCGGAAGTCGGCTGTGGAAGGCGATCCTCAAGCCCACTCTGAGGCATCCGGCGGCCGCGGCGGCGTTGGCCGGCGGGTTGCTGATCTTGCTCGCGCTACCGGCCTTCCGCCTTCACACCTCACAGAGCGGGCTGGAGGCGCTCCCCAAGAACGCGCCGACGGTGGACACGATCCAGCGCATCCAGGACGCCTTCTCGAACGGCAACGTCGCCCCCGCGATCGTGGCCGTCGAGGCGGACACCGACTCGCCCGCGACCAAGCAGGCGATCGGGGCGCTGGGCACGCAAGCGCTCGCCAGCGGCCAGGCAAAGAGGCCGATCGACGTCGAGGTCAACGCTTCTCATGACGTCGCGCGGGTGACGATCCCGCTGGTCGGCAACGGTGTCGACGCGAAGTCCAACGAGGCGCTGAAGACTCTGCGCAAAGACATCCTGCCGGCCACGGTCGGGAGAGTGCCCGGCGCGACCTACGCCGTCACCGGCAACACGGCTCAATCGGTCGATCAGAACTCGCTGCTGAAGAGCAAGGCGCCGATCGTGTTCGGCTTCGTCCTGATCTTCGCCTTCGCGTTGCTCCTCGTCTCGTTCCGCTCGATCGTGATCGCGCTCAAGGCGATCGTGCTCAACCTGCTCTCGGTGGGAGCGGCCTACGGCGTGCTGGTCTTGATCTTCCAGTACGGCTGGGGCGAGAGCCTGTTCGACTTCAGCTCGAACGGTGGCATCGCTTACTGGCTCCCAATCTTCCTGTTCGTGATCCTGTTCGGCCTTTCGATGGACTACCACATCTTCATCCTGACGCGAGTCCGTGAGGCCTATGACCGCGGTCTCACGACCGAGGAGGCGGTCGAGTACGGGATCAGCACGACTGCCGGCGTCGTCACGAGCGCAGCGATCGTGATGGTCGGCGTGTTCTTCGTCTTCGCGCTGATGCCGATCCTCGACATGAAGGAGATGGGCATCGGGCTCGCGGCGGCTGTGCTGATCGATGCCACGATCATCCGCGCGGTGCTGCTGCCGGCGACCATGAAGCTGCTCGGCGACTGGAACTGGTACCTGCCGAAGTGGCTGGAGTGGCTGCCGCGGCTCGAGCCCGCGGCGGAGCCCCGCGAGCGCGACGAGCGGCTCGAGGCGCCGCCCGTGCTCGGCCCGACAAGCTAGCCGTCCTTCTGGCGGGCGCGGCTGCCGTGGCCGCGCCCGCCTGCTAGTCCTCTTCCTCATCCTCCTCGAGCCTCGGCGGCGGGATGCCGGCGCCGAGGCTGCCGGCAATCGTGCGCTCCGCCTTGCCGAAGAGGACGTTCGTCCAGCGCTCGTTGAAGCCGGCGAAGAACGCGAGGATGCCGAAGAAGAAGAACGCCGTCTCCTTGTCCGTCGGGACCTTCGTCTGGAGGATCTCGCTCATGAAGAGGAAGAAGACGGCCATGCCGAACACGGACCCGATCAGCGGTCTGAAGCTCCCCAGGCGCCGGATCGTCGCCCGCCCGACCTCGTAGTCGACCCTGAACCTGTTCGAGCTCATCCGCATCAGCACGCTGACGACGGCGCCCACGCCGCCCGCGACGAACGAGATGAAGAACGTCTCGGTGCGCCGCGTGTGCGGCTGGTCGAACCAGCCGGTCCGCCAGAGAATGAACGCGAGCACGAGCCCGATGAACGCCGCGGCGGCGACGCCGATCATCATCCCCCAGAAGTAGACGATCCGCGCGGCCTTCGTACCGGCGCGCACGTAGTAGCGCTCGATCTGGATCAGCTCGTCTCGTTGCCGCCTGTAGACCGCGTCGATCTCCTTCTTGATCTCCTTCGACGGCCTGCCCTGCGTTCGCTCGACGAACCCGAGCAGGTGGCTCTGGACGGTGAAGAGCCACTGCATCGCGATTCGCTCGGTCGTCCCGCGGAGCACCTCGGAGACCTTGATCGCGAGGGTGTCGCAGTGGTGCAGCAGATCCGCGATCGCCGCCTCGCGCGCGAGCCAGTCGGTGACGCGGTGGAGCCGGATCGTCGCGTCGTGGTCGGTCACGAACGACATCAGCCAGCCCCGCGGCTTGACGGTCAGGCCCACAGCCGAGGGGCGTTTCGTCGCCCAGTACGCATGCGTGAGCTCACCCTCGGTGAGCTCGAACTCCTGCAGCTTCTCGCGAAAGCGATCGCGTGTGGCCCCGTCGGGACAGCCGGCGCGCTCCCAGTCGTAATGGGCGCGCACCACCTCCGGAAATGCGACCGAGCCGCTCTGCCCGACAGTGACGGCAGACGCCGGCGGCGCGCCGTCGGTCGTCTCCTCGGCGGCGACGGGATGGGCGGTGGTGGCCTTCATTCGACCTCGCCTTCACGAGGGCCCGGGCCGCAGGCGGGCGACTTGTGGCTACGAGCACGAGGGTACGACGATTTCGGGTCCCCTTCAAGGCTCGCCCGGCCCTGACGGCGACCGGCATGCGCGGCCGTGGAATAAGGTCGGGCCTCGATGCTGGGGCTGCCGGAGGGGATTCAGGCGTGCCTGTTCGACCTGGACGGCGTCCTCACTCAGACGGCGAAGGTGCACGCGGAGGCCTGGAAGCAGATGTTCGACGAGTTCCTGCGCACGCGCGCCGCGAAGACCGGCGAGCCGTTCGTGCCGTTCGACCCCGTCAAGGACTACACCGAGTACGTCGACGGCAAGCCTCGCTACGACGGTGTGCGTTCCTTCCTCGAGTCGCGCGGGATCGAGCTGCCTGAGGAAGAGATCAGGGCCCTCGGCGACCGCAAGAACGAGCTCGCTGTCGGGCTCATCCGCACGCGAGGCGTCGAGGCCTACGACGGCTCGGTTCGCTACGTGCGCGCTGCCCACGAGGCGGGGCTCCGGCGCGCTGTCGTCTCGGCGAGCGCAAACTGCCGCGACGTGCTCGCCGCAGCGGGGATCGAGGACCTGTTCGACGCAGTCGTAGACGGGATCGTGGCTGAGCGCGACCACCTACGAGGAAAACCTGCTCCCGACACGTTTCTCGCCGGCGCGCGAGCGCTCGACACGGATCCCGCTGCCGCCGCGGTGTTCGAGGACGCGCTCGCCGGCGTCGAGGCCGGCCGGGCGGGGAACTTCGGGATCGTCGTCGGCGTCGACCGCGCCGGGCAGGCCGACGCGTTGCGGCAGCACGGCGCAGACATCGTCGTCTCGGACCTGGACGAGCTGCTCGACGACCGATGATCACTCATCGCATCTTCCCGGTCGAACCGTGGTGTCTCCGGGAGACCGAGCTGGATCTCGACGTCCTCGCGCAGTGCGAATCGCTGTTCGCGCTTGCGAACGGCCACATCGGCTTGCGCGGCAACCTCGACGAGGGCGAGCCGTTCGGCCTCCCGGGCACGTATCTCAATTCGTTCTACGAGACGCGGCCGCTGCCGTACGCCGAGGCGGGATACGGCTTTCCGGAAGACGGCCAGACGATCGTCAACGTCACGAACGGCAAGATCATCCGGCTGCTCGTCAACGACGAGCCGTTCGACGTCCGCTACGGGCAGCTGCAGGCGCACGAGCGCGCGCTCGACCTCCGCGCCGGCGTGCTGCGGCGGACAGTCGAGTGGCGCTCACCGGCCGGCGACAGCGTCCGGATCAGGTCGACCCGGCTCGTCTCGTTCGTGCAGCGATCGGCGGCGGCGATTCTCTACGAGGTGGAGCCCATCGACCGGCCGCTGCGGGTCGTCGTCCAGTCCGAGCTCGTCGCCAACGAGACCGTGCCGCCGCACAGCCGCGACCCGAGGGCGGCCGCGGCACTGGAATCCCCGCTTGAATCGGAGGACTTCGGCGAGCGCGGAGCGCGCGTCATCCTCGTCCACAGGACGAAGTCGAGCAAGCTGCGGATGGCGGCCGGGATGGACCACGAGGTCGAAGGGCCGGACGGAACCGACGCGATCGTCGAGAGCTTCGCCGACGTCGGGCGGCTGACCATCGCTGCCGATCTCGGGCTGGGCGACCGCGTCGCCGTAGCGAAGTTCCTCGCGTACGGCTGGTCCAGCCAGCGTTCGCTCCCGGCCATCCGAGACCAGGTCGTCGCCGCCCTCGCCGAGGCGCGCCACACCGGCTGGGACGGCCTCATCGCCGACCAGCGCAGCTACCTCGACGATTTCTGGGACCGCGCGGACGTCGAGCTGGAGGGCGACACGGAGCTTCAGCAGGCCGTTCGCTTCGGCCTCTTCCACACGCTCCAGGCAGGTGCGCGCGCGGAGCAGCGCGCCATCGGCGCGAAAGGCCTGACGGGCCGGGGCTACGACGGGCACACCTTCTGGGACTCCGAGACCTTCGTGCTGCCGGTCCTCACCTACACGGCTCCCGATGCGGCGGCGGATGCGCTGCGCTGGCGCCACTCGACGCTCGACCTCGCGCACGAGCGGGCGCGACAGCTCGGCCTGGCGGGTGCCACGTTCCCGTGGCGGACGATCCGCGGGCAGGAGTGCTCCGGCTACTGGCCGGCCGGGACCGCGGCGTTCCATATCAACGCCGACATCGCGGCCGCGGTCGCCCGTTACCAGGCGGCCGCGGATGACGACGAGTTCGAGCGGGACGCCGGCGTCGAGCTGCTCGTCGAGACGGCACGTCTCTGGCGCTCGCTCGGACACCACGACCCGGAGGGCAGCTTTCGGATCGACGGCGTGACGGGCCCGGACGAGTACAGCGCGCTCGCCGACAACAACGTCTACACGAACCTGCTCGCCCAGCAGAACCTGTACGAGGCGGCCGAGGCGGTCGCCCGCCACCCGGACTGCGCGGCCGAGCTCGCGGTTGACGCCGAGGAGGCAGCCGAGTGGCGCGACGCCGCCCGCGCGATGGTTGTCCCCTGGGACGAGAAGCTCGAGGTCCACCCGCAGTCAGAGGGATTCACCGAGCACGAGCCCTGGGACTTCTCGCGCACGGGGGAAGACCAGTATCCGCTGCTGCTGCACTTTCCCTACTTCGACCTGTACCGCAAGCAAGTGGTCAAGCAGGCCGACCTCGTGCTGGCGTTGCACCTCCGCGGAGACGCGTTCACGCCCGAGCAGAAGGCGAACGACTTCGACTACTACGAGCCGCTGACCGTCCGTGATTCTTCGCTCTCGGCCTGCACTCAGGCGGTGATAGCCGCCGAGGTCGGGCACCTCGAGCTCGCGTACGACTACTTCGGCGAGGCGGCGCTGATCGACCTGCAGGACCTCGCGCACAACACTCGCGACGGTCTTCACATCGCCTCGCTCGCCGGCACCTGGATCGCCGCGGTCGCCGGTTTCGGCGGCATGCGGGACCACGGCGGGACGCTGACGTTCGCGCCGCGGCTACCGGCGCGGCTCGAGCGGCTGGCGTTCCGGCTCCTGTTCCGGCAGCGACGGCTCGCCGTGGAAGCCACGAAGAGCAGGGCGACCTACCGGCTGCTCGACGGGGAGCCGCTCGAGGTCGCCCACCACGGTGAGCCGATCACGATCGCCGTGGACGCGCCGGTGACTCGGCCGATCCCGCCGGCGCCCGTCCGCCCGGCGCCGAGCCAGCCGCCCGGCCGTGAGCCGCTGCGCCGTGGCACCGAGGGCGAGCAAGACGACTAGGTCCTAAGGCGTCGCTTGCGATGCCGTCTGGAGGCCGTGCCGGCTTTGCCGGCGCGGCCGGCTAAACCCGGGTCTCTGATCCACAAACGTTGCTGGCCACGCGAGACGATTAGGTCCCAAGATGTCGCTTGCGCCGCAGCTGCTGCAGGAGCCCGCGGCGCTCCCAGCCGTCGCCGTGGACTTGCGCGACACGCGCACCGTCCGCGATGAGGACTGCCTCGGCGGTCAGCTCGATCTGCTCCCGGACTCCGCGCGCTGGCGGCCGCGGGTCGATCGGCAGTGCAAAGGCTCGGGCTGCTTGGTTCTGGATCATCTCCGTCTCCTTCGGTTGGTGCGAGCGCGGATTACGCTCGCGAGGGCCGCATCCAACCCCGCGGGCCTAAGACGGGCCTGAAGCCGCGATAAGGATTCGCTAAGAGTGGGAGACCGCGCTCAGGCGGTCTCGCGCTCGAACCCGGACCGCCGTGAAGCCGGGCAGCCGCAGCGCGAAGACCGAGCCCTTGCCGTTCCTTCTCACCTCGGAGCGGCCGCCGTGCGCCTTCGCGATCGTGTCGACGATCGCAAGACCCAGACCGACACCACCTTGTGCGCGCGTCCTCGCGGCGTCTGCTCGCGCGAAGCGTTCGAAGATCCTCGCGAGAGCATCGTCCGGGACGCCGATGCCCGTGTCGCGCACCTCGACGACTACCTGGCGGCCGAAAGCGCGCGAGGACAGCTCGATCTCGTCGCCGGGCTCGCTGTACTTGACAGCGTTCTCGAGCAAGGCGTCGAGCGCGATCCGCAGCTGCTCGGGGTCCGCGCTGACGGTGCCGACGGCGAGGTGCCCCAGGAGCCAGCGCCGTGGCGCGACTTCCGACCAGCGCATGAAGACGTCCTCGAGAAAGGCGTCGAGCTCGATCTCGTCGTGCTCGAGGAAGTCGGGCTGATCGGCCCGGGCAAGTAGGAGCAGGCGCTCGAGGATCCGCTCCATCCGCCCGAGCTCGTCGAGCGTCAGGTCGAGCTCGGGCGCGTCGCCCGGCCCCGTGCGCCGGAGCACCTCGAGCTGGCCGCGGGCGATCGTGATGGGCGTGCGTAGCTCGTGCGACGCGTCGTGGAGAAACCGCTCTTGCCGCTCGAGCAGCGACTCGAGCCGGGTCGCGTGCCGTTCGGCGATCGCGAGCGCGTCCTGGCGCCGCCGCGCATGCCAGACCATCGCCAGGAACATCGCCGACATCAGCGGCACCTCGGTCAGCTCGCCCCACTCCTGATTGCCGTGGGAGATGTCGACCACGATCAGGATGCCGGTGGAGACTGCGACAAAGCCGAGCGTCAGCGCCGTCGAAGCCGGTCGCCAGACCCGGAACCCGTAGACGATGGTCAGGCTGACCCAGATGAAGTGGAACGGGACCGTCTCCCAGCGCTCCCAGACCAGCATGGCGGCGAGGTTCGCGAGCGCGAACGCGAACCACGCAAGCTCGACCGACCTACGCCGCAGAGAGTCGATATCCCGCATGGCGAACGGTCTCGATGGGCGACGCGGGCCCGAGCTTCTTGCGCAGGCGGCGGATGCAGACGTCGACGACGTTGGACCCCGGGTCGAAGTGGTAGCCCCAGACCTCCGAGAGCAGGCGCTCGCGGCTCACGACCTCACCTGCGCACTCGAGCAGGTGGTGGAGCACCTTGAACTCGCGGTCGGAGAGGTTGACAAGGCGGTCCCCGCAGCACGCCTGCCGCCGCGCCAGGTCGAGCTCGAGCTTTCCCGCGCGGAGGATATGAAGGCCGTTCTCGACGCCCGGCCGGCGGAGATGGACGCGGATGCGCGCGAGCAGCTCGTCGAACGAGAACGGCTTCGTCAGGTAGTCGCTGGCTCCGAGGCCGAAGCCGCGGAGCTTCGTCGTCATGTCCGTGCGCGCCGACACGATCACGACGGGCAGGTCGGGGTGCTCGCGCTCGAGCCGGCCGAGGACGCTCAGCCCGTCGAGTCGCGGCAGCAGCAGGTCGAGGATGACGAGGTCGCACCGCAGCTCGAGCGCCAGGCGTAGTCCCTCCTCACCGTCACGCGCGCCGACGACCGAAAAGCCTTCGGCTTCGAGGCCTCGTGTTAGGAACCCGAGGATCCGCGGTTCGTCCTCGATGACCAAGATCCGCACTGCCGCCAGCGTCTCCCGCCGGCGACCATAACGCACCCGTTCGTGATCGCACAATGACCGTGAGATGACAAATACGTCATCTCGATAGCGCGGCGCCCCGACGGCTCGTAGCGTCACGGGCGCATGGCAGTCCGCGAGCGCGAGCCGCCCAGGCCCGGCGCGGTCGAGGTCGAGGCACCGGCGCCGCTGACGCGCCGCGAGGCGCGCGTTGTGCCGTTCCCGGACGGAGCCGCCAAGCATTGGATCCTCAGCTCGATCGTCTGGCTGACGGTCGTCGACCTGTTCGGGCTCGTCCTGGCAACAGAGTTCGTCACCCCCGAGGCCTTCGGCGGCTACTCGTGGCTCTCGTTCAGCCGCGTCCGGCCTTCGCACGTGAACGGGGTGATCCTCGCCTGGCTGACGATGATGTACTTCGGCGCGCTCTTCTACATGCTCCCGCGCCTCGTCGGCACCCGTGGGATGTGGAGCGAGCGCCTCGGGATCGTCTGCGCCTGGGCCTGGAACGTCATGTACCTGCTCGGGATCATCGGCCTGCTGACCGGCCACAGCCAGGGACGCGAGTACGGCGAGTTCATCTGGCCCATCGACATCGCCCTGATCGTCATCTGGTCGCTGAACATCATCAACATCCTCGCGACGGTCGCCATCCGGACGATCAGGCCGATCTACGTCTCCGTCTGGTTCTTCATCGCCAGCCCGCTGTGGCTCGCAATCGACTACGCGATCGGCAACGTGATCTGGCGGCCGGGCCACGTCTGGGGCGCGCCCTCGGGGGCGTTATCGAACTCGCTCTCGGACGCGATGCTCAACTGGTGGTACGCGCACAACCTCTTCGGCCTCTGGCTGACGCCGATGCTGCTCGCGCTGACGTACTACATCGTCCCGCGCGTCACCAACACGCCGCTCTACAGCTACACGCTCTCGCTCGTCTCGTTCTGGGGGATGGCGTTCTTCTACACCGGCGTCGGCGACCACCACATCCTCCAGTCGCCGACCCCTGCGTGGCTGAAGACCATCGCGGAGGTCTCGTCCTGGATGCTCCTCGTCCCGGTCTTCGCCTTCACGATCAACATCCTCGGGACGATGAAGGGCAACTGGGACCGGTTCTTCACGAACCTGCCCTTACGGTTCACGATGACCGCCTTCTTCTTCTACTTCCTGGTCAACATCCAGGGAGCGTTCGAGGCG